>NZ_JAAGLN010000510.1 GCF_010548145.1 Streptomyces sp. SID10853
CCGGCCGGTACGGGCCTGGCCTTCCGCTCCGGCAGCGCGGGGGTCGCTCCGCGGGGGCGACGCCCGTCGGGCTGGGCGGCGGAGGGACGCCGCTGCCGCTCCGCGGGTGGCGCGGTGGTGACGGCGGCCGGGTGGTCGTGATCGCGGTGCAGGAAGGCGAGTTCGACCCGGGAGGAGATGGACAGCTTCCGGAAGATCTGGCGGAGGTGATAGTTGACGGTGTACGGGGAAAGGAACATCCGGTCGGCGGTCTCGCGGTTCGTCAGGCCCTGCGCGACCAGGTCCGCGACCGCGCGCTCCGAGTCGGTGAGGCTGGCCCAGCCGGTCGCGGGGCGATCGGCGTAGGTCCAGTGCCGACGGCGTACCCCGAGCCCACGAAGCGTGCCCCGCACGCGGGCCGTGTCGGGGGCGCTGGAGAAGGCGTCGTAGATGCCCAGGGCGGCCTCGAAGCGCCTGACGGCATGGGCACGGCTGCTGTCGTCGCCGTCCTTGAGCAGCAGCACGCCCAGGTCCTCGTCCGCGCGGCCCCGCGCCCAGGCGTCGCCGTGCCCTTTGGCGGCCCTGCTCAGCAGTTCGGCCGACTCCTGGAGCAGGCCGTCCGCGTGCGCGGTCGCGGACGACGCCGGGTCCACCGCCCGTGTGCGGGCGACGACGGTCTCCGCCAGCTCCCGCTGACCGGCGTCCAGGGCGAGCCGTACCAGCCACGCGGGTGTGGCGGGGCCCGCCAGCAACAGCGACAGGGGGACGGCACCGGCGGGCCCGGCGTCCCGCGCACGAGGTCCGCCGTCGGGCGCGGCGGGCAACGC
>NZ_JAAGLN010000511.1 GCF_010548145.1 Streptomyces sp. SID10853
CCGTACCGTCGCCGGATTCCGCGCCTTCGCCCGGGACTGCCGTACCGCCGCCGGACCCCGCGCCTCCGCCCTGTCCTGCCGCGTCGTCGCCCGCCCCGGCCGGGCCCGCGTCCTCTCCAGCGGCCCGCGCCGCGTCCCAGGTCAGCGCCCTGGCCTGCTCGACCCTCAGGAGCATGTCGGCGCAGAGGTGCTTGACGGCCTGGAACTGGCCGATGGGCCGCCCGAACTGCTCGCGGACCTTGGCGTGTTCGGTGGCGGTGTGCAGCGCCCAGGCCGCCGTACCGCAGGCGTCGGCGGCGAACAGGACCGCCGCCAGGTCGGTGACGAGTGCGGGATCGAGGGTCAGCAGCCGGTCGTCGGGGACGTCGGCCCGCAGCCGCACCTCGGCGGTCGGCCTGGTCGGGTCCACGCTCTGCTGGGCGCGCACATCGAGCTCAGCGGCGTCCACTGCGGCCCAGCGCCCCTGGTGCCGGAGCAGGATCAGATCGGCCTCCGCGCCGCCGAGTACCGGATCGCCCGCTTCACCCAGGGCCACCGCACCGGTCCTGCGTCCGTCCGCGAGGGGCGCGGCGAGGTCGGGGCGGCCGGCCCGGTGCAGTACGGCGGAGGCCAGCACGGTCGGGAGATACGGGCCGGGGAGCGCCGCACGGGCCGTCTCCTCCAGGATGACGGCCTGCTCCAGAAGACCGCCGCCGCCCCCTCCGTACTCCTCGGGGAGGTGCGCGCCCAGCAGCCCCTGCGCGGCGAGCGCGGCCCAGTGCGCGGGCCTCGCGCCCCTGCCGCCATCGCCG
>NZ_JAAGLN010000512.1 GCF_010548145.1 Streptomyces sp. SID10853
CGCTCTTCCGATCTGACCGCGCGGGCCAGTGCGTGCGGGTCGTCCGGCGGGACGAGCCCGTGCCGGTGGTGTCCGGGCGGCAGGCTCTCCCGGGCGCCGCTCACATCGGTGAGGACGACGGGCCGCCCGCAGGCCATCGCTTCGAGCGGGGCGAGCGCCATGCCCTCCCAGCGGGACGGCAGGACGACGAGGTCGGCGGCGCGCAGCCAGTCGCACGGCCCGTCGACCGCTCCGGCGAACAGCACACCGGGCGGCGCCGTCCTGGTCAGCCGCGCCCGGTCGGGTCCGTCGCCGACGAGCACCAGCCGGGCCGCGGGCGCCGCACGGAGGATCTCGGGCCAGGCCCGCAGGAGTACGTCCTGGCCCTTCTGGCGGCAGAGCCTGCCCACACAGACGACGAAGGGCCCCGGCCCCAGAGCCCTTTCCCCTGAACCGGGTTCGGGCCCGACGCCGCCGTCGGGGCGGAACTCACCGAGGTCGACGCCGTTACGGATCACCGCCCACCTGGCGGCGATCCCGGCCGCCTCACCGGCCCGCCGTTCCGCCTCACTGACGCACAGGACGCGCTCGGCCCACCGGGCCGCGTACCGCTCCCAGGCCAGCGCGAGGCGCGCGGTCGGGCCGCCGACCGCGTCGAACGACCAGGCGTGCGGCTGGAAGACCGTCGGGACGCGCCCCCGTACGGCGAGGCGGGCGGCCAGACCGGCCTTGGAGCTGTGCGCGTGCACCACGTCGGGGCGGCTCGCACGGATCAGCCGGGCGGCGGTGGTGGTCTCGGC
>NZ_JAAGLN010000513.1 GCF_010548145.1 Streptomyces sp. SID10853
GCAAGGAGATCACGCTCGCCGAGCACGAGATGCCCGGTCTGATGTCGATCCGCAAGGAGTACGCCGCGGCGCAGCCGCTGGCCGGCGCCCGAGTGACCGGTTCGCTGCACATGACGGTGCAGACGGCCGTGCTCATCGAGACCCTGGTCGCGCTCGGCGCCGAGGTCCGCTGGGCCTCGTGCAACATCTTCTCCACCCAGGACCACGCGGCCGCGGCCATCGCGGTCGGCCCGAACGGCACCCCGGACGCCCCTGCGGGCGTGCCGGTGTTCGCGTGGAAGGGCGAGAGCCTGGAGGAGTACTGGTGGTGCACGGAGCAGGCGCTGACCTGGCCGAACACCCCGACCGGCGGCCCCAACATGATCCTCGACGACGGCGGTGACGCCACCCTCCTGGTCCACAAGGGTGTCGAGTTCGAGAAGGCCGGCGCGGCCCCGGACCCGGCGACCGCGGACAGCGAGGAGTACAGCTACATCCTCAAGCTCCTCAACCGCACGCTGGGCGAGAACCCGCAGAAGTGGACGCAGCTGTCGTCCGAGATCCGCGGGGTCACCGAGGAGACGACGACGGGTGTGCACCGTCTGTACGAGATGCACCGTGACGGGACCCTGCTGTTCCCGGCGATCAACGTCAATGACGCGGTGACGAAGTCGAAGTTCGACAACAAGTACGGCTGCCGTCATTCGCTGATCGACGGCATCAACCGTGCCACTGACGTCCTGATCGGCGGGAAGGTTGCTGTCGTCTGCGGTTACGGGGATGTGGGCAAGG
>NZ_JAAGLN010000514.1 GCF_010548145.1 Streptomyces sp. SID10853
TGCGGCGGGGGTCCTGTGCTGTACGCGTCGGCGGACGGCGCGGCCGGGCTCGTCGCCGCGAGCGCGGACGAGGCGCTGGAGCTGGCGATCGGACTGCCCGGGTGGCCCGGTCTGCTGCATCTGTCCCCCGCCGACGCCGGGACACGGCTGGCCGCCGCGGTGGCCGCGTCGGACGAGGCGATACGGAAGTCGCTGCCGGATCTCGACGCCCGGCGGGCCGCGCTGCGCGGGGCGCTGGACCTTCCCGACCGCTCCCCCGGCGAGCTGTTCGCCCGGCTGCACACGGCCCTGCTCCGTACAGAGCCCGACCATCTGCTGCTCGAAGCGGCCGGCGGCCGGGCCTGTGCGCGGCTCGATCCGCATCCGCGCCCGCCCCTGCGGGAGACCGTACTGAGTCCGGGTCTGACGGATCTGGCACAGCTGCGGGACGACCCGTCGCTGTGGCCCCGGTCGGCCGGGGACAAGGCGCGTCGCGCCACGGTGCTGCGGGCGGCGCAGTTCGACCGGCAGGACCGCGATCTGCCGCTGCTGCGCAGGCTGCTGGCGGCCGAGGCCGCCTCTCCGGGGACGAGCGAGGGGCTGCGCCTCGCCGCCGTACTGGTGGCTCTGCACGGCCACTCGGAGGCTCTGCCGCTGCTGCGCGCCGCCCACGCGGCGCCGCAGGCCGCCCGGTGGGGGCTGCCGGAGATACCGGAGCGGCCCGGGGCCGTACTGGAGTGGGCCCGCGGCCTCGACGGCTCGCAGTTGGGCGACGACCCCGCT
>NZ_JAAGLN010000515.1 GCF_010548145.1 Streptomyces sp. SID10853
ACGAAGTCGAAGTTCGACAACAAGTACGGCTGCCGTCATTCGCTGATCGACGGCATCAACCGTGCCACTGACGTCCTGATCGGCGGGAAGGTTGCTGTCGTCTGCGGTTACGGGGATGTGGGCAAGGGGTGCGCGGAGTCGCTGCGTGGGCAGGGTGCCCGGGTGATCATCACGGAGATCGACCCGATCTGTGCGCTGCAGGCGGCGATGGACGGCTTCCAGGTCTCGACCCTGGACGACGTGGTTTCGATCGCGGACATCTTCGTGACGACGACGGGCAACAAGGACATCATCATGGCCGCGGACATGGCCAAGATGAAGCACCAGGCCATCGTGGGCAACATCGGTCACTTCGACAACGAGATCGACATGGCCGGTCTGGCGAAGCTTCCCGGGATTGTGCGGGACGAGGTCAAGCCGCAGGTCCACACGTGGACGTTCGCCGACGGCAAGGTGTTGATCGTGCTGTCGGAGGGGCGTCTGCTGAACCTGGGCAATGCGACGGGTCATCCGTCGTTCGTGATGTCGAACTCGTTCGCGGACCAGACGCTGGCCCAGATCGAGCTGTTCACCAAGCCCGCTGAGTACCCGACCGATGTGTACGTGCTGCCCAAGCACCTGGACGAGAAGGTCGCCCGGCTCCACCTGGACGCTCTGGGCGTCAAGCTGACGACGCTGCGTCCGGAGCAGGCCGCGTACATCGGTGTCGAGGTCGAAGGCCCGTACAAGCCGGACCACTACCGCTACTGA
>NZ_JAAGLN010000516.1 GCF_010548145.1 Streptomyces sp. SID10853
GCCGAGCCGCGCCGGATCGCCGCGCGGGCCGCCGCCCGGCGGATGGCGTGGCTGCTCGGTGAGCAGGCCGGCGGCCGGGTCGGGTTCACGGTGCGCGGCGAGCGGGTCGTGGGGCCGGACACGGTCGTGGAGGTCGTCACCACCGGGGTGCTGCTCCAGCGGCTCCAGCGCGACCAGGAGCTGGCCGGGGTGGATGTGGTCATGCTCGACGAGTGCCATGAACGTCACCTCGACGCGGACACCGTCGCCGCCTTCCTCCTTGATGTGCGGGCCGCGCTCCGTCCCGAGCTGCGCCTGGTGGCCGCGTCGGCGACCACCGACGCCGAGGGGTGGGCGCGGCTGCTCGGGGACGCCCCTGTGGTGGAGGCGCACGGTGTCTCGCACCCGGTGGAGACGGTGTGGGCGCCGCCCGTCCGGCCGGTGCGTCCGCCGCACGGGATGCGGGTGGATCCCGCCCTGCTCACGCATGTCGCTTCGGTCGTCCGGCGGGCACTGGCCGAGCGGACCGGCGATGTGCTCTGTTTCCTGCCGGGGGTCGGTGAAATCACCAGGGTGGCAGGGCAGTTGGCAGGTCTGGACGTGGAGGTCCTCCAGGTGCACGGGCGCGCGCCGGCCGCCGTGCAGGACGCGGTGCTCGCGGGCTCGGCCGGGCGCCGGGTGGTGCTCGCGACGTCGGTGGCCGAGTCGTCCCTGACCGTGCCGGGGGTACGGGTGGTGGTGGACGCAGGGCTGGCGCGCGA
>NZ_JAAGLN010000517.1 GCF_010548145.1 Streptomyces sp. SID10853
GTTGGGTATAGTGGTGCCCGCGCCACGGCGCATGCGGACGTAGCTCAGTTGGTAGAGCGCAACCTTGCCAAGGTTGAGGTCGCCAGTTCGAACCTGGTCGTCCGCTCAGCAGCAGGAACGGAGAAGCCCCCGACCGGATTCCGGCCGGGGGCTTCTCCGCGTGCGGAGAAGCGGAGAAGCAGAGCCGCGGCGACGAAGGGCCCGAGGGCCCCCGGGAATGTGCCGGAAGCGGGCCCTTCGCACCGGCACGGCTATGACCAGGGGGTCCCGGTCAGCAGCTCGTACGCCTC
>NZ_JAAGLN010000518.1 GCF_010548145.1 Streptomyces sp. SID10853
GGGGGGGGGGGGGGGGGGGGGGGGGGGGGGGGGGGGGGGGGGGGGGGGGGGGGGGGGGGGGGGGGGGGGGGGGGGGGGGGGGGGGGGGGGGGGGGGGGGGGGGGGGGGGGGGGGGGGGGGGGGGGGGTGGGGGGGGGGGGGGGGGGGGGGGGGGGGGGGGGGGGGGGGGGGGGGGGGGGGGGGGGGGGGGGGGGGGGGGGGGGGGGGGGGGGGGGGGGGGGGGGGGGGGGGGGGGGGGGGGGGGGGGGGGGGGGG
>NZ_JAAGLN010000519.1 GCF_010548145.1 Streptomyces sp. SID10853
CACGAAGCCGGTGTGGTCGAACTCCCCGACGGCAGCGCGTACACCGCCGTGGTGTTCACCCAGGCGGCCCGCGCCGACAGCACCCTGCCGCGGGCCGACGCCGTGATCGGCGCGGCCGCCCACACGAAGCCGGTGTGGTCGAACTCCCCGACGGCAGCGCGTACACCGCCGTGGTGTTCACCCAGGCGGCCCGCGCCGACAGCACCCTGCCGCGGGCCGACGCCGTGATCGGCGCGGCCGCCCACACGA
>NZ_JAAGLN010000051.1 GCF_010548145.1 Streptomyces sp. SID10853
CCGCTCGGCGAGGGCCGCGGTCGCCGCGGGGGCCCGGGTCGGCCGTGCGCTGGAGATCCTCGCCGACGAGGTGCCCGAGCACCTCGCCGCGGCCGGCCGGCTGCGGATGGAGCACAAGCAGGCGTCGCTTGAGGAGCTCGGCGCGCTCGCCGACCCGCCGCTGACCAAGGACGCCGTCGCCGGCCGGATCCGCCGGCTGCTGGCCATGGCCGACAAGCGGGCCCAGGATCTGGGGATTCCGGGTACGGAGTCCACGCTTTCCGAGGAGATGGACGACAGCCTGGTCGGCTGAGCCGCCGAATACAGCTGTTTCCGCTATTCCCGATTCCCGTATTTCGGCATTGTGATCCCGCGGAGAACAACGCGACGCTGCCGGTGCCCATATGGGCACCGGCAGCGTCGTATGAGCCCCGGGGAATGTACTGATGAGTACGGGTGTCGCGTACCGCGGATGAATTTCCTTACGGTCCTGTTCGATATGACCCTGAGGGCTTTCGAGAGGTAGGGTCGGAGGCGGTCGGGGACATCCCATACATCTCGCCGTGGCGTCGAAACCCGGCGTACCAACGAGGAGATCGAGTTCGTGACGATCCGCGTAGGCATCAACGGCTTTGGCCGCATCGGTCGTAACTACTTCCGCGCGCTGCTGGAGCAGGGTGCTGACATCGAGATCGTGGCTGTCAACGACCTGGGTGACACCGCGACCACTGCGCATCTGCTGAAGTACGACACGATTCTGGGCCGTCTCAAGGCCGAGGTCTCTCACACCGCAGACACCATCACCGTCGACGGCCACACCATCAAGGTGCTGTCCGAGCGCAACCCGGCCGAGATCCCCTGGGGTCAGCTGGGCGTCGACATCGTCATCGAGTCGACCGGCTTCTTCACGAAGAAGGCCGACGCCGAGAAGCACATCGCCGGCGGCGCCAAGAAGGTCCTCATCTCGGCTCCGGCCAAGGGTGAGGACATCACCATCGTGATGGGCGTCAACCAGGACAAGTACGACGCGGCCAAGCACCACGTCATCTCCAACGCCTCCTGCACCACCAACTGTGTGGCGCCGATGGCCAAGGTTCTCCTGGAGAACTTCGGCATCGTCAAGGGCATGATGACGACCGTCCACGCGTACACCAACGACCAGCGCATCCTGGACTACCCGCACTCGGACCTGCGCCGCGCCCGCGCCGCCGCCGAGAACATCATTCCGACCACCACGGGTGCCGCCAAGGCCACCGCGCTGGTCATCCCGGAGCTCGAGGGCAAGCTCGACGGCATCGCGATGCGCGTCCCGGTCCCGACCGGCTCCGTGACCGACCTGGTCATCGAGCTGGAGCGCGAGGTCACCAAGGACGAGGTCAACGCCGCGTTCCAGAAGGCGTCCGAGGGCCAGCTCAAGGGGCTCCTCGACTACACCGAGGACCCGATCGTCTCCTCGGACATCGTCAACTGGCCGGCGTCCTGCACCTTCGACTCCTCCCTGACCATGGTCCAGGGCAAGAGCGTCAAGGTCATCGGCTGGTACGACAACGAGTGGGGTTACTCCAACCGCCTCGTCGACCTGACAGTCTTTGTCGGCAACCAGCTCTGATCACGGGCCGGTAGGCGCCTCGATGTGAGCACGGGGCTCGGAACTGCGCGAGGAAGCGCGGTCCGGGCCCCGTGGCCTGTCCAGAACGTCCAAGGAGTCCAGGAACTCATGAAGACCATCGACGAACTTCTCGCCGAAGGGGTCGCGGGCAAGCGGGTATTCGTCCGTGCCGACCTCAATGTGCCGCTCTCCGGCACCACCATCACCGACGACGGCCGGATCCGCGCGGTCCAGCCGACGGTGGCCAAGCTCGCGGAGGCCGGCGCCCGTGTCGTCGTCGCCTCGCACCTGGGCCGCCCGAAGGGCGCCCCGGACCCGGCGTTCTCGCTCGCCCCCGCCGCGGCTCGCCTCGGTGAACTCCTCGGCGCCGACGTCGCGTTCGCCACCGACACGGTCGGCGAATCCGCCAGGGCCACCGTCGCCGGTCTCGCCGACGGCCAGGTCGCCGTCATCGAGAACCTCCGCTTCAACGCCGGCGAGACCTCGAAGGACGACGCCGAGCGCGGCGCCTTCGCCGACCGGCTCGCCGGGCTGGCCGACCTCTACGTCGGAGACGGCTTCGGCGCCGTGCACCGCAAGCACGCCTCGGTCTACGACCTCCCCGCGCGCCTGCCGCACGCCGCCGGCTACCTCATCGCCACCGAGGTCGGCGTCCTCAAGAAGCTGACCTCCGACGTCAAGCGCCCGTACGCGGTGGTGCTCGGCGGCGCCAAGGTCTCCGACAAGCTCGGTGTCATCGACCACCTCCTGGAGCGCGCCGACCGCATCCTCATCGGCGGCGGCATGGCGTACACCTTCCTCAAGGCCCAGGGCCACGAGGTCGGCAGCTCCCTCCTCCAGGAGGACCAGATCCCGGTGGTCCGTGAGTACCTGGAGCGGGCGAAGGCCAAGGGCGTGGAGTTCGTGCTGCCCGTCGATGTCGTGGTCTCCGCGGAGTTCCCCGACCTCAAGGCCAAGGCGCCGACGCACCCCGAGACCGTGCCCGCCGACGCGATCCCGGCCGGGCAGATGGGCCTGGACAACGGCCCCGAGACCAACAAGCTCTACGCATCGAAACTCGCCGACGCGGCCACCGTCTTCTGGAACGGCCCGATGGGCGTCTTCGAGCACCCCGACTACGCCGACGGCACCCGCGCCGTCGCGCAGGCACTCCTCGACAGCCCGGCCTTCACGGTCGTCGGCGGCGGTGACTCCGCCGCCGCGGTCCGCATCCTGGGCTTCGACGAGAACAAGTTCGGACACATCTCGACCGGTGGCGGCGCCAGCCTCGAATACCTCGAGGGCAAGACGCTTCCCGGCCTCGCCGCACTGGAGAACTGACAAACCTCATGACAAATCAGAGCACCCGCACCCCGCTGATGGCGGGCAACTGGAAGATGAACCTCAACCACCTCGAGGCCATCGCCCACGTCCAGAAGCTCTCCTTCGCCCTCGCCGACAAGGACTACGACGCCGTCGAGGTGGCGGTCCTGCCGCCCTTCGTGGACCTGCGCTCCGTCCAGACCCTCGTCGACGGCGACAAGCTGAAGATCAAGTACGGCGCCCAGGACATCTCGGCGCACGACTCCGGCGCGTACACCGGCGAGGTCTCCGGGCCGATGCTGGCCAAGCTGAAGTGCGCCTATGTGGCCGTCGGGCACAGCGAGCGCCGCCAGTACCACGCCGAGACCGACGAGGTCTGCAACGCCAAGGTCAAGGCCGCCTACCGGCACGGCATCACCCCGATCCTCTGCGTCGGCGAGGGCCTGGACATCCGCAAGGCCGGCCAGCAGGTCGAGTACACGCTCAAGCAGCTCGACGGCGGCCTCAAGGACATCCCTGCCGACGACGCCGAGTCGGTCGTGATCGCGTACGAGCCGGTCTGGGCGATCGGCACCGGCGAGGTCGCCACCCCCGAGGACGCCCAGGAGGTCTGCGGGGCGATCCGCGGCCGGCTGGCCGAGCTCTACTCGCAGGAGCTGGCCGACAAGGTCCGTATCCAGTACGGCGGCTCGGTCAAGTCCGGGAACGTCGCCGCGATCATGGCCCAGCCCGATGTGGACGGTGCGCTGATCGGCGGCGCCGCCCTCGACGCCGACGAGTTCGTCAAGATCGTCCGCTTCCGCGACCAGTGAGTATGCGCTAGCGCGGATCCGTCGTACCCTTGCGGGGCCGAGACGGCTGGCACCAGCCGTCCGGCCCCGTCGTCCGTTATGAGTTCCGAGGAAGTTGGTCCAGCCGTGATTCTGGGGTTCTCGATCGCCCTGATCGTCTTCAGCCTGCTGCTGATGCTGCTGGTGCTGATGCACAAGGGGAAGGGCGGCGGCCTCTCCGACATGTTCGGTGGCGGCATGCAGTCGTCCGTCGGCGGCTCCTCGGTCGCCGAGCGCAACCTCGACCGCATCACCGTGGTGCTCGGCCTCTGCTGGTTCGCCTGCATCGTCGTGCTCGGCCTGCTGATGAAGCTGAAGAACTGACCGTCCGTATCCACGTTCTCGCCGCGTGTCGCCCGCGTTTCCGCGCGGGGGTGTAACTCCAATCACTGGACGCGCGTTGGGCCTTACGTAGACTGGGGCATCTTCGAGCACCATCACGCAGGGAGTTACGACCGTGGCAAGTGGCAACGCGATCCGGGGAAGCCGGGTCGGAGCGGGGCCGATGGGGGAGGCCGAGCGGGGCGAGTCCGCACCGCGCCTCCGCATCTCCTTCTGGTGCTCGAACGGGCACGAGACACAGCCGAGCTTCGCCCACGACGCGCAGGTCCCGGAGACCTGGGACTGCCCGCGCTGTGGGTTCCCGGCAGGTCAGGACAGCGACAACCCCCCGGACCCACCGCGTACCGAGCCCTACAAGACGCACCTCGCCTATGTGCGCGAGCGGCGCAGCGACGAGGACGGCGAAGCGATCCTCGCCGAGGCCCTGGCGAAGCTCCGGGGCGAGATCTGATTCTGTGAACTTCCGGCCGGAACCCACTCGGGTGCCCGGCCGGACTGCGTAGTGGCCGCTGCCCGTGAGCCCGGAGCGCTGGTCGCGGCACTCGCCCGCCGGATCAATTAGGTTGGGTGGAGCGGGGCATGTACGCAGGTACGAGAAGAATGGACTGATGTCCGAGATGAACGCAGCAGGCCGTACCAGGCTCAACCAGATGCCCGAGTGGACCGCTCTGGCCAAGCACCGGGAGCAGCTGGGCGACACGCGTCTCCGGGAGCTGTTCGACAGGGACCCGGAGCGGGGGAGCACCTACACCCTCCGGGCCGGCGATCTGTATCTCGACTACTCCAAGCACCTGGTGACCGGCGAGACGCTGGGCCTGCTCCGTGAGCTGGCCGCCGCTGCCGGGGTGGCCGGGCTGCGCGACGCGATGTTCCGCGGCGAGAAGATCAACACCACCGAGGACCGCGCGGTGCTGCACACCGCGCTCCGCGCCCCGCGCGGCGCCGTCATCGAGGTGGACGGCGAGAACGTGGTGCCCGCCGTGCACGCCGTGCTCGACAAGATGGCCGCCTTCTCGGAGAAGGTCAGGTCGGGGGAGTGGACCGGGCACACCGGCAAGCCCATCAAGAACGTCGTCAACATCGGCATCGGCGGCTCGGACCTGGGCCCGGCGATGGCGTACGAGGCGCTGCGCTCCTTCACCGACCGCGGGCTGACGGTCCGTTTCGTCTCGAACGTCGACGGGGCCGATCTGCACGAGGCCGTAAGGGACTTGGACCCGGCCGAGACGCTCTTCATCATCGCCTCCAAGACCTTCACCACCATCGAGACCATCACCAACGCGACCTCCGCGCGCAATTGGCTGCTGACGCATCTGCGGGCCGGCCAGGAAGCCGTGGCCAAGCACTTCGTGGCGCTGTCGACGAACGCCGAGAAGGTCGAGGACTTCGGTATCGACACGGCCAACATGTTCGAGTTCTGGGACTGGGTCGGCGGCCGGTACTCCTACGACTCGGCGATCGGCCTCTCGCTGATGATCGCGATCGGCCCGGACCGTTTCCGCGAGATGCTCGACGGTTTCCACCTGATCGACGAGCACTTCCGCACCGCGCCGCCCGAGGAGAACATCCCGCTGCTGCTCGGCCTCCTGGGCGTCTGGTACGGCGCGTTCTTCGACGCCCAGTCGCACGCGGTCCTGCCGTACTCGCACTACCTCTCCAAGTTCACGGCGTACCTCCAGCAGCTGGACATGGAGTCCAACGGCAAGTCCGTGGACCGCGAGGGCGTTCCGGTCGACTGGCAGACGGGCCCGGTGGTCTGGGGGACGCCCGGCACCAACGGCCAGCACGCGTACTACCAGCTGCTGCACCAGGGCACCAAGGTCGTCCCGGCGGACTTCATCGGCTTCGCCAGGCCCGTCGATGACCTGACGGCCGGTCTGGCGGCCCAGCACGACCTCCTGATGGCGAACTTCTTCGCCCAGACCCAGGCCCTGGCCTTCGGCAAGACACCCGACGAGGTACGGGCCGAGGGCGTCGCGGAGGAGCTGGTCCCGCACAAGACGTTCCGCGGCAACCACCCGACGTCCACGATCCTCGCCGACACGCTCACCCCGTCCGTCCTGGGGCAGCTGATCGCGCTCTACGAGCACAAGGTCTTCGTCCAGGGCGCCATCTGGAACATCGACTCCTTCGACCAGTGGGGCGTCGAGCTGGGCAAGGTGCTCGCCAAGAAGATCGAGTCGGTCCTGACCGGCGGTAAGGGCGGCGCGGACCTGGACAGCTCCACCGCCACGCTGGTGGACACCTACCGCGCGCTGCGGGCCGAGCAGTAGCGGCACGGGAACGGAAGAGGACCGGCCCGCACTCCCTGCCGGGAGGCGGGCCGGTCCTCTGCGTCGCGGTGCTGTCAGGCGGTGGCCGGCGCGTAGAGCTGCGGCGGCAGATGCGAAGCGGCCGCCGTGTCGAGCAGCCACAGCGTCCTGTTGCGGCCCCTGGCGCCCGCTGCCGGTGCCTGGACCTCTCCGGCCCCGGACAGGGCGAGGGCCGCGGCCCCGGCCTTGTCCTCGCCCGCCGCGAGCAGCCACACCTCGCGCGCGGCCCTGATCGCGGGCAGCGTCAGTGACAGCCGGACGGGCGGCGGCTTGGGCGCGCCGTGCACACCGACGACGGTGCGTACGGACTCCCGTACGGCCGGCAGCTCGGGGAAGAGCGAGGCCACGTGCGCGTCCGGGCCCACCCCCAGCATCAGCACGTCGAACGACGGCACATCGCCGTGGTCCCCGGGGCCCGCCGCGGCGGCCAGCTCCGCCGCGTACGCCGCGGCCGCCGCCTCCACATCGCTGCCGTACGGGCCGTCCGAAGCGGCCATGGCGTGCACCCGCTCGGGGGTCACCCCGACCGAGTCGAGCAGCGCGGCCCGTGCCTGGGTGACGTTCCGCTCGGGGTCGCCCTCCGGCAGGAAGCGCTCGTCGCCCCACCACAGATCGATCCGCGACCAGTCGACGGCGTCCCGGGCGGGCGCCTCGGCGAGGGCCGAGAGCAGCCCGTTGCCGTTGCGCCCGCCCGTCAGGACCACCGAGGCGGAGCCGCGGGCGGCCTGGGCGTCCACGATCTTCGTGATCAGCCGGGCCGCCGTGGTGTGGGCCATCAGCTCCTTGTCCCGGTGGACGGCGAGCTGTGGCGTGCTCACTTCGACGCCGCCTTCTTCGCGGGCGCCTTCTTTCCGGCCGGCGCGGCCTTCCCCGGCTCTTCGGCCGGCTCGTCGGATCCGGCGGCGGACCCGTTCCCGGCCTGCTTCGGCGCCGGGGTGACCAGCCGGTCCACGCCGTACTTCAGCGAGGCCGCGTAGGTGTCGTCCGGGTCCAGCCTGCGCAGCTCCTCGGCGAGCAGCTCCGAGGTCTCCCGGCGCTTGAGGGCCACCGCGCGGTCCGGCTGGCCCTCCATGCAGAGCGTGGCCAGCGAACCGTCGGGACGGTCCAGCACGATCTCGCCGTGGTCCGTCTGCATCCGTACGGCCGTGAGACCGGGGCCGGACGAGACGGAACGGGTCACCGGTACGTCGAGCCGGTCGGCGAGCCACATCGCGAGCAGCTCACAGCTCGGATTGAACTCCTCGCCCTCCACCTCGGCGCCCTTGACCCGGCTCGGCACCTGGTCCAGAGCCGCGGCGAGCATCGAACGCCAGGGGGTGATGCGCGACCAGGACAGGTCCGTGTCGCCCGGTGTGTAGGCGGCGGCCCTGCCGGTCAGCTCGGCGATCGGCTGCTCGGCCGCGTAGGAGTCGGTGACCCGGCGCTGGCCCAGTGCGCCCAGCGGGTCCTTCGCGGGGTCGAGCGGCGCGTTCACCGGCCACCAGACCACCACGGGGGCGTCCGGCAGCAGCAGCGGCAGCACCACCGACTGGGCGTGGTGCAGCACCTCGCCGTACATCCGCAGGACGACGGTCTCACCGCTGCCCGCGTCCGTGCCGACCCGGATCTCCGCGTCGAGCCGGGCCGTGGCCCGGTCGCGCGGGGAGCGGGAGACCCGCTTGACGACCACGAGGGTGCGCGAGGGGTGCTCGCGCGACGCTTCGTTGGCCGCCTTGAGCGCGTCGTAGGCGTTCTCCTCGTCGGTCACGATGACGAGCGTCAGCACCATGCCGACGGCGGGGGTGCCGACGGCGCGGCGCCCCTCCACCAGTGCCTTGTTGACCTTGCTGGCCGTGGTTTCCGTCAGATCGATTTTCATGGCCGACGCCAGCTCCGTCCTTCTCGTGCGAGCATTTCGTCCGCCTCGGCCGGTCCCCAGGTGCCCGACTCGTACTGCGCGGGCTTTCCGTGGGTGTCCCAGTACTCCTCGATCGGGTCGAGGATCCGCCAGGACTGCTCGACCTCCTCCAGGCGCGGGAAGAGGTTCGAGTCGCCGAGCAGTACATCGAGGATGAGCCGCTCGTACGCCTCGGGGCTGGACTCGGTGAAGGACTCGCCGTACGCGAAGTCCATCGACACGTCCCGGATCTCCATCGAGGTGCCGGGCACCTTGGAGCCGAACCGCATGGTGATGCCCTCGTCGGGCTGGACGCGGATGACGATCGCGTTCTGGCCCAGCTCCTCCGTCGCCGTGTGGTCGAACGGGGAGTGCGGGGCGCGCTGGAAGACCACCGCGATCTCGGTGACACGGCGGCCCAGGCGCTTGCCGGTGCGCAGGTAGAAGGGGACGCCCGCCCAGCGGCGGTTGTCGATCTCCAGCCGTACGGCGGCGTAGGTGTCGGTCGTCGACTTGGGGTCGATGCCGTCCTCCTGGAGATACCCGACGGCCTGCTCGCCGCCCTGCCAGCCCGCGGCGTACTGGCCGCGCACGGTCTCCTTGCCGAGGTCCTTGGGCAGCCGGACGGCTCCCAGCACCTTGGTCTTCTCGGCCACCAGCGCGTGGGCGTCGAAGGAGGCGGGCTCCTCCATCGCGGTCAGCGCGAGCAGCTGGAGCAGGTGGTTCTGGATGACGTCACGGGCGGCGCCGATGCCGTCGTAGTACCCGGCGCGGCCGCCGATCCCGATGTCCTCGGCCATGGTGATCTGGACATGGTCGACGTACGACCGGTTCCAGATCGGCTCGAAGAGGGTGTTGGCGAAGCGGAGCGCCAGGATGTTCTGGACGGTCTCCTTGCCGAGGTAGTGGTCGATCCGGAAGACCTCGTTCGGCGGGAAGACCTCGTGCACGACCTGGTTGAGCTCCTGTGCGCTCTTCAGGTCGTGGCCGAACGGCTTCTCGATGACCGCACGGCGCCAGGAGCCGTCCTTCTGGTCGGCGAGTCCGTGCTTCTTGAGCTGCTGGACGACCTTGGGGAAGAACTTGGGCGGGACCGACAGGTAGAAGGCGAAGTTGCCTCCGGTGCCCTGCTGCTTGTCCAGCTCCTCGATGGTCGACTTGAGGGTGGCGAACGCGGCGTCGTCGTCGAAGTCGCCCTGGACGAAGCGCATGCCCTGGATGAGCTGCTGCCAGACCTCCTCACGGAACGGTGTCCGCGCGTGCTCCTTGACGGAGTCGTGGACGACCTGGGCGAAGTCCTCGTCCTCCCAGTCGCGGCGCGCGAAGCCGATGAGCGAGAAGCCCGGCGGCAGCAGACCGCGATTGGCCAGGTCGTAGACAGCGGGCATCAGCTTTTTACGGGACAAATCACCCGTGACGCCAAAAATGACCAGGCCCGACGGCCCCGCGATACGCGGGAGCCGTCGGTCCGCAGCGTCACGCAGCGGGTTGCTGCTTGACAAGGTTTCAGCCCTCCGAAGGGGCGAGGCGCTCGAGCTCTGCCTCAGTGGACTTGAGCAGGTCGTTCCAGGAGGTCGCGAACTTCTCGACTCCCTCGTCCTCCAGGACCTGTACGACGTCGTCGTACGAGATCCCGAGCTTCTCCACGGCATCGAGCGCGGCGCGGGCCTGCTCGTAGGTGCCGGAAACGGCGTTGCCGGTGATCTCGCCATGGTCGGCGGTGGCGTCGAGCGTCGCCTCCGGCATGGTGTTCACCGTGTTGGGCGCGACCAGGTCCACGACGTACATCGTGTCGCGGTACGCCGGGTCCTTGACGCCGGTCGACGCCCACAGCGGGCGCTGCTTGTTGGCGTGCGCCTTGTCGAGGGCGGCCCAGCGGTCGGAGGAGAAGACCTCCTCGTACGCCTGGTAGGCGAGGCGCGCGTTGGCGACGGCGGCCTTGCCCTTGAGGGCCTTCGCCTCGTCGGTGCCCAGCGCGTCAAGACGCTTGTCGATCTCGGTGTCCACGCGGGACACGAAGAAGGAGGCGACCGAGTGGATCTTGGAGAGGTCCAGCCCTGCGGCCTTGGCCTTCTCCAGACCCGCCAGGAAGGCGTCCATGACCGCGAGGTAGCGCTCGAGGGAGAAGATCAGCGTGACGTTGACGCTGATGCCCCGGCCGATGGTCTCGGTGATGGCCGGCAGACCGGCCTTGGTCGCCGGGATCTTGATGAGCGTGTTCGGGCGGTCCACCAGCCAGGCGAGCTGCTTGGCCTCGGCGGCGGTGGCCGTGGTGTTGTGGGCGAGACGCGGGTCGACCTCGATCGAGACCCGGCCGTCCTGGCCGTCCGTCGCGTCGAAGACCGGGCGCAGGATGTCGGCGGCGTCGCGGACGTCCGCCGTCGTGATCATGCGTACGGCCTCCTCGACGGTGACCCGCCGGGCCGCGAGGTCGGTGAGCTGCGTGTCGTAGCCGTCGCCCTGCGAGATCGCCTTCTGGAAGATCGACGGGTTGGTGGTGACACCCACCACGTGCTGCTGGTCGATCAGCTCGGCGAGGTTGCCGGACGTGATGCGCTTGCGCGAAAGGTCGTCGAGCCAGATCGCGACGCCTTCGTCGGAGAGGCGCTTGAGTGCGTCTGTCATGGGAATTGCATCTCCTACTAGTCGTATATAAGCGTCAGCGCGCTGCGGCTTCGAGCGATTCCCTGGCGGCGTCGGCCACGGCGTCGGGGGTGAAGCCGAACTCGCGGAAGAGGAGCTTGCCGTCGGCGGAGGCGCCGAAGTGCTCCAGCGACACGATCCGTCCCGCGTCACCCACGAAGCGGTGCCAGGTCAGGCCGATACCGGCCTCGACAGCCACCCGCGCCCTGACGGACGGCGGGAGCACCGAGTCGCGGTACGCCTGGTCCTGCTCATCGAACCACTCGACGCACGGCATCGAGACGACCCGGGTCGGCACACCCGCGGCCTGGAGCTGCTCACGCGCGTCCACGGCCAGCTGCACCTCGGACCCGGTGCCGATCAGGATGACCTCGGGCGCGCCGCCCTCGGCGTCGAACAGGACGTAGCCGCCCTTGGCGACGCCCTCGTTCGCCTCGTACACCGGCACACCCTGGCGGGTGAGCGCGAAGCCGTGCGGGGCTCCCTTGCCGAACACCTTGGTGTAGCGCTGGAGGACCTCGCGCCAGGCGATGACCGTCTCGTTGGCGTCCGCCGGGCGGATCAGGTTCAGACCCGGGATGGCGCGCAGGGCGGCCAGGTGCTCCACCGGCTGGTGGGTCGGGCCGTCCTCGCCGACGCCGACCGAGTCGTGCGTCCACACATAGGTGACCGGCAGGTGCATCAGCGCGGAGAGGCGGACGGCGTTGCGCATGTAGTCGGAGAACACCAGGAAGGTGCCGCCGTAGATGCGGGTGTTGCCGTGCAGCGCGATGCCGTTCATCTCCGCGGCCATGGCGTGCTCGCGGATCCCGAAGTGGACCGTGCGGCCGTACGGATCGGCGCCCGGCAGCGGGTTGCCGTCGGGCAGGAACGACGACGTCTTGTCGATCGTCGTGTTGTTGGACCCGGCGAGGTCGGCCGAGCCGCCCCACAGCTCGGGGATGGCACCGCCCAGCGCTTCGAGCACCTTGCCGGAGGCGGCGCGGGTGGCGATGGAAGTGCCGGCCTCGAACGCCGGGAGCTCCTTCGTCCAGCCCTCGGGCAGCTCGCCGGCCCTGACCCGGTCGAACCGGGCCGCGTGCTCCGGGTTGGCGGTGCGCCAGGCCGCGAAGCCCTTCTCCCAGACCGCCTTGGCCTCACGGCCGCGGTCCAGCAGGGCGCGGGTGTGCGTCAGGACCTCGTCCGGCACGTCGAAGGACTTCTCCGGGTCGAAGCCCAGGATCTTCTTGGTCGCGGCGACCTCTTCGTCGCCGAGGGCCGAGCCGTGCGCGGCACCGGTGTTCTGGGCGTGCGGGGCGGGCCAGGCGATGATCGAGCGCATCGCGATGAACGACGGGCGCCCGGTCTCGGCCTTGGCGGCCTGGAGCGCCGCGTAGAGAGCGGCCGGGTCGAGGTCGCCGTTCTCCTTCGGCGCCACACGCTGGACGTGCCAGCCGTACGCCTCGTAGCGCGCGCAGGTGTCCTCGGACACCGCGGTCTCGGTGTCGCCCTCGATCGAGATGTGGTTGTCGTCCCACAGCAGTACGAGGTTGCCGAGCTTCTGGTGGCCGGCGAGCGACGACGCCTCGGAGGAGATGCCCTCCTGGAGGCAGCCGTCGCCGGCGATGGCGTAGATGAAGTGGTCGAACGGGGAGGTGCCGGGGGCCGCCTCCGGGTCGAAGAGGCCGCGCTCGTAGCGGGCGGCCATGGCCATGCCCACGGCGTTGGCGACACCCTGGCCCAGCGGGCCCGTGGTGGTCTCCACACCGGCGGTGTGCCCGTACTCCGGGTGGCCCGGGGTCTTCGAGCCCCAGGTGCGGAACGACTCCAGGTCCGCCAGCTCCAGACCGAATCCGGCCAGGTAGAGCTGGGTGTAGAGGGTCAGCGAGGAGTGGCCGGCCGAGAGGACGAACCGGTCACGGCCGGTCCAGTCGGGGTCCGCCGGGTCGTGCCGCATCACCTTCTGGAAGAGGGTGTACGCGGCCGGGGCCAGGCTCATGGCCGTACCGGGATGGCCGTTGCCGACCTTCTGTACGGCGTCCGCGGCCAGCACGCGGGCGGTGTCGACGGCCCGCTGGTCCAATTCGGTCCACGCGAGTTCAGTGGTGGTCGGCTTGGTACTCACCCTGGGTCAGGGCTCCTCTCCACATATGTGATCCCGGTGACGTTCGGTGTACCGGGCGTTGTCGAGCCTACCCCCGCCGCAACGCCCGTCTTTTCGAGTTCCCGCCGGTGGCAGACAGACACTTCCCAGGGTGCGGTCGCGGCCGCCGATCCGCCCGTCGAAGAGCGCGCCTCCGCTCGTAAGAGCCCCCCTTTCGTCCCGGAACCGGCCCCGAACCACAGGCCCAACACGACCCCACCCCCGGGGATGGCGACGTAGGGGCAACGTCTAGAGTGGCGTGGTACGCGCAAGTCTTTACCGGCTCTTCACGGCCGGAACTTGCTGGGAATTTCTCTGTCAGGGGTGTACGTGACGGCCGTCGAGTCCCGACCCGCAGGGGTCGTCCTGACTCCCAGCCCGGGGGCCCATCGGCCGTTCGGGGCCAGGGTCAAGGGTTTTGTGGCGCTGACCAAGCCGCGGATCATCGAACTGCTGCTGATCACCACTGTCCCGGTGATGTTCCTGGCCAAGCAGGGCGTGCCCAATCTCTGGCTGGTCCTGGCGACCTGCCTCGGCGGTTATCTCTCCGCCGGCGGTGCCAACGCCTTCAACATGTACATCGACCGCGACATCGACGCGGTGATGGACCGCACCTCGCAGCGTCCGCTGGTCACCGGCATGGTCTCGCCCCGTGAGTGCCTGGTCTTCGCCTTCGCCCTGGCCGCGGTCTCCACGCTCTGGTTCGGGCTGCTCGTCAACTGGCTCTCGGCGGCGCTCTCGCTGGGCGCGCTCCTCTTCTACGTCGTCGTCTACACGATGATCCTCAAGCGCCGGACCTCGCAGAACATCGTCTGGGGCGGCATCGCGGGCTGTATGCCGGTGCTCATCGGCTGGTCGTCGGTCACGGACTCCATGTCGTGGGCCCCGGTCATCCTCTTCCTGGTGATGTTCTTCTGGACGCCGCCGCACTACTGGCCGCTGTCGATGCGGGTCAAGGACGACTACGCCCGCGTCGGGGTCCCGATGCTGCCGGTCATCGCGACCAACCAGGTCGTGGCCAAGCAGATCGTCATCTACAGCTGGGCGATGGTGGTGGTCTCGCTGCTGCTGACCCCGCTCGGCTACACGGGCTGGTTCTACACGGTGGTGGCCGTGCTCGCCGGTGCCTTCTGGCTGCGGGAGGCGCACGCGCTGCGCGGCCGCGCCAAGAACGGCGTGACGGGCGCGAAGCTCAAGGAGATGCGGCTCTTCCACTGGTCCATCACCTATGTGTCGCTGCTCTTCGTGGCGGTCGCGGTGGACCCCTTCCTGCGGTAGCTCTTCTGCTCCTCCTGCTCCTCCTGTTTCTTCCCGCGACGGGCGGGTGCAGTGGTTCACGCCACTGCACCCGCCCGTCGCGTATGCGGCTACCCGCTAGTAGCATGCGGCCATGGCAGACACGCAGGTTGACGAGAAGCGGGACGCCGCGGCCGACCGCAAGGCGGCCGGGCTCGCCCGGCAGACGGCCAGGCTCGCCGGACGGATCCAGGCATTCGGCCGGGAGCACGGCGGTGCCGAGGCACAGCTCGCGTACATCGGTGAGCGCGGGGCCCGCATCGTGCTGGTGGGCGAGGACGGCGGCTGGGGAGATCTGGTGGCACCGTCGTACGCCATGGCGCAGAGCGCGGCCGAGCAGGCGGGGGTCACCGTCCACGAGTCCTTCGACGGTGATCTCGCGGCCAAGGTCCGCACCGGCCCGTACGAATGGAAGCGGATGGCCGGCATCCAGCTCGGCGGCTCCCGGGCCGGCGCCGGCGGCTGAGGGCGCCCCCTCGACGCACGTCCGCAACGTCCGAGGGCAACACCTGGGGGCGGGTTTCCCCGTTAAGGCTTGAGGACAACAGCCCGAAGCGGAGGCCCGGATGATCGAGACACCCAGCCTGGTGGACCAGTCCTGCCACGGCGTGCTCCGCACCGAGCTCGGTCTCGGGACCTTCGAGGCGCACCTCGGCAGCGCCCCCGGGCCGCCCGCCCCCGGCACCACCTTCTTCGACACCCAGACCGGCTTCGCGGTGCGCCGCTGGTGCCCGCCGCTGCTGGGGCTCGAACCGCACTGCGCCCCCGCGCACTACCTCGCCAGGCGCCGGGAGCTCGGCGTCCTCGAAGTGGACAGACGGCTGCTGCGCTCCAGCGGTATCAGTACCTATCTGGTGGACACCGGGCTGCCGGGCGACCTCACAGGACCGGCCGAGATCGCGGCGGCCGCAGGCGCCGACGCCCATGAGATCGTCCGGCTCGAACCCCTCGCCGAGCAGGTCGCGGACACCTCGGGCACCGTCGACTCCTTCCTGGCGAACGTGGCCGAGGCGGTGCACGGAGCGGCCGGATCCGCCGTGGCCTTCAGCTCGGTGGCCTCGTTACGGCACGGGCTCGCGCTCCCGCCCGACCCGCCGGGCGCCGGTGAGGTGCGCGGCGCCGCGGGGCGCTGGCTCGCGGACCGCCGGGTCGGCGGCAGCCTCACCGACCCGGTGCTGCTGCGCCATCTGCTGTGGAACGCCGTCGCCTCGGGCCGCCCGCTCCAGCTGCACATCGGGGCGGGCGATCCGCTGCTGCTGACGGACTTCATCTCCGCGGCGACCGGTCTCGGCACCGATCTGGTGCTGCTGAACGGCTCTCCGTACCACCGGCGGGCCGCCCAGCTGGCGAGCGTTCACCCGCATGTGTACGCCGACCTCGGCCCGGCGCTGGCCCACACGGGGACGCGGGCCGCCACGGTGCTCGCGGAGATCCTGGAGCTGGCGCCTTTCGGGAAGGTGCTGTTCTCCAGCGGCGCCCAGGGGCTTCCCGAACTGCATGTGGTGCGGGCGCGGGTGTTCCGGGAGGCGCTGAGCCGGACGCTGGGCGGCTGGGTCGACGACGGCGCCTGGTCCCGTACGGACGCGACACGGGTCGCGGGAATGATCGCGGCCGGCAACGCCCGCCGCGTCTACGGCCTGCCGGAAGGACCGGGCAGCTCCCAGGACAGGTCCTAGACGGCGGTGAGCGCGGGGTCATCCGACTGCGCCGGGATGCCCGCACCGCTCCTGGGCCGCTCGCGGAGCGAGAGCAGCACCCGCAGCACGCCGATCCACACCAGCGTCGCGCCGAACATATGCAGCCCGACCAGGATCTCGGGGGTGTGGGTGAAGTACTGGACGTAGCCGATCACGCCCTGGCCCAGCAGGATCAGGAAGAGGTCACGGGCCCGGTGCAGCGGCCCGACGGGCGCGTCCACCGCCTTCAGCACGAACCACAGCGCAGCGGTCAGTGCCACCACGACCCAGGCGAAGTCGGCGTGCAGCTGCGCGATCATCGACCAGTCGACCGGGATGCGCTCCACCTCGCTGGAGTCGCCCGCGTGCCGGCCCGCTCCCGAGACGACCGTGCCGACCGCGATCAGGGCGCCCGCCGCCACGACGAGCAGCCAGGTCAGCTGGACGACCGCCTTGCCCACCAGGGGGCGTGGTGCCTCGTCGCCCTCGCGGATGCGCTGCCAGGTCAGCACGGCGACCGTGATCAGCGTGGTGGACAGGAGGAAGTGCGCGGCCACGGTGTACGGGTTGAGGCCGACCAGCACCACGATGCCGCCCAGCACCGCATTGCCCATGACGATCCAGAACTGCGCCCAGCCCAACCGGGTCACCGAGCGCCGCCAGGGCTTCGCCGAGCGGGCCGCGATGATCGCCCAGCCGACCGCCGCGCACAGCACGTACGTGAGCATCCGGTTGGAGAACTCGATGGCGCTGTGGAAGCCCATCTCACTGGTCGCCGTCAGGCTCTGGTCGGAGCACTTGGGCCAGGTCGGGCAGCCGAGCCCGGAACTGGTCAGCCGCACCGCGCCGCCGGTGACGACGATGACGACCGACATCACCACGGCGGAGAGCGCCGCACGCCGGACGGTCCTGTCCTGCGGAGTCCAGTGGTCGGCGATGAAGGCGAGCGGGTTGCGCACGGCGCGAACGGCTTCGGCGCGGGTCAGTTTCGGCACGGAGTCATCGTAGGCCGGGCGCTTGTGCGTACTTTCACGAGGGGGCGCTTTCTACTCCCATCGGAAGTACCGGGCGGCCGCGCCCAGTCCGAGCACCGCCCACACCGCGACGATCCCCAGATCGCCCCACGGCATCGATGCGCCGTGCTGCAGGACGTCCCGCAGGCCGTCGGAGAGCGCCGAGACCGGCAGCAGTTCCAGTACGGACCTGACGCCGCCGGGGAACTTGTCCATCGGGACGATCACCCCGCCGCCGACCAGCAGCAGCAGGAAGACCAGATTGGCCGCGGCCAGCGTGGCCTCGGCCTTGAGCGTGCCCGCCATCAGCAGCCCGAGGCCCGAGAACGCTGCCGTCCCGAGGACGAGCAGCAGCAGCACGGCGAACGGGTTGCCGTGCGGCGACCAGCCGAGCAGCAGCGCGATCACGGTCAGCAGGACGACCTGGAGGACCTCGGTGACGATCACCGACAGCGTCTTGGACGTCATCAGCGCCCAGCGGGGGAGCGGGGACGCGCCGAGCCGCTTGAGCACCCCGTACCGGCGCTCGAAGCCGGTCGCGATGGCCTGTCCCGTGAAGGCCGTGGACATCACGGCGAGCGCCAGGACGCCCGGCGCCAGGAAGTCGACCGACTTGCCCGCGCCGGTGTCGACGATGTCGACGGCGGAGAAGAGGACCAGCAGCAGCGACGGGATGATCACGGTCAGCAGCAGCTGTTCACCGTTGCGCAGCAGCATCTTCGTCTCGAAGGCGGTCTGCGCGGCGATCATGCGGGACAGCGGGGCCGCGCCCGGCCGGGGGGTGTACGTACCGGCGCTCATGCGCGCAGCTCCTTGCCGGTCAGTTCCAGGAAGACGTCTTCGAGGGTGTGGCGCTCGACCGAGATGCGGTCCGGCATCACCCCGTGCTGGGCGCACCAGGAGGTGACGGTGGCGAGCAGCTGGGGGTCGACGGTACCGGTGATCCGGTAGCTGCCCGGGGTCAGCTCGGCGGCGGACGAGCCGTCCGGGAGCGCCTTCAGCAGTGAGCCGGTGTCGAGTCCCGGGCGGCCGCCGAAGCGCAGGGTGTTCTCGGCGCCGCCGCGGCAGAGCTCCTCGGGGGTGCCGTGCACGACGGCGCGGCCTGAGTCGAAGATCGCCACCTCGTCGGCGAGCTGCTCTGCCTCGTCCATGAAGTGCGTGGTGAGTACCGTCGTCACCCCGTCCGCGCGCAGCTCCCGCACGAGGTCCCAGGTGGATCTGCGGGCCTGCGGGTCGAGGCCGGCGGTCGGCTCGTCGAGGAAGACCAGTTCGGGGCGGCCCACGACGGCCATCGCGAGGGAGAGCCGCTGCTGCTGGCCCCCGGAGAGCCTGCGGTACGTCGTACGGCCGCAGCTCTCCAGGCCGAGCCGCTCGGTCAGCGCGTCCACGTCGAGCGGGTGTGCGTGCAGTTTCGCCATGTGGCGGAGCATCTCGTCGGCGCGGGCACCGGAGTAGACGCCGCCGGACTGGAGCATCACCCCGATCCGGGGGCGCAGCCGCGCCGCGTCGGCCACCGGGTCGAGGCCCAGGACCCGGACCGTGCCGGCGTCGGCGCGGCGGTAGCCCTCGCAGGTCTCCACGGTGGTGGTCTTGCCTGCGCCGTTGGGCCCGAGTACGGCGGTGACGGTGCCCGCGCCGACCGTGAGGTCCAGGCCGTCCACAGCGGTCTTGGCGCCGTACCGCTTGACGAGGCCGCGGACCTCAACGGCGGGATCTGTACTCATACGGGGGAGTCTACGAAGCCCGCGGCGGGCGGATCGTACAGGGGCCGGAGCCCTTGGGGGAACAGGCATCCAGCACTGTTTAGGTTACCCTAAGTGACCGAGGACACCGCCGGAGTCCGCGATCTTTACTTGTCGCGGGCCGGTGAATTACGCAACAATGACGTTGTGAAAAACGTCGGCGAGGCTCCACAGGAGGAACTCGCGACCGGTGAGCGGTCCACCCGCAACCGGGTCGCGCGCTCCATCCTGGACCACGGCCCGTCCACCGTCACCGAACTCGCGGGGCGCCTCGGGCTCACCGCCGCGGCGGTCCGCCGCCATCTCGACGCCCTGGTCACCGACGATGTGGTCGCCGCCCGCGAACAGCGGGTGTACGGCGCCAGGACCCGGGGCCGTCCCGCCAAGGTCTTCGCGCTCACCGACTGTGGGCGCGATGCCTTCGACCAGTCCTACGACCAGCTCGCCGCCGACGCGCTGCGGTGGATCGCCCAGCGCTCCGGCGACGAGGCCGTCATGGAGTTCGCCCGTGACCGGCTCGCCCCGCGCGCCGAGGTGTACCGCGAGGCCATGGAGGCCGCGGGACCCGAGAGCCGCGCCGAGGCTCTGGCCAAGGCGTTGACCGCCGACGGGTACGCTGCTACGGCGCGAAGCGCCCCGGTCGGCGAGCAGCTCTGCCAGCACCACTGCCCGGTGGCCCATGTCGCCGAACAGTTCCCGCAGCTCTGCGAGGCGGAGACCGAGGTCTTCTCCCGTCTGCTCGGGACCCATGTGCAGCGTCTGGCCACCATCGCCCACGGCGACGGTGTGTGCACGACGTTCATTCCCAAGACCGCCCATCAGACCACCGATTCAGCATCCGCCAGCACGGCCGGGAGGAACCCCGCATGACTCTCCCCACGGAGACTGCCCACCCCGAACTCGAGGGCCTGGGTACGTACGAATTCGGCTGGGCCGACTCCGACGTGGCAGGCGCCGCGGCCAAGCGCGGCCTGTCCGAAGCTGTCGTCCGCGACATCTCGGCGAAGAAGAACGAGCCCGAGTGGATGCTGAAGCTGCGTCTCAAGGGCCTCAAGCTCTTCGGCAAGAAGCCCATGCCGAGCTGGGGCTCGGACCTGTCGGGCATCGACTTCGAGAACATCAAGTACTTCGTGCGGTCCACCGAGAAGCAGGCGGAGTCCTGGGAGGACCTGCCGGAGGACATCAAGAAGACGTACGACAAGCTCGGTATCCCGGAGGCGGAGAAGCAGCGCCTCGTCGCGGGTGTCGCCGCCCAGTACGAGTCCGAGGTCGTGTACCACCAGATCAACGAGGAGCTGGAGGCGCAGGGTGTCATCTTCATGGACACCGACACCGCGCTGAAGGAGCACCCGGAGCTCTTCCAGGAGTACTTCGGCACCGTCATCCCGGTCGGCGACAACAAGTTCGCCTCGCTGAACTCGGCCGTGTGGTCCGGCGGTTCCTTCATCTACGTGCCGAAGGGCGTGCACGTCGAGATCCCGCTCCAGGCCTACTTCCGTATCAACACGGAGAACATGGGCCAGTTCGAGCGGACGCTGATCATCGTCGACGAGGACGCCTACGTCCACTACGTCGAGGGCTGCACCGCCCCGATCTACTCCTCCGACTCGCTGCACAGCGCCGTCGTCGAGATCATCGTGAAGAAGGGCGGCCGCTGCCGCTACACGACGATCCAGAACTGGTCGAACAACGTCTACAACCTCGTCACCAAGCGTGCCGTGGCGTACGAGGGCGCGACCATGGAGTGGGTCGACGGCAACATCGGCTCCAAGGTGACCATGAAGTACCCGGCCGTCTACCTGATGGGCGAGCACGCCAAGGGCGAGACGCTGTCGATCGCCTTCGCGGGCGAGGGCCAGCACCAGGACGCCGGCGCCAAGATGGTCCACATGGCCCCGAACACCTCATCCAACATCGTCTCCAAGTCGGTGGCGCGAGGCGGCGGCCGCACCTCCTACCGCGGTCTGATCGAGATCGGCGAGGGCGCGGAGGGCTCCAAGTCCAACGTCCTCTGTGACGCGCTGCTCGTCGACACGGTCTCCCGCTCGGACACCTATCCCTATGTGGACGTCCGTGAGGACGACGTGTCCATGGGCCACGAGGCGACCGTCTCCAAGGTCTCCGACGACCAGCTCTTCTACCTGATGAGCCGCGGTATGACGGAGTTCGAGGCGATGGCGATGATCGTGCGCGGTTTCGTCGAGCCGATCGCCAAGGAGCTCCCCATGGAGTACGCCCTGGAGCTCAACCGGCTGATCGAGCTGCAGATGGAGGGATCGGTCGGCTAGCAGCCGCCCGTCCCGCCCGATCCGTCGCCAGACCCACGTATTCATCAGAAAGCGAGCACGACGACAGCCATGGCTGAGGCTCAGAATCTTCCGGCAGGATCCACCACCGCCGGGTCCATCGCGGTGGCTGCCGAGTCCACCGTCGCCACCCGCATGAGTGCACCGCCCTCCTTCGACGTGGCGGACTTCCCGGTCCCCCACGGGCGTGAGGAGGAGTGGCGGTTCACTCCGCTGGAGCGGCTCAGGGGCCTGCACGACGGCACCGCCGTCGCGACCGGCTCCGGCGTCGAGGTCGAGGTCTCCGCCCCCGATGGCGTCCACATCGAGACCGTCGGCCGTGACGACGCCCGCATCGGCCGGGCCGGCACCCCGGTGGACCGCGTCGCCGCCCAGGCGTACTCCTCCTTCGAGAAGGCGTCGGTCGTCTCGGTGCCCAAGGAGACCGTGCTCAGCGAGCCGATCCGGATCGCCGTGCGCGGCACCGGCGGCATCGCCTACGGCCACCAGGTCATCGAGCTCGGCGCCTTCGCCGAGGCCCTCGTGGTCATCGACCACACCGGTGACGCGGTGCTCGCCGCCAACGTCGACTACATCCTGGGTGACGGCGCCAAGCTGACCGTCGTCTCCGTCCAGGACTGGGAGCCCGGCGCCGTCCA
The DNA here is from genome assembly GCF_010548145.1 of Streptomyces sp. SID10853. Classification (GTDB taxonomy): domain Bacteria; phylum Actinomycetota; class Actinomycetes; order Streptomycetales; family Streptomycetaceae; genus Streptomyces. Next base: position 21,687 of record NZ_JAAGLN010000051.1, read on the forward strand.
CGTGGCGCAGCACAACGCGCTGGTGGGCAGGGACGCCTCGCTCAAGTCGGTCGTGGTCACCTTCGGCGGCGACGTCGTACGCCTCCACCCGCGCGTGCAGTACGCGGGTCCCGGCGGCGAGGCAGAGCTCCTCGGGCTCTACTTCACCGACCACGGCCAGCACCAGGAGCACCGCCTCTTCGTCGACCACAACGCGCCGCACTGCCGGTCGAACGTGGCCTACAAGGGCGCGCTCCAGGGCCAGGACGCGCACGCGGTCTGGATCGGCGACGTCCTGATCAGGGCCGCAGCCGAGGGCACCGACTCGTACGAGCTGAACCGCAACCTCGTCCTCACCGACGGCGCGCGGGTCGACTCGGTCCCGAATCTGGAGATCGAGACCGGCGAGATCGCCGGCGCCGGCCACGCGTCGGCCACCGGCCGCTTCGACGACTCGCAGCTCTTCTATCTGCAGTCGCGCGGCATCCCGGAGGGCGAGGCCCGCCGGCTGGTGGTCCGTGGCTTCTTCGCCGAACTGGTCCAGCAGATCGGTCTGCCGGACGTCGAGGAGCGCCTGCTCGACAAGATCGACGCCGAGCTGCAGGCAGCCGTCTGATGGCCGCCTTCGTCAGGGCCTGTGCGCTGAGCGAGCTGGAGGACGACACCCCGAAGCGGGTGGAGATCGACGGCACGCCGGTGTCCGTGGTCCGTACGGAAGGGGAGGTGTTCGCGATCAACGACATCTGCTCGCACGCGAACGTCTCCCTCTCCGAGGGCGAGGTCGAGAACTGCACCATCGAGTGCTGGCTGCACGGTTCCAGTTTCGACCTCCGTACCGGCAAGCCGTCCGGCCTTCCCGCGACGCGCCCCGTCCCCGTTTACCCCGTAAAGATCGAAGGGGACGATGTGCTCGTCTCCGTATCCCAGGAGTCCTGAGTCACCCATGGCAACGCTTGAAATCCGCGACCTGCACGTCTCCGTCGAAACCGAGAACGGTACGAAGGAGATCCTCAAGGGCGTCGACCTGACCGTGAAGCAGGGCGAGACCCACGCCATCATGGGCCCGAACGGCTCCGGCAAGTCGACGCTGGCGTACTCCCTCGCGGGGCACCCCAAGTACACGATCACCAGCGGCACCGTCACCCTCGACGGTGAGGACGTGCTGGAGATGACCGTCGACGAGCGGGCCCGCGCCGGTGTGTTCCTCGCCATGCAGTACCCGGTCGAGGTCCCCGGCGTCTCCGTCTCCAACTTCCTGCGTACGTCGGCCACCGCCATCCGTGGCGAGGCGCCGAAGCTCCGTACCTGGGTGAAGGAGGTCAAGACGGCCATGGAGACCCTCCAGATGGACCCGGCCTTCGCCGAGCGCAACGTCAACGAGGGCTTCTCCGGCGGTGAGAAGAAGCGCCACGAGATCCTCCAGCTGGAGCTGCTCAAGCCGAAGATCGCGATCCTCGACGAGACGGACTCCGGTCTGGACGTCGACGCGCTGCGCCAGGTCTCCGACGGCGTCAACCGCGTCCGTGAGGGCGGCGAGGTCGGCACCCTGCTGATCACCCACTACACGCGCATCCTGCGCTACATCAAGCCCGACTTCGTGCACGTCTTCGCGAACGGCAGGATCGCCGAGTCCGGCGGCCCCGAGCTCGCCGACAAGCTGGAGAACGAGGGCTACGAGGCATACACGAAGGTTGCCCCCGTGAGCGGAGCGAACCCGGAGGAGGACGTCGCGTGACACAGCTGCCGGGCCTCCTGGACACCGACGCGATCCGCAAGGACTTCCCCCTGCTGGATCGTGTGGTCCACGACGGGAAGAAGATCGTTTACCTGGACAACGCGGCGACCTCGCAGAAGCCGCGCCAGGTACTCGACGCGCTGAACGAGTACTACGAGCAGCACAACGCCAACGTCCACCGCGGCGTGCACGTGCTCGCCGAGGAGGCCACGGCGCTGTACGAGGGCGCCCGCGACAAGGTCGCCGCCTTCATCAACGCGCCCAGCCGCGACGAGGTCATCTTCACCAAGAACGCCTCCGAGTCGCTCAACCTCGTGGCCAACATGCTCGGCTGGGCCGATGAGCCCTACCGCGTCGACCACGAGACCGAGATCGTCATCACGGAGATGGAGCACCACTCCAACATCGTGCCGTGGCAGCTGCTCTCGCAGCGCACCGGCGCGAAGCTGAAGTGGTTCGGCCTCACCGACGACGGCCGGCTCGACCTGTCCAACGTCGACGAGATCATCACCGAGAAGACGAAGATCGTCTCCTTCACGCTGGTCTCCAACCTGATGGGCACGGTCAACCCGGTCGAGACGATCATCCGGCGCGCCCAGGAGGTCGGTGCGCTGGTCTGCATCGACGCCTCCCAGGCCGCACCGCACATGGTGCTCGACGTACAGGCGCTGCAGGCCGACTTCGTGGCCTTCACCGGCCACAAGATGGTCGGCCCGACCGGGATCGGCGTCCTCTGGGGCCGTCAGGAGCTCCTGGAGGACCTCCCGCCGTTCCTCGGCGGCGGCGAGATGATCGAGACCGTGTCGATGCACTCGTCGACGTACGCTCCCGCGCCGCACAAGTTCGAGGCGGGTACGCCCCCGATCGCCCAGGCCGTCGGCCTCGGTGCGGCCGTGGACTACCTCTCGGCGATCGGCATGGACAAGATCGCCGAGCATGAGCACGCGCTCACCGAGTACGCGATGAAGCGTCTCGCCGACATCCCGGACCTGCGGTTCATCGGACCGTCCACGGCCCTGGACCGCGGTGCGACGATCTCCTTCACGCTCGGTGACATCCATCCGCACGATGTGGGCCAGGTCCTGGACGAGGAAGGCATCGCGGTCCGGGTCGGCCACCACTGCGCACGGCCGGTCTGCCTGCGGTACGGAATTCCTGCGACCACGCGAGCGTCGTTCTATCTGTACTCCACGCCCGAAGAGGTCGACGCACTGGCCGACGGGCTGGAGCACGTACGGAATTTCTTCGGCTAGGGCCTTTCGTTTGGATCAGGTGGATCAGGCCGGATCATGCCGGGCCGGACAGGGCCGGTCATACGGACGAGGACATCGGGTAGGGACTGGATCGTGAAGCTGGATTCGATGTACCAGGAAGTGATCCTGGACCATTACAAGCACCCGCACGGGCGCGGCCTCCGGGACGGCGACGCCGAGGTGCACCACGTCAACCCCACATGCGGCGACGAGATCACGCTGCGTGTGCGGTACGAGGGTGACCGCATCGCGGATGTGTCGTACGAGGGCCAGGGCTGCTCCATCAGCCAGGCCAGTGCGTCCGTGCTGAACGAACTGCTGGTCGGCAAGGAGCTGGGCGACGCCCAGAAGATCCAGTCGACCTTCCTGGAGCTGATGCAGTCCAGGGGGCAGATCGAGCCGGACGACGCGATGGAGGAGATCCTGGAGGACGCCGTCGCGTTCGCCGGTGTCTCGAAGTACCCGGCGCGCGTCAAGTGCGCGCTGCTGAGCTGGATGGCGTGGAAGGACGCGACGGCGCAGGCGCTGTCCGAAGGGAAGACCGCATGAGCGACAACGAGACCGCCACGATGAAGCCGGCCTCCGAGGAGGAGGTCCGCGAGGCGCTGTACGACGTCGTCGACCCCGAGCTGGGGATCGACGTGGTCAACCTCGGCCTGATCTACGGCATTCACGTGGACGACGCCAACATCGCCACGCTGGACATGACACTGACGTCCGCGGCCTGCCCGCTGACCGATGTCATCGAGGACCAGGCGAAGTCGGCCACCGAGGGCATCGTCAACGAACTGAAGATCAACTGGGTCTGGATGCCGCCGTGGGGCCCGGACAAGATCACCGACGACGGCCGCGAGCAGCTGCGCGCGCTCGGCTTCAACGTCTGATCCGTCCCGCCGCCCCAACAGCCCTTACAGTCCTGCCAGTACGGCCCCGGTGCTCCGCGCACCGGGGCCGTATTGTGCTGTTCGCCTTCCGTACGTACGGTGTGCGCGCCCCGTTGGCGCGGAGACCGCAGCCTTCTCGTCGACGACACCTCACCGCGATCCCCCCCCCACGACGAGAGGGCCCCCGTGCAGATCTCCGCCACCCCGTTCCGCCGCTCGTCCCGCCCCAGGACCGTCGCGGCGGCCGTCGCCGCGAGCGGGCTGTTCTCCCTGGCCCTCACCGGCGCCGACACCCCGGCGCACGCGGCGGGTTACGGCACACCCACGGTCTCCCTCTCGGCCGCCTATCTCTCCGGTGCGGTCGGCGCCACCGGTGACCCCGCCGTCACCGTCACCGTCGGCCAGAGCGGTGCGGACGCGTCGGCGCTCACCGTGGCCGCGTCGGCCAGCTCCAAGAGCTCCGTCGCGGGTACCGGCGATGTCTCCGTCACGGGTACCGGCGCCACCCGGCGGCTCACCGTCGGCGCCCGCGCGCAGGGCTATACCGACCTCACCATCGAGGTCACCGGCCTCGGCGGCAAGAGCGCCACCAAGACCCTGCACTACGCCGCGTCCGCCGCGGCCCAGCACAGCGCGGACACCCGCTACTTCACCGGCTCGTCCGACGCCTCGGCCGCTGTCGCCGTCGGCGGCGGCTATGTGGTGGTGGCCGACGACGAGTCCAACACACTGCGCCTCTACGACGGTTCGACGTCCGGGGCGCCCGTGCGGACCTGGGACTTCAGCGACGAGCTCGGCGTCAAGAAGGAGGTCGACATCGAGGCCGCCGCCCGGGTCGGCGACACGGTCTACTGGACGGGCTCGCTGGGCAACAACAAGGACGGCGAGTACAAGTCCGACCGCAACCGGATCTTCACCACCAAGGTCACCGGGTCGGGCGCCGCCACCCAGCTGGCCTTCGGCGGCTCGTACGGGAAGCTCCGTGACGACCTGGTCGCCTGGGACAAGGCCAACGGCGACCGCTACGGGTTCGCCGCCGGTACCGAGGACGGCCAGGTCCCCAAGCAGATCGACGGCTTCAACATCGAGGGCCTCGAATTCGCACCCGGTTCGTCCACCACGGCCTACCTCGGCTTCCGCGCCCCGCTGGTGCCGCCGGAGAACGGCGGCAAGGCGCTGATCGTGCCGGTCACCGACATCGACAAGGCCGTCACCGGCAAGAAGGCCACCTTCGGTACTCCGATCGAGCTGGACCTCGGCGGGCTCGCCGTCCGGGACATCAGGAAGAACGCGGCCGACCAGTATCTGATCGTCGCCGGTTCCTGGGCCGCCGACGACAACTCCGATCCGTACGCCCTCTACTCCTGGGACGGTGTCGCCGGGCACGCCCCGGTGAAGCGGGCCGATCTGCCGACCAGTGACCCGGGCGGCTGGGAGGCCGTGGTGGACGTCCCCGACCTGAACGCGGCCGGCGCGCGCGCCCAGCTGATCACCGACGACGGATCGGCCGACCTCTACGGGGACGGCACGGAGGCGAAGGACCTCACCCACGACGAGTGGAAGAAGTCCCGCGCCACCTGGTTCACCGTGGGGAAGTGACGTCCGGCGGCTGCTGACCAGCGGTCTCCGCGGCCTCCGCGGCCTGCGCGGTCTCCGCGGTCTCCGCGGTCTCCGCGGTCTCCGCGGCCGCCTCGACGAGCGCCGGGCCGAGATCCTCCCGGCGCATCCGGCGGTCGATGTACAGCAGTCCGGTCACGAGCTGCGGAAAGGTCACCGACACGATCTGGCTGAGGGTCTGGCCCAGCAGGGTGAGTGCCAGACAGCCGGTGAGGCCGGCCACCAGCCGGGACGGGTCCGGATCCGTCCCGCTGGTCAGGCCGAGCATCGAGCCGTTGAACATCCCCACCATGGTGAACGGGAGCTGGACGAAGGAGCCCGCCGTGGAGCCGATGGCCAGGCCCAGCAGTGAGACACCGCAGATCCGCCACCAGGAGCCCCGGACCAGCCGGGCCGACCGGCGCAGGGCGCCGATGGGCCCCTGGCGCTCGAACACCACGGCGGCCGGGGCCAGGCTGAAGAGCACCCACAGCCAGACGGCGGGCGGCGCCAGGGCGAGACCCCCGAGCACGCCCACCACGATCGCCACGGCCGGGCTGTGCGCGCCGACCGCCGCCACGACGACGGCGACCGAAGCGCCCGCGATCAGCAGCAGCGGTACGAGGACGAGCAGCCCGCTCAGCAGTACGGCGCCGATCACCGGGACCACCCGCGACCAGGCCCGCCGCCAGACGGCCCGGAACGTCGTCGGTCTGCCGAGCACCGCCTCCTGGAGCACGGTGGCGCAGCCCGCGCTGACCAGGGCCGTGCAGAGCGTGGTCAGCAGCGCGGCGGCCAGCAGTACCCCGGAGAACCCCAGCACCACGGGACCCGCCTGGTCCCAGCCGGCATCGGAGCCCTTCGGCGCGTGGGTGATCGTGTGGATCCGGCCGGAGAGCGAGGCGTAGACGACGGCGAGCGCCGCCGCGACGACCACGGCGGCGCCCCCGTACACCGCGGCCGCCATGCCGAGCAGCTGCTTCCAGTAGCGGCCGACCGTGGAGACCGCGCCGTTGAGTATGTCGCTGAGCTGCAACGGCTCCAGGGGTATCACGCCCGGCTTGGGCGCCCGGGGCGCCAGTGGGACGCCCCACTGCTGCGGACCCCATGCGGGCGGTCCCCAACCCGGAGGCCCCCCGTGCGGCGTACCTCCGTACGCCCCTGCCCACCCCGAGTCCTGTGCCACCGTCACTCCGTCCCTCACGCTGTCCGCCCGGATTTCTGTACCGGATTCCGCCGGACGGCACACCGTACCGGTAGCTGATGTGTACGGTCGTACGCATGCCCTATGTACTGCTCGCAGCGGCCATCGCCGCAGAGGTCGGCGGGACCACCGCCATGAAATACAGCGAGGGATTCAGCAGGCTGTGGCCCTCGCTGGCGACGGCTGCCGGGTATGTGCTCGCCTTCGTGCTGCTCGCCCAGGTGCTGAAGTCCCTGTCGGTGGGCACCGCGTACGCGATCTGGGCCGGCACCGGGACCGCCGCCATCGCCGCCATCGGCATGGTCTTCCTCGGGGAGTCGATGAGTGTGGCGAAGCTCGGTGGCATCGCCCTGGTCATCGGCGGGGTCGTGCTGCTCAATCTGGGCGGCTCCCACTGATGGCCCGGCGTTACGACCCCGGCCGCCGGGACCGGATCATCGATGCCGCGATCCGGGTCGTCGGCGACCAGGGGATCGCCGGGCTGAGCCACCGCTCGGTCGCCGCCGAGGCCGATGTGCCGCTCGGCTCGACGACGTACCACTTCGCGACCCTCGACGAACTGCTGGTCGCCGCCCTGCGCAAGGTCACCGACGAGCCGCGTACCGGGGTCGAGGGCTGGGCGCGGGCGCTCGCCGCGCCGGGGCCGGGGCTCGCCGGCCGGCTCACCGCGCTGCTCGGACGGCTCGTCGCGGGGGACCGGAGCCGGGTGCGGCTGGAGTACGAGCTGTATCTCGCCGCGCTGCGCCGTGACGCGCTCGCGCCCGTCGCGGCGCAGTGGCTGGACGCCTGTGTGGAGGTCGTCCGGGCGCATGTCGGCGGTGACGCCGCCACGGCACGCGCCCTGGTGGCCCTGATCGACGGGCTGCTCATCCAACTCCTGCTGACCGGGCGGGCCTTCGACCCGGACGAGGTGCGGGAGGCATTCGACCGGATCATCGGCGGCCGGGATGTCCCGGCCTGCGGCTACGGCCTCCCGCAGCGGTCCCGGTGGCCGTAGCGGTGCCTCGGGCAACGGCCTCGGTGCGGCAGGAGCGGCCGACCGCTGAGACCGGTTCGCCGGTGCGGCGCCCGGCCGGTTAGGTTTTGGTCATGACCGACACGCTCTCGCAGACCCCTGCCCGCTCCACCGGCGCCGTGGCCGCCGGACTTGCCACCGTCACCGCCGACGGCACCGTCCTCGACACCTGGTTCCCCGCGCCCGAACTCTCCGCCGAGCCCGGCCCTGCCGGCACCGAGCGGCTCTCCGCCGAGCGCGCGGCCGAGCTGCTGGGCGACGCCGCCCCGAAGGCCGTCGGTCCCGACCCGCGCCGTGGTGTCGAGGTCGTCGCCGTCCGTACGGTCATCGCCTCGCTCGACGACAAGCCGCTGGACGCGCATGACGCCTACCTCAGGCTGCACCTGCTCTCGCACCGGCTGGTCCAGCCGCACGGCCAGAGCCTGGACGGCATGTTCGGCCTGCTCGCCAACGTCGCCTGGACCTCGCTCGGCCCGGTCGCCGTGGACGACATCGAGAAGGTGCGGCTGAACGCCCGCGCCGATGGCCTGCACCTCCAGGTCACCTCGATCGACAAGTTCCCGCGTATGACGGACTACGTCGCGCCCAAGGGCGTCCGGATCGCCGACGCCGACCGGGTCCGCCTCGGCGCCCACCTCGCCGACGGCACGACCGTCATGCACGAGGGCTTCGTCAACTTCAACGCGGGCACGCTCGGCACCTCCATGGTCGAGGGCCGGATCTCCGCGGGCGTGGTCGTCGGCAACGGCTCCGACATCGGCGGCGGCGCCTCCACCATGGGCACCCTCTCCGGCGGCGGCAACGTCCGTATCACCATCGGTGAGCGCTGCCTGGTCGGCGCGGAGGCGGGCGTCGGGATCGCGCTCGGCGACGAGTGCGTCGTCGAGGCCGGGCTCTACGTCACCGCGGGCACCCGGGTCACGATGCCCGACGGGCAGGTCGTCAAGGCCCGTGAGCTGTCCGGCGCCTCGAACATCCTCTTCCGCCGCAACTCGGTCACCGGCACGGTGGAGGCCCGTCCGAACAACGCGGTCTGGGGCGGTCTGAACGAGATCCTGCACAGCCACAACTGACGCCGCTCCGGCGGACGCCGCTCCTGCCGCCGCCCGGTGCCGGTCTCACCCGGCGGCAGGCAGCAGTTCCGCGTACGCCCCCAGCAGCCCGTCGACCGCAGCGCGGCCGGCGGGCAGCAGGGGTTCACGTACCGGCCCCGACGGCAGCCCGGCCGCGCCGAGCAGGGTCTTGGCGGTCACCGTGCCCGGCAGGCCGGACGCCATCATCAGCTCCACCAGGGGAGTGTTGAGCCGGTTGAGGCGCGCGGCCTCGGCGGGGTCCGGGGTGTCGTACGCGTCGAGCACCGCCCGCAGCTGTCGGGGGGCCACATTCGCGACCGTGCCGACGAAGCCCGACCCGCCCACCGCGTACAGCGGGAGGTTCAGCTCCTCACAGCCGGAGTAATAGGCAAGACCGGTACGGGAGATGACCGTGGTGGAGCCCAGCAGGTCGTACGCGCAGTCCTTCACGGCCGCGATACGCGGATGCCCGGCCAGCCGCAGCAGCGCCCCCGTCCCGATCCGGGTACCGGTGCGGCCGGGGATGTCGTACAGCATCACGGGCAGCCCGGTGGCATCGGCGACCGTACGGAAGTGGGCCTCGACGGCCTCCTGCGGCGGACGGCTGTAGTACGGAGTCACCACCAGCAGGCCGTCCGCGCCCGCGCTCTCGGCCGACCGGGCCAGCTCCACGGTGTGCCGGGTCGACGCGCTGCCCACGCCCGCCACGAGGTGCGCGCGGTCGCCGACGGCCTCCGCGACCGCCCGGACCAGTGCGGTCTTCTCGGCGTCGCTGGTGGTCGGGGACTCTCCGGTGGTGCCGCTGAGGACGAGCCCGTCGCAGCCCGCGTCGACCAGATGGGCCGCGAGCCGCTGCGCACCCTCCAGGTCGAGCTCACCGTCGGCGGTGAACGGCGTGATCATTGCGCAGAGTGCACGCCCGAAGGGCTGTGAAGGGCTCATGACGGCAGTCTTGCCTCAGCGGAGAGTGAAGGTCCACTTAGTTCTGCTTCGGGTGAGTGCGAAGCACGGCTGAACAGTCCGGGCGAGGCGGCGGATCAGTAGCCCGTGCCGCTGCTTGAACTGCTCGACGGCGAGGCACTGGAGCTCGCACTGGCACTGCTCGACGGGGAACTGCTCGCGCTGCTCGACGGTGAGCTGCTGGCTTTCGGCATCGCGGTGACCGCCTTGCCGTCGGGGCCCAGGACGTACCACTTGGCGCCGAACTGGGTGAGGCCCTGGCCGTTCATCTCGCCGGGCTTGTGGTCGCCCTGGTACGTGTAGAGCGGGTGGCCCTTGTAGGTGACCTGCTTGCCACCCGTGCTGCGGGTCGAGGTGTTGAGCAGTTTGGTCTGCACCCCGGTGCCCGAGGTCGGCTTCATCTTGGCGAGCAGCGGCGGCCATGCCTTGGCGCAGGCGCCCGAGCAGGTCGACTTGCTGGTCTTGTCCGCCTCGAAGAGATAGAGCGTCCGGCCCTTCCCGGTGACGAGGATCTTCCCCACCGGGGTGTCCTTGACCATGACCGTCCTGATCGCGGCCGCGGACGACGGGCTGCTCGACGCCGACATGCTGCTCGACGCCGACATACTGGCGGACTGCGAAGGCCCGGCCCCGGTGGACTGGGACTTCGATCCGGCCGAGCTGGAACAACCGCTCACCGCCACGGCGACAAGGCCGGCCGCGGCTACGGCGGCCGCTGTACTGATGCTGCTCCTCATGGAGGCTCCTCCGGTCGGCCGCCGGAAGGGCGGCGCGCTGGTGGCCGGCCCGGAGCGGGCCGCCGGATCCACTGGACCGCGAGTCGCGGCGGCGGGCCACCCGGCAGAGCCGTCCGGAGTACGCGGCGCCGGTGAGCCCACGGCCTGTCGTCGAAGTGCCGTCGTAGCCCGGAGGGCGGCACTTCGACGACAGGCCCTAGGAAGCCCGGGGAGCGGCCGCCCGGCGGGTCTGCTCCGGGGCGCGCCTGCGCCTGCGCCACAGCACCAGCGGCACGGCGCCGAGCAGACCGGCCGCCGCGGGGGCCGAACTCGCGGCCGCGCCGAGGCCGCTCTGGCCGAAGGTGGCGGGGACCGGCAGGTTGTCCAGCCGGTTGAGGGGCCAGGCGATGACCTCGGCGCGCCCCACGACGTCCTTCACCGGGACGAAGCCGCCGCCTTTCTGGTCCTGGTGGTAGCGGGAGTCGGCCGAGTACTGCCGGTGGTCGCCCATGACCCAGAGGTGGCCCTTGGGCACCTTGACCTTGAACTGGCCCTGCGGGTCCGTGCTGCACGCGGTGTTGCCGGGGAAGACGTACGGCTCCTTGAGCGCCTTGCCGTTCACCTTCACCGGGCCGGTGCCCTTGCACTCGACGGTGTCGCCGCCGACTCCGATGACCCGCTTGATCAGGTCCTTCTCATTGGCGGACGGCATCAGCCCGATGTAGCTCAGGCCCTTCTGGACCGGGTTGGGCTTCGCGGCGGGCTCGTCCGCGAGCCAGCCGTCCGGGTCGTGGAAGACGACGACCTCGCCGCGGTGCGGCTCGGCGCCGAACCACGGGGTGAGCTTGTCGACCAGCACCCGGTCGCCGGTCTGCAGGGTGTTCTGCATGGAGTCCGACGGGATGGAGAACGCCTGCAGCAGGAATGTCTTGATCAGCAGCGCGAGGACCAGCGCGATGACGACGAGCAGCGGGAGTTCCTTCCAGAAGGAACTCCGGGTGCTTCTGGTGGTCCTGCCGTGGCCCGAGTCCCGCGCGTCCGACGCGTCGCTCTCCTGGCCTGACTCCGTGCCGACCGTCACATCCCCCACCCTCACTTCATCCGGGAGCCTGCTCACTACACCCAGATCTTCGCACGCATCCCGCTGAGCCCGGTTCGCCCCTTTATCCCGTGCACATCCCGGACCGGCCGGGCGCCGCCCCCTCCCACGCCGGACCGGCCCGGGACGTCCCCGGACCGGTCCGGCGCCTCCGGCCTGCCGTGCCACCGGACCGGCCGGCCTGCCGTGCTACGGGCGGAAGCGCAGCACGCTCGGGTCGTGGTCGCTGTTCTGGTCGGCGAACTCGGCGTTGATGTGAACGATGTCCAGCTGGTAATCGCGGACCGCCGGGCTCACCAGGATCTGGTCCAGGATCTGCGAATTGCCCTCGTAGACGTAGGAGTACCGCTCGTCCGCCGGCAGCGAGTACGCCGTGGCCGAGAGCGCCTTCCCGCCGGTGAGGATCTTCGCGGTGCCGGAGAACTCGAAGTCGTTGAGGTCACCGAGCACCACGACCTCGGCGTCGGACTGCGCCGAACGGATCTTCCTCACGAAGGTGTTCACGGCCTGGGCCTGCTCATGCCGCTCCGTCTCCGAGCTGCGCGCCGGGGGCTGGTACTGCGAGTCGATCGCCTGGTCGCCGCCCTTCGAGGCGAAGTGGTTGGCGACCAGGAAGACCTTCCTGCCGCGGAAGGTGAACTCCCCGGCCAGCGGCTTGCGGCTGTCCTTCCAGGCCGGGTTCGCGGGGTCGACCCGGCCGGGGGAGTAGGTCAGCGCCGCCCTGCCGCCCTGCCGGACGACACCGGTGGCGTTGGTAGCCGTACCGCCGGGACGGCTGGTGAAGCCGACGCGGTCCGGGTTGTAGAGGAAGCCCTGGCGGATGTTGCCGCCCGGCTCACCGCCGTCCGCCAGGTCGACCGGGTCGATGGAGCGCCACTGGTAGCGCGGGCCGCCCGCGGCGACGATCGCGTCGATGAACTTGCCGACCGTCACGTCGGCGGCCACCACACCGTCGTTCTTGGCGCCGTCGTTGTCCTGGACCTCCTCGATGGCCACGATGTCCGGCGAGGAGAGGTGGTCCACGATCCCGGCCGCCAGCTTGTCGAACTTGCTCTGCGGATCCGTCGGGTCCAGGTTCTCCACGTTGTACGTGGCGACGGCCAGCTCGTCCTTCTTCTGTTTGCGGGTGACCTCGGGCTTGGTCCGGCCCGCCTTGACGGCCCCCAGCTGCCGGGCGGCCACGGTGTACGTACCGGCGAACTGGTTGTAGTCGAGCGGGCCCTCGGTGGTCCCGGTCAGCGAGTCACCGACGTTCGCGACCGGGAACGCCCCGGCGGACGCGGGGGCCAGCGACTGGACCATCAGCCGCCCGGTGTTCTGCGACGCGTACCCGTTGTAGAGGGTGCCGCCGCGCGGTGTCGGGCGCTCGTCCGGCTTCACGGTGACCCACAGCTCCCCGTACGAGTCGGTCGCACCGGTGACCCGCGAGGTGCCGATCCTGACGTTCATGCCCTCCAGGGACTCGTAGCGGTCGAGGGCGTACTTCTCCGGCTTCAGAGTGAGGCCGTTGATGCTGCCGCCCGCCGCCTTGTCGCCTGCGGGGGCGAAAGTGCCCGGTACGTCACGGGAGTTGATGACCGTCGCCGCGGGCAGCTGGTTGCCCGACGAGACGACGGTCACGGTCGGCTTGCCGATCTCGGTGACCGACTGGTTCCCGGACGCCGCACCGCCGGGTATGTACTCGTCGACCGTGCCGGAGACGGTGACCGCGTCGCCCACGGCGACGGCCGGCGCCGAGCTGGTGAAGACGAAGACCCCCTCGCTGGTCGCGGGGTCCGCGTCCGGGTGCGGGTCCTGGAACCAGAAGCCCTTGGAACCGGACGTCCGCACACCGGTCACGATGCCGGGCACACCGGCCACCGCCTTCCCGGCCAGCGGGGAGAGGCGGGTGCTGCCCTGGATGTCGTGGATCCTGACCTCGGCCGCACCGGCCGAAGCGGGGGTGACGGCGAGCAGGCCGGCGGCGAGCGCGGCCATGACCACAGCTGTGACGGCCGTCGGTTTGGCGAGCGGGAGAGCGGGGAGAGCGCGCATCTACAGAACTCCGGAGGTGAGGGTGGAGTGGAGCGTGGGCTACGTTCTACGCGCGTCAATCTCTTGCGTACGGAGGCGAGTTGTCAAGGGTCGTGGGGTGGACGGAGGTTGACGGGTACATGAACCAGGTTGCATGGGTCGAAATGCGTCTACGCTGGGGCGCCCGAACCGTATGCCCGAAGACCGCGCCCTCTCGCCGGTCGGTCTCAGCCCCGAGGAGAACCACCGATGTCCGGAGACCGCCCCACCCTGCCGCCGGTGCGGCTGAACTCCGAAGCGGAACTCGCACGTGACGCGCTGGCCGCGCCCCTCTTCACGCGGGCCGTACGGCTGGCCCGCTGGGCCGGTCCCGGCACGCGCGTCGGCGCGGGGGGCGAGCTGGCCGACGAACAGCTGCCCGCGGCCGCGGCGGAGCTCGGTCTCGGTGCTGACGAGGACGGTGCGGCGCTGGCGAGCGAGGCGTGGCGGCTCGCCGTCGACACCGGCCTCGTCGACATCGAGCCGGCCGACGACGATGCCGAGGGGCGCGACGGGAGCGGCGACGGCGCAGCGGACGGCGAGGGCAGCGAGGGGACGGCGGCCCCCGGCGAGAACCTCGCGCTGATCACATCGGGCAGCCCCCAGGAGATCCTGGCGCTCTGGCTGGACGGTCTGGAGACCGTGCACGCCGACGCCATCGCCCCGCAGTTCGACGACTTCGCCGACCTGGTCGGCGACGACGGCGAGATCGACTTCGGGAAGCTGGAGTGGGACCCGGATGCCGAGTCGGAGTTCCTCGACGGCGTGCTGGGCAATCTCTATCTGCTCACCGTGACGGAGACCGGCGCCCAGGACGCCCCGGTGCCGCTGCCCGCGCTGGCGGCCTCGATGATCGTCCCCGATGACATGGGCGAGCCCACGGACGACGTACTGGAGCAGGTGTCGGAGGCGATGATGCGGCTGGACGACCAGTTCAGCCTGCTCGAACCGATCGGCCTGGTCGAGTACCACCCGGTCGACGAGGCCCTGATGGCCGAAGAGGCGGAGAACGCGGAGGAGCACGGGGGCCAGGGGCGGCCCGTGGACGACGAGGACGTCTCCCGGTACGGCATGGTGCGGCTCACCCCGCTCGGTCTGTACGGGATCCGGGCCCGGATGCTCGACGCGGGTGTCGACGCGCCGGCTGTCGGTGAGCTCGCCGACAAGGACGCGGGCGCCCTGCTCGACGCCCTCGCGCGCTTCCCCGAGGGCGCGGCGCGCGCCGAGACCGTGCTCTGGCTGGACGGCCGTGAACCGGGCGCCGCCGCAGCCGAGTTGCTGTCCGCCGCGCGGGGCGAGGACAGCGGCG
>NZ_JAAGLN010000520.1 GCF_010548145.1 Streptomyces sp. SID10853
AAACGCAAGACCGGAGGGAAAAGCCCGGAGGAAAGCCCGAGAGGGTGAGTACAAAGGAAGCGTCCGTTCCTTGAGAACTCAACAGCGTGCCAAAAGTCAACGCCAGATATGTTGATACCCCGGCCCATCGTTTGGTGGGTTGGTGGTTCCTTTGAAAAAGACCTGTTCCGGCCTTCGGGTCAGGGGCAGGCGACACACAGCGAGGACGCTGTGGACGATC
>NZ_JAAGLN010000521.1 GCF_010548145.1 Streptomyces sp. SID10853
TTTGGTGGGTTGGTGGTTCCTTTGAAAAAGACCTGTTCCGGCCTTCGGGTCAGGGGCAGGCGACACACAGCGAGGACGCTGTGGACGATCGGCCTTATTCCGGTTTGATTGTCCCGCTCAACGCGATGTGGACCCGATTACGGGTAAACATTCACGGAGAGTTTGATCCTGGCTCAGGACGAACGCTGGCGGCGTGCTTAACACATGCAAGTCGAACG
>NZ_JAAGLN010000052.1 GCF_010548145.1 Streptomyces sp. SID10853
CCCGCCGGGAGACGAGCGCCGCCCGGCCGACGGCGTGGGCCGTCATCCTGCGGTCGCCGGTGGCCTGTGCGGCCTCCTCGTCGGCCCAGCGTTCGGTGCTGTACGCGACGGCGGCCCGTAGCGGGCGCAGCAGCGGGTTGGCGCAGCCGGCCAACTGCGCCGCGAGCAGCAGCCGGTGGTGCCTGCCCCGCAGATGTGAGCGCTCGTGGGCGAGCAGCGCACCGCGTTCCCGCGCGCCGAGCGAGGAGAACATGCCGGTCGACAGCACGATCCTGCCGGGCGATCCGGGCAGCGCGTACGCGTACGGGGTGTCGTCGGGCAGGACCGCGACCTCCGCCGCCGTGGGCAGCAGGGCCAGCGTCCGGTGGGCGCAGGCCCGGAAGCGGATGTGGCGGTACAGGGTGAGAGCCCAGCCGGCCGCCACGACGGTGAGCGCCGCGATGGCTGCCCGGCCGGCCACCTCGTCGTAGGGGACGGCGGCGCGTACCTCGGGGTCGGACCAGCTGTCCGGCAGTGGGTTGCCGGGCAGCTGGGCCGTTCCGACGACCATCAGCAGACCGAGGCAGAGCGTGCTGCACGCCGCGAGGATGACTGTCACGGCGGTGAGCAGACGGGCGGCGTGCCGGGGATGCAGATGCTGTTCGGCGAGGCGGGCGACGGGCAGCGCGGTGAGCGGCAGGATCAGCGGCAGAAAGACGAAGACGCCCATCGGTCAGCGCTCCGCTTCGTCCGGCGGCGGCTCGCTCCGCGTGTTCTCGTTCAGGAGCGAACGCAGCAGATGCTCGTCGTCGAGGGAGAGCGCGGACACGAAGCTGGAGAGCACCGCGTCCCGGTTCTCCTGCTTGTCGAGCAACTGCCGCATCCGCAGCGCCGCGAGACCCGATTCGTCCGCCACCGGCTGCCACCGGATGGGCCGCCCCGAGCTGCTGCGGGTGACGGCCTTCTTCTCGTACAGCCGGGTCAGGATGGTGATGACGGTCGTGTAGGCGAGGTCCGCGCCGAGCCGTTCCTGCACCCAGGAGGCCGTGACCGGCTCATCCGCCGTGCCCAGGACGGCCAGCACCTGGGCCTCCAGCTCGCCCTGGCCCCGTCGTCTGCGTACGCGCGGTCGCGGAGCCCGGTCGCCCTTGTCGCCGCCCATACCGCGGACTCCTTCCCTCTTCCCCCGGCGCCTCCCCGGGCGCATGGGCATCGTATCCAGCGGCGTCACAGGGCTCGCGACATGATTTCTACAGTGTTGTAGATTTCAATGGGCCGTACGGAACAACCGGGGCGCCCCGCGCCCGTCCGCTGGATTCGAGAAGGGAAGCAATATGGGTGTGAGCCTCGCCAAGGGCGGCAACGTCTCGCTGAGCAAGGAGGCGCCCGGCCTCACCGCCGTGCTGATCGGCCTCGGCTGGGACGTCCGTACGACGACGGGCGCTGATTACGACCTGGATGCCAGCGCACTGCTGTGCAACGACTCCGGGAAGGTCGTGTCCGACCGGCACTTCGTCTTCTACAACAACCTGACCAGCCCCGACGGCTCTGTCGAGCACACCGGTGACAACCTCACCGGCGAGGGGGAGGGCGACGACGAGTCCATCAAGATCGACCTGGCCGCGGTGCCCGCCGATGTCACCAAGATCGTGTTTCCGGTGTCGATCCATGAGGCGCAGGAGCGCGGCCAGAGCTTCGGTCAGGTCAGCAACGCGTTCATCCGCGTGATCAACCAGGCCGGCGGAGCGGAGATCGCCCGCTACGACCTGAGCGAGGACGCGTCGACGGAGACCGCGATGGTCTTCGGGGAGCTCTACCGCAACGGCGTGGAGTGGAAGTTCCGCGCGGTCGGCCAGGGCTACGCCTCCGGACTGGCGGGTATCGCCGCCGATTTCGGCGTCAGCGTCTGAGAGCTGGTTTTCAGGAGTCCGGGCCGGAATCCCAGGCCGGAATCCCGGGCCGGAGCCTCAGGCCGGGCTCCGAAGCCCGAGTTTCACGTGAAACCCCCGCGTCGGCCGATGTGAGCCGCGCGGGGGTTCTGTGTCCGCGGTACTGATGTGCCCGCCGTACTGGGGCGTGAAGCCGTGCTGATGCGTGAGCCGTACGGGGGAGCCGTGCTGGTTCAGGCGGCGAGGCGGGTGGCAAGTGCCTTGGCCTTCGACGCCGCCTCGTCCAGCGCCTTGGCGCGCGAGGTCTCGGCGAGCGGGACCAGTTCGGCCATGGCGGGCTGCGAGGCGGCCAGGGTCAGCTCGGGGACGATGAAGTCGACCTCGGCGCCGAACATCCCCGTCAGCAGCTTCTCCAGGTAGTTCTGGACGAACTCGAAGCTCTCCCGGGGCGTTCCGGGAGCATAGGAGCCGCCGCGGCTGGCCACGATCGTGAACGGTGTGCCGGCCAGCGGGCTCTCCGCGCCGCCGCCGTTGTGACCCGCGATGATCGCGTGGTCGAGCCATGCCTTGAGGGTCGAGGGGATCGAGAAGTTGTACATCGGGGCGCCGATCAGCACGGCGTCCGCCTGGGCCAGCTCGTTGGCCAGTTCGGCGCGGAGCGGGGACTCGGC
Source organism: Streptomyces sp. SID10853 (assembly GCF_010548145.1). Lineage (GTDB taxonomy): Bacteria > Actinomycetota > Actinomycetes > Streptomycetales > Streptomycetaceae > Streptomyces. Next base: position 2,540 of record NZ_JAAGLN010000052.1, read on the forward strand.
ACCCGCGGCCGCTGCGGCGGCGTCCAGGTGCGGCACCGGGTCAGCGGCAAGGTCGCGGTAGACGACCACGCCCTCGGGGTGCTGCTCCCGCCAGGCGTTCACAAAGACGGAGGTGACGTCGCGGGAAGCGGAGCCCTGCGGGAAGACGGCGGAGTCGATGTGCAGAAGAGTGGCCATGTCGTTCTCCATGAAGCGTGAGTGGGACGTGATACCCAAAACCATGTGTACCTATAAATAGCATAGTCCCTTACTTTTCCGCAGCTACTCACGGAGTGGCCCGCACTCAGTACTCTGAGGGCATGGCGGAACACAGCGAGCAGACGTGCAAACAGGTCGGCGGGGCGATCACGCGCGTCTTCGAGCTGCTGGGCAAGCGCTGGACGGGGCTGATCGTGGCCGTCCTGATGCAGCAGTCCGTGTACTTCTCGGACCTGCGCCGCGCCATTCCCGGTATCAGCGAGCGAATGCTCTCCGACCGGCTGACCGAACTCGCGGCAGCGGGACTGCTCGTGCGCGAGGTGGACGAAGGGCCCCCGCTGCGCGTCTCGTACCGGCTGACCGAGGCGGGCCGGGCACTCGGCCCCGCCCTCAAGGAGCTCGGGCTGTGGGCGGAGATGTATCTCCCGGAGGGCGGCGGTCGCTGCTGACCGCCTTCCGTTGTGCCGGTGCCGGTGCCGGTGCCGGTGTCGGTGTCGGTGGCAGTGGCGTGTCGGGAGGTGCTCGGCGCGGATCGCTCGGCTCAGCTCAACTCCGCGGAGTTGTACCGCAGTAGGTAGGTCGCGAAGCGGTCGAGGTCCTCTTCGCTCCAGTCGGCCAGCCGGTCGCGGACGGCGGCCCGCCGGCTGCCCTGCGACGAGGCGAGTTTCTTCGTGCCGGCTTCGGTGGGGTGGAGGACCTGCACCCGCTGGTCATCGGCGGCGGGGCGCCGCTCGACCAGGCCGAGTTTCTCCAGCACCGCGAGCTGACGGCTGACCGTCGATTTGTCCAGCATGTAATGCACCGCGAGATCGGTCGCCCGGCAGCCCTGACTGTCGTCGATGTGCGCGAGCAGGGTGTACGAGACCAGGGGCAGCTCGGGGTGCAGGCGAGCCGCTGTGGCGCGGGCGCGCCGGGCGAAGGCCGTCAGTTCGCGCTGGATCGTATCGACGGACGCGTCGTGGTCCCGGTGGTCGTTGCCGGTCATGTTTTGCCCTCCTGGTTATTAGTTGTATAGTACAACTCGAATAGAAGGTTGTAAAAGCCAACTAGTGACTCCGCTTGGCAGTCAAGCAGCAGGAGAGGTGTCCGATGTCCGCAGGCCCCACGAACGGTGCCGTCAGTACGGGGGCTGCTCTGCGCCATGTCCTCGGCCATCTCGTCATGCCCCTGCTGATGTGCATCGGGATGGGGCTCGCGTACCTGGGAGCGTTCCACTCTCCGCAGCCGCATGAACTCCGGGTCGCGGTCGTCGGATCCGGGCCGAGCGCACAGGTGCTGGCCCAGACGCTGCACGACAAGGCCGACGGCGCGCTCGACGTCCGTACCGTCCCGGACCGTGGCACCGCGGTCCAGCAGCTGAAGGACCAGGACGTGTACGGCGCCTTCGTGCCGGACCGTACGAACCCCGAGCTGGTCGTCGCCTCCGCGTCGTCCGACACCACGGCCACCGCGGTCGAGAAGGTGTTCACGCAGGTCGCGTCCCAGCAGGGCGAACCGCTCAAGGTGACCGACGTGGCGCCGACAGCGAGCGGTGACCCGACCGGGCAGGGCATCTTCTTCCTGTTGGTCGCCCTGAGTATCGGCTCGTACGCCTCCGTCGCGGTGATCGGCGGGGCCGGCGCGGTACTGCCGCTGCGGATCAGGGCCCTGCTGGCGCTCGGTACTTCCCTGGTGGTCAGCGCGATCGGTGCCGCCTTCGCCGGGCCGGTGTTCCATCTGGTCGGCCACGGGCTCGGTGGGGTCTGGGCCATGGCGTGGATCTACTCCGCGGGCATCCTGCTCGTCGGCGTGGGGCTGCACACCTTCCTGAAGCGGTGGACGACGCTCGGTGTGATGGTGCTCTTCGTGATGCTCAACTTCACGAGTTCCGGCGGGATCTTCCGGCCCGAACTGCAGCCCGGGTTCTTCGGGGCGCTGCACGCCTTCTGGAACGGCGCGGGCTTCGTGGAGGGCGTGCGCAGTCATGTGTACTTCGGTGGCCATGCACTCGGCGGCAATGTGCTGGTCCTGGCCTTGTGGCTGCTGGCGGGCCTGATCGTGATGGGCGTCGCGGGGCTGGTCGAGGCGGGCCGCCGTAAGCCGGCCGTACGCGCCGCCGGTACGGGGGCGGCTCCCGGGGAGGGGCCGGTGTCGCCGACGGGCAGGGAGGGGGCGGCCGGTGAAGAAACGGTTGCAGAGACTGCCGACGAGCCTGCCAACGGGTCTGCCAACGGGTCCGCGGCTGAGCCCGCCGATGAGGCCACGGAGGAGGAGCTGGAGGAAGCGGTCGGCGTGTGAGGGCAGGCAAAGTGGCAGGCGTGCACGGCAGGCAGAGCGCCCGGCCTGCGCGGCAGCCGTGCGCGGACCCGGGCCATGGCCGACGGGCGGTGTGGCCTACGTCCTGTACCGCAGCCGGAGTTGACCTGGGTGCCCCGGAAGGTAACGGGTACGCTCCCACCCTGCTACAGCCTCCGACGCATCCTCGGGCAGGGATGGTAGGGGCCACCGTCCTCGGCTAGCGTGCCGCACATGGGTGCGTACGGGGAGCACAGCAAGAACGGCGAGCACAGCGAGCACAGCGAGGGACGCGGCTTCGATCTGGAGGGCAGTGGGGCTTCACCACTGGCACCGGACGATCCGCGGCGGATCGGTCCGTTTCCGCTGCTCGGCCTGCTCGGCGCAGGCGGTATGGGCCGGGTGTATCTCGGGCTCGCGTCGGGCCGCTACACCGCGGTCAAGCGGGTCCTTCCGCTGGTGGCCGAAGACCCGGACTTCCTGCGGCACTTCGGCCACGAACTCGACAACCTGGCCAGGCTGCCCTCAGGCGTGAGCGTCCCGCTGCTGGCCACCGACCGCACCGCGAACCCGCCGTGGTTCGCCACCGAGTACATCCCCGGGCTCACCCTGTCCGAGGCGCTGCGGCTGCACGGCGGCCCGCTGCCCCGCGAGGCCCTCTGGCCCCTGCTGCGCGATATGGCCGGCCGCCTGGAGGCGCTGCACGCACTGGACATGGTGCACCGGGATCTCAAGCCCTCCAATGTGATGCTGACCCTCGACGGCCTCACCCTGATCGACTTCGGCATCGCGCGGGCCGCTGACCAGAGCCGGCTGACCAAGACCGGCATGATTCTCGGTACGCCCGAGTACATGGCGCCCGAACAGACGGAATCCGCCCGCTCGTTGACCGGTGCGGCGGATGTGTTCGCCCTCGGGAGTCTGCTGGTCTACGCGGCCACCGGCCACTCGCCCTTCGGCAGCGGGTCCGGCCTGGAGGTCCTCTACCGCATCGTGCACAGCACGCCCGACCTCTCCGCGGTGCGTGCCCTTGACCCCGGTCTGGCCGATGTCGTGGCTGAGTGCCTCGCCAAGTCACCGGCCGACCGGCCCACCGCCGCTGACCTGCTCGAACGTGCCCGGGAACACGCCCGCGAACTTGACCTCGCCGCTGCTCCCCCCTGGCCTGCGGCCGTCGCCGAACAGCTCGAACAGCGGGCCGCCTTCGCGGCGACCGTGCCCGCCCTCGCCGAACTCGACTCGGCCACCGCGGACTTACGGCCGAAGCCGGCCGGAGGGACCGAAGCCGACCCGGCAGCGGGCCCGGGGATGGCGGGGGTGCTGGGGCCGGAAGCGGAGCCGGCGGCAGCGGCACCCGAAGCCCCCGTGGTCACCAGTGACCGCCCGAGTGCTCCCTCAGAAGGCGGGCGTACGCCCGGATCGCGCAAGCGCCGTAACCGCCTCCTGATCACGATCTTGCCGGTGGTCCTGACCGTCGGAGGGCTCACCGCCGTCCATCTCCTTCCGTACTCGTCATCGCCGGACGCCGGCGGGAAGCCGTCCACTGCGGTGTCCCCTTCGGTCTCGCCTTCCGCGGGCCGCAGCGGGCCTGCGTCCCCGGTGCGGCCGGCCCACGCGTCACCGTCGAAATCCGCGCACGGCTCGGCTTCGGCCGGGCCGGGAGGCGCCGGTCACGGGTCGAAGCCGGGGCGGACCGGCGCGGCGGGCGGGACCACAGGCGGCGCGGGCGGGTCGTCGAGCGGATCCAACGGCGGATCGAAAGGCGGGGCCCCGAGCGGCTCGAAGGGCGGCTCGAAGGGCGGATCCACGGGCGGGACAGGTGGGACCGGCGGAACGGGCGGGACGAGTGGGGCGGGCAAGATCGGCTCAGCGGGGACGTATCGGATCAAGGACGCCGCCGATGGCCGCTGTCTGCAACACGACACGAGCAGCGGTGCTCCCAGCGGATACGCGGTGAGCGGTTCCTGTGCGTCGGAGTCGAACCCCTACTTCGAATGGACCTTTTCGCCCGGCCCGAGCGGCACCTTCAAGGTGATCAACAAGGGCAGCGGTGACTGCCTCACCGCGTTCATGGCGAACGGCTACGCCAACATGGACCCCTGCGACGGCAGGTCAGGCCAGTACTGGAAGATCGGCGCCAGGACATCGTCCGGCAGCACGCTCGAAAGCACCCAGTACTGGCAGTGCTTGCGGATCAGCAGCAATGCGGTGGTGGCCCCCTGCGACAGTTCCGAAGAGACACAGCTGTGGAACGGCGCCGGCTGAGGCCGGGCGGCCACCCGCCACCCGCCGCAGCCCCCTCCCGCCTCTCCTCCCGCCTCTCCACCCGCCTCTCCTCCCGCCTCTCCACCCGCCTCTCCACCCGCCTTTCCGCGCGGGCTTTGGTGCGGGCGGACAGCAGCTGAGACGGGTGCTTGACCTGTGGGGGCCCCGGCGCCCGTAGGCTGGACGGGTGACGGAGGATGCCACCGGGGGCACGACCACCCGGAACGACGACGACCAGAGCGGGCAGCCCATGGGCGAGCAGCGGCCGGAGGCGCGGCTGGAGAAGGCTGTACGCGCCGCCGAGCAGGCACTGATCGAGTTCGAGATCGCGGTGGAGACCTTCCGGGTGGAAGTGGAGAACTTCTCCCGGCTGCATCACCAGAGACTCGGTCCGATGTACGCACGCCTGGACGAGCTGGACGCGCAGCTCGCCGAGGCCAGGGCTGCGCGCAGCGGGGACCCGGAGGATCTGGCGAAGGCCCGGGAGGCGCGGGCGATGGTGATGCCCATGCCCGGCGTCGACGAGCTGTTCCACGACTGGATCGACTCCGAGGGGCTGCCGCCGGAGGCACAGGCGATGCTGAACGAGCAGCCGGTGCAGCCGCCGAAGCGGGTACGGCCCAGCGAGGAGGCCCGCAAGCTCTACCGCGAACTGGTCCGGCAGGCACACCCCGACCTGGCGCAGGACGACGCGGAACGCGACCGGCGCGACGAGTTCATCACACGCGTCAACGCCGCCTACGCGCGCGGTGACGAGGCGGTGCTTCGGGAGCTGGGCGATGAGTGGGCCGCCGGCCCGGTCCAGGAGGCCGCCGAGCCCAGCGAGAGCGACGAGCTCTACGCCAGGCTCGAGTGGCTCTCCCAGCGCAAGGAGCTGCTGTCCCTGGTCGCCCAGGAGCTGGAGGAGAGCGCGATCGGCGCGATGCTCCGGATGGCACCGGACGACCCCGACCGGCTGCTGGAGGAGATCGCTGAGCAGCTGCTCGCCCAGGTCTCCGAGCGGGAGGCCGAGCTGGCCGAGGCGGTGCAGTAGCGTTTCGGGTGACCCCTGCCGTGTTTGTATGCGGTGTTTGTATGCCCCGTTTGACTGCCCCGTTTGAATGCGCTGTTTGTACGAGAGAAGGCATGACCCATGAATTTCGCCTCGCTGCCCCAGGTGGATATCGCGGCGGTACCGGCCGACGGTCTGCTGCTCGACGTCCGGGAGGACAACGAGTGGGCGGCCGGGCATGCCGAGGGGGCGCTGCACATTCCGATGAGCGAGTTCGTGGCGCGCTTCGGTGAAGTGACCGAGGCGGTGGCCGACGGCGGCGGGCAGGCGTTCGTGATCTGCCGGGTCGGTGGCCGTTCCGCCCAGGTCACCCAGTACTTGGTGCAGCAGGGCATCGACGCGGTGAACGTCGACGGCGGCATGCTCGCCTGGGAAGGCGCCGGGCGCCCGATGGTGACGGACGGCGGAGACCCGGCGTACGTACTCTGACGGACACGCCCCCGCCCGGGCCCCGCTGCCGCCGGGTCGGCCGGATGGCGCGCGGTCAGCCCAGTGGGGCGGGTGGCGCGGGGTCAGCCCAGTGGGTGGGTGGCCAGCAGGTCACCCAGCGCCTCCTCGTGAGCTGCTGCCGGGCCGAGTGAGAGTTCCAACTGCTTGGCCCAGGCGTGGTACCGGTGCAGCGGATAGTCCGTGTCCGCCCCGAAGCCGCCGTGCAGATGCTGTGCGGTCTGGACGACCCGGCGCACGCCCTCGGAGGCCCAGATCTTGGCCACCGCGATGTCCCCGGCTGCGGGAAGCGGCCCGCCCGCGCTGGTGGAGAGGCGCCAGGCCGCCTGCCAGAGGGTTACCTCCATGGCGCGGAGATCGATGTAGCGGTCCGCGGCCTGGACAGCGACGGACTGGAAGGTGGCGACCGGGAAGCCGAACTGTTCCCGCTTGCTCGTATAGGAGCTGGTCATCGTCAGCACCCCCTCGCCCAGGCCCAGCGCGAGCGCGCAGGTCCCGGTGGTCAGCAGATCACGCAGCAACTCCCAGGCGCCGTCGGCCTCGACGACATCGCGGCCCGCGACGCGCACCGAGTCCAGCCGCACCTCCGCGAAGCGCTCTCCACTGGTGGAGATCTGCTCGGCCAGAGCAAGCCCACTGGCTTCAACAGCCCCGGCAGCCCCAGTGGGCACAGCAGCCCCGACAGTCCCAGTGGCCTCGGTGGTCACAGCAGCCCCGGCAGTCCCAGTGGCCTCAGTGGGCACAGCAGCCCCGGCAGTCCCAGCGGCCCCAGCAGCTTCCGTGGCTCCAGCAGTCCCGGTGGTCTCAGCGGTTCCGGCGGCCCCGCGCGGCTCACGGGGGATCAACGCCAGCACGGTGTTTCCCGTGGGCGTGTGGGCCGGCACCGCGATCCGGTCCGCTGTCTGCGCCCAGGGCACCCCGGTCTGTATCCCGTCGAGAACCCAGCTGTCCCCGTCGCGCCGTGCGGTGACGGCGAGTTCGGCGGGATCGTGGCCGGTGCGGCCATTGGCGCCGACGGTGAGGACCAGCTCACCGCGGCCCATGGCGGGCAGGATCGCCTCCCTCAACTCCCCACTGCCATAACGTTGCACGGCCATGGCGACCGCGCTGGTCTCCAGCAGCGGCACCCGGGCCAGCACCCGGGCGGACTCACGCAGAACCAGACAGAGCGCGATCGGTCCGAGCCCGGCCCCACCGTGCTCGGGCGCCACGACCAGGCTCAGCAGATCCGCCTCCGCCAGCTTCCCCCACAGGGCGCGGTCGAAGTCCTCGGCCACCGCGCCCGCGGTGAGCGCCGGGCTCGGCACTCCGTCGGGCGCGACACCCGAGAAGACCGCCTTTGCCGCCTCAACCGCCGCCTGCTGCTCTTCGGTGAAGGTGAAGTCCACAGCCCTGTCCTCCCGCGCCGACCTGTTCAGGCTGCTCGGCCCGCTCAGTCGGCTCAGCCTGTCCAGTGTTTCTGATGGGGCGTCAGGTTAGGCCAAGGGGCCGCGATACGGAACACCGTCGACGCGCCGACCCGACAACCCAGTGACATGGCCGAGCGACTCCCCCGCCAACACCGGCCCCCAAACACCCGCCCCCAAACACCGCCCCCAATCACCGGCCCCAACGAAGGCCCCAAACACCGGCCCCAAACACCGGCCCCAAACACAGGCACCAACGAAGGCCCCCAACGCGGGCACCAAGGCAGTCACCAAGGCAGAGACCAACGCAGGGCCCAATGCAGGGCCCGGCGAACGCGATTGCCCTCAGCGGTCGAAATCCAGCTCCACTTCCGGCGTCAGCGGATGCGACTGACAGGCGAGCACATAACCCGCCTCGGTCTCCTCCGGCTCCAGCGCGTAGTTGCGGTCCATCCGTACCTCGCCCGAGACCAGGAACGCCCTGCATGTCCCGCACACTCCGCCCTTGCAGGCGTACGGCGCGTCCGAACGGCTCCGAAGGACCGTTTCGAGAAGCGAATCCCCGTCCCGCACCGGCCATTTGCCCGAGCGGCCGTCAAGGGTGGCGGTCAGCGTGCTGTGCGCCGGAGCAGCAGCCGACGCCGGAGCAGCAGCCGACGCCGGGGCGGCGGGTGCCGTGACCGTGGGGGTGCCGTCGTCGACATGGAAGATCTCCTGATGGATACGGGTCCTGGCCACCCCCAGCCCGTGCAGAGCCCGTTCCGCCCCCTGCACCAGGCCGAACGGGCCGCACAGGAACCAGCCGTCCACATCCGCGACCGGCAGCAGCGCGGGCAACAGTCCCATGAGCCGTTCCTGGTCCAGTCGGCCCGAGGGCAGACCTGACTGCTGCTCCTCCCGGGAGAGCACGGTCACCAGCTGGAAGCGGTCCGGCCAGCGGTCCTTCAGATCAGCGACCTCGTCGAGGAACATGGTGGAGGCCGCGGTCCGGTCGCTGCGTATCAGACAGAACCGCGCATCCGGTTCGCGGGCCAGCAGTGTCGCCGCGATGGAGAGCACCGGTGTGATGCCGCTGCCCCCGACGATCGCCGCGAACCGGCCGGGGCGCGGCTCGAAGGCGAAGCGGCCCATGGGCTCCATGACCTCGACGGTGTCCCCGACGCCCAGCTCCTTCAGCGCGTACGTGGAGAACTCGCCGCCCTCCACCAGCCGCACCCCCACCCGTACGACCGGTTCGCCGGGGGCTTCGACCGCCGGGGTGCAGATCGAGTAAGTGCGGCGGATCTCCGCACCGCCCACGATCCGCCGAAGCGCCACATGCTGGCCGGGGGTGTGCCGGAACGCCTCACGCAGCTCGGCGGGTATGGCGAAGGTGATGGCGACGGCGTCATCCGTGAGCTGTTCGACCGCGCTGACCCGGAGCGGATGGAACATCTACAACTCCTTGAAGTGGTCGAAGGGTTCGTGGCAGGTGGCGCAGCGGCGCAGCGCCTTGCAGGCCGTCGAGGAGAACCGGCTCAGCAGCTCGGTGTCGGTCGATCCGCAGTGGGGGCAGCGGATGGACAGGGCGAGGGCCACCGGGCCGGTCGGGCGCGGGGGAGCTATCCCGAACTCGGCCAGCTTGCGCCGGCCCTCGTCGCTGATGTCGTCCGTCGACCAGGCAGGCGACAGCACGGTACGCACCGAGACATCCGGTATTCCGTGGTCGTGGAGGACCCGTTCGATGTCGGATGACATCGACTCGATGGCCGGGCAGCCCGTGTAGGTCGGGGTGAGCTCGACCTCGACCCGGCCGGGGCCGAGGATCTCCACCCGGCGCAGCACTCCCAGCTCCTCCAGTGTCACGACGGGGAGTTCGGGGTCGGGCACGGCTCCGGCGAGTCGGCGCAGCTCTGCTTCGAGCGTTGTGGTGGTCACCATGTCGCCCCCGGGTGACTGCGGTGCAGATGCTGCATCTCGGCGAGCATCCGCCCGAATGGTTCGGTGTGCAGGCCCTGCCTGCCCGCCCCCGCCGACCAGGCCCCGGTCTGTGGGCCGGTCGGCACGGACAGCGTGGCCCGGGAGAGCAGCCCCGTCACCGAACGGGACCAGCTGTCCTCCAGGCCGGCCCAGTCCACGTCTTCCGCGTCCACCCCTTCGACGGGCTGGAACATCTCACCGGTGAAGCGCCACAGCGTGTCCAGCCCCCGCTGCATCCGCTCATGGCTCTCGGCCGTCCCGTCGCCCAGCCGCAGCGTCCACTGCTCGGCATGGTCCCGGTGATAGGCGATTTCCTTGACCGCCTTCGCGGCGAGCGGCGCGAGCGGCCCGTCTCCGCCGGCGAGCCGTTCGTACAGCAGGTGCTGGTAGGTGGAGAAGAAGAGCTGGCGGGCGATGGTGTGTGCGAAGTCGCCGTTCTCCTGCTCGACCAGCTGGAGGTTGCGGAAGGCGCGCTCATCGCGGAGGTACGCGAGCTCGTCCTCGTCGCCCACCAGGGAGAGCAGGACCCGCGCCTGTCCCAGCAGGTCGAGAGCGATGTTGGCGAGGGCCACCTCCTCTTCCAGGACCGGAGCGTGGCCCGCCCACTCCCCCAGCCGGTGGGAGAGGACCAGTGCGTCGTCGCCGAGGGCGAGAGCCGCGGTCATAGGTGCTGCACCCCTTCCGGGATCTCGTAGAACGTGGGGTGCCGGTAGGGCTTGTCGCCGGCCGGTTCGAAGAACGAGTCCTTCTCGTCGGGGGAGGAGGCAGTCACAGCTGTGGAGGGGACCACCCAGATCGAGACGCCCTCGTTCCGGCGGGTGTAGAGGTCGCGGGCGTGGTGCAGGGCCATCTCCGCGTCCGGGGCGTGCAGGCTGCCGCAGTGCGTGTGGGCCAGGCCGCGCCGTGAGCGTACGAACACTTCCCACAGCGGCCAGTCGCCTGCGGCCGGGCCGTTCTCGGATGTGGCGGTCATGCGCGCGCCTTCCCTTGCTCTGCCGCGGTGGCGCTCTTCGCCGCACCGGCTGCTGTCTTCGCGGCGTACGCGGTCGCCGCTTCCCTGACCCAGGCGCCTTCCTCATGGGCCCGGCGGCGCTGGGTGATCCGCTGTTCGTTGCACGGGCCGTTTCCCTTGAGGATTTCCTTGAACTCGGTCCAGTCGATGCTGCCGAAGTCGTGCTGGCCCCGCTCCTCGTTCCACCGCAGATCTGGGTCGGGAAGAGTGAGCCCCAAGGTCTTGGCCTGGGGGACACAGATATCCACGAAGCGCTGGCGCAGCTCGTCATTGGAGTGGCGCTTGATTTTCCAGGCCATGGACTGTGCGGAGTGCGCGGACTGGTCGTCCGGCGGGCCGAACATCATCAACGAGGGCCACCACCAGCGGTCCACCGCGTCCTGGGCCATCGCGTGCTGCTCAGGGGTGCCGCGGCTGAGGGTGAGCAGCAGCTCGAAGCCCTGACGCTGGTGGAAGGACTCCTCCTTGCAGACCCGGACCATGGCCCGGGCGTAAGGGCCGTACGAGCAGCGGCAGAGCGGCACCTGGTTGGTGATCGCCGCGCCGTCCACAAGCCAGCCGACCGCGCCGACGTCGGCCCAGGTCAGCGTGGGGTAGTTGAAGATCGACGAGTATTTCTGGCGGCCCGAGTGGAGCTTGTCGAGCAGCTCTTCGCGGCCCGTGCCCAGGGTCTCGGCCGCGCTGTACAGATAGAGGCCGTGTCCTGCCTCGTCCTGGACCTTCGCCATCAGGATCGCTTTACGGCGCAGTGAGGGCGCCCGGGTGATCCAGTTGGCCTCGGGCTGCATTCCGATGATTTCGGAGTGGGCGTGCTGGGCCATCTGGCGGACGAGTGACGCGCGGTACTCGTCCGGCATCCAGTCCCGCGGCTCGATCCGCTCGTCCGCGGCCACTGCGGCGTCGAAGGCGGCCTGGTTCGTCTGCTCGGAGCCGGCCGAGGACATCCCTGACGGGTCCGAGGCTGCTGGGGGCTGTGATGCCCCGTCCGTCCCGTACGCCACTGTCGCCATCGAGTGCCCCCTACCGACCGATCGTTCGGTTCATGGACTTCAATGGTGGGGCGAGGGCCCTTAGGGTGTCAACCCTGTGGATAACTGGCCTGAAGACCGGCGGGCACCAAAGGGGATCGGGGCGGGATGGATTCGTACGAGAGTGGGGAGCCCGGGGCGAGTGGGCCAGAAGCGCCACATCCGCCGCATCCGCCACGTAGGCCCGCAGAGACTCCCGGGGCCTTTGAGGCTTCTGGAATCCGTGAGGCTCCCGGAACCGGTGAGGCCCCTGGACCTCACGAGGCTCCCGAGTCACCCGCAGTCCCGGGGCCCCGTGCAGTCCCCGAGCCCGGTGCGGTCCCTGGGGCTCCTGGAGTGCCTGAGGGCACTGTGACTCCTGTGATTTCCGGGGCTTCCGTTGCTCCTGAGTCCCACGGGACGCCGAAGCCCCCTGTTGCGCCCGGTACCCATGGGCCTGCCGGAGCGTCCCGTGGGATCGTCGCGCTCTCCTTTCCGTACCAGGTGGCGGCCGCCATCGCGCTCGCGCTGATCGGGGTGCTGACCGCCGTCCACCTCTCGATGGTCTTTCTGCACGTCGCGCCGTCGAACACCGTGAGCAAGCAGTACGGCAAGGCGGTGGACGACTGGATCTACCCCGAGTTCGAGCAGAACTGGAAGCTCTTCGCCCCCAATCCGCTTCAGCAGAACATCGACGTTCAGGCCCGTGCCGAAATACGGACGAAGAGCGGTGGGATCACCACCACCGGCTGGACCGATCTGTCGGCCGAGGACGGGGCGTCGCTCCACCACAACCCCCTCCCCAGCCACGTCGACCAGAACGAGCTTCGCCGCGCTTGGGACTTCTTCACCGGCTCGCACAACAACGACAACCAGCCGATCGGGACGCGGGGCGACCTGTCCGAGCAGTACATCCGCCGCATCGTCACCCTGCGGATGAGCGACGGGCTGCGGAACGGCTCCACCGTCGAGCGGATACAGGTCCGCTCGGCGACCTCTTCGGTGAAGGCTCCCCCGTGGAGTCAGGAGAAGATCGACACACGGGTCTCCTACCGGGTTCTGCCCTGGTGGGCGGTTGTCCCCTCGGACCGTACGGAGGCCGGCCGGTGAACTCAGCCAGCAGCAACAGGACCAGGAACAGCAGCAACAACACCGGCACTCCCGGCACCCCCGGCACCCCCGGCACCCCCGGCACCGACACCCTGAGCAACGTCAGCCACATGGTCGCGCGTGGCATCCAGCGCATCACCGAAGCATCGCTGGGCCGCTACCAGACCGCCGTCGTCAGGATCGGTTTCTCCGCCACGTGGCTCCTCTTCCTTCTGCGGGAGCTGCCGCACCGCCGTGAGCTGTACGGGCCCCACTCCCCGTGGGACTGGGGCATGGCGAAACAGCTCATCGCCGGAAACCACGCGTTCACCGTGCTGATGTGGTCGGACTCCACGGTGTGGTTCGAGGTGGTCTACGCCCTCGCCGTGCTCTCCAGCGTGCTGCTGCTGCTCGGCTGGCACACCCGCTTCGCCTCCGCGCTGTTCATGATCGGCGTGCTGTCACTGCAGAATCGGTCCATCTTCGTGGGCGACGGCGGTGACAACGTCATCCACATCATGGCGATCTACCTGCTGGTCACGCGCTGTTCACAGGTCTGGTCGCTGGACGCACGCCGCGCATCCCGCGCCGCGAAGGCTGCCGACACCAGCAGCGCTGCCGTCTCCACGCCTCCCCAGGACCGGGGCGGACCGGTGCTGTGGTCCGTGCTCGGCGTCGCGCTCGTCGTCATCACCCTGCTCGGGAAGATGAGCGGCGGCTGGGAAATGATCTTCTGGGCGATGTGGCTGGTCCAGGGCTTGTGGTGGGTGGTGTGCCGGATCGCGCCGGGCGAGCCGCGCACCTTCCTCGACGTGGTCGCCAACCTCGCGCACAATGCCGGCCTCGTCGTGATCATGGCCGAGGTCTGTCTGATCTACTCGACGGCTGGCTGGTACAAGATCCAGGGTTCCCGCTGGGAGGACGGCACCGCCCTCTACTACCCGCTTCATCTGCACTACTTCTCGCCCTGGCCCGAGCTGTCCGCGCTGCTGGCCGGCAGCGGGGTGCTGGTGATGCTGCTGACCTACGGCACGGTCATCGTTCAGGTGGCCTTCCCCTTCACGCTGTTCAACCGGCGCGTCAAGAACGTGCTGCTGATCGCGATGATCATGGAGCACGCCGGGATCGCGCTGCTGCTGGGGTTGCCGTTCTTCTCCATGGCGATGATCGCTGCGGACGCTGTCTTCCTGCCGACGGGTTTTCTGCTCTGGCTGGGTGGCCGCGCAGCGATGCTGACCGCCCGCACGCGAGTCGGCGTACGGAAGAAGCCGGAGGGCGAGCGGCGTACGGCCGAGGGGGAGCAGGGCGAACAGCCCCGTACGCTCGTGGGGTGACCAGCGAGCCCTCCCCTGAAGCACCCGACGTACCCCACGCATCCGGTGCGTCCGACGTACCCGGTGCGCTCGGCGTGCCCGACGTGCGCCGAGCACCCGGGGCGCCGGACGCCCCCGCCGCAGATGCGGAGGCCGAAGCGCCGGATGCGGCCGGGCAGGTGCTCCCCGGCGAGCCGGCTCAGTACGACGATGCCTTCGCACCCGAGGTCGGCGTCGGACCGCACCCTCTGCCCTGGCCGGAAGGCCCGCAGTACGACCGGGAGCTGCTCGCCGCGGGAGACCGCCGCAATGTGGTCGACGCCTACCGGTACTGGACGCGGGAGGCGATCGTCGCCGACCTGGACACCAGGCGTCACGATTTCCACGTCGCCGTCGAGAACTGGGGCCACGACTTCAACATCGGGTCCGTCGTCCGGACCGCGAACGCCTTTCTCGCCAAGGAGATCCACATCGTCGGACGGCGGCGCTGGAACCGGCGAGGGGCGATGGTGACCGACCGCTATCAGCATGTGCGCCACCACCCGGACACCGAATCGCTCACCGCGTGGGCCGCGGCCGAGGGCTTGCCGATCATCGGGATCGACAACCTGCCGGGTGCGGTGCCGCTGGAGCGGACCGAGCTGCCGCGGCGGTGTGTGCTGCTGTTCGGGCAGGAGGGCCCCGGGCTGACGGAAGAGGCCCGGAACCACGCGCAGCGGGTCTGCTCCATCGCGCAGTTCGGCTCGACCCGCTCGATCAACGCCGGTGCGGCGGCGGCGATCGCCATGCACGCCTGGGTCCAGAGGTACGCACAGATCGACTGAGCGGGCCGGCCCCACCGGGGCAGCTTGCGCGGCCCTGGTGGTGCCCGCCCCGTGCCTCACGCCTGACGGCGGACCTCCACCGTGCGGAACCGGTTGGCGACGAACGCCCCGTCGCACAGCGCCGCGTTCGCCGCCGGGTTCCCGCCCGAGCCGTGGAAGTCCGAGAAGGCCGCGGTCTGGTTGACGTAGACGCCGCCCGTCAGATTCAGCGAGAGCTGGGCGCACTCCTCCAGGCAGACCTCCTCCACGGCCTGCTCCACCTCGGGCGATGTGGTGTAGGCGCCCACTGTCATCGCCCCCTTGTCGCGCACCGTGCGGCGGAGCAGGTCGAGTGCGGACCTGGTCGATTCGACGGCCACAGCGAAGGAGACAGGTCCGAAGCATTCGGAGAGGTAGGCCGCGTCGGCATCCGCCGTGTCCCAGTGTTTCCGGGCGCCGTCCAGCTTGACGATCGCCGGCGTACGGACCACGGCGTCCGGGAAGTCCGGGTGGACGATCTCCCGTGACGCCAGGGCCACTTCGCCGAGATCCGCAGCCCCTTCGAGACGGGCCCGTACGTCGGGGTTGACCAGCGCGCCCAGCAGCGCGTTCGCCCGGGCGTCGTCGCCGAGGAGTCCCGCCACCGCCGACGCGAGGTCGGCGACCACCTCGTCATAGGTCTTGTGACCCACGTCCGTGGGGATGCCGTCGGCGGGAATCAGCAGGTTCTGCGGGGTGGTGCACATCTGGCCGCTGTACAGCGAGAGCGAGAAGGCCAGGTTGGAGAGCATGCCCTTGTAGTTGTCCGTCGAGTCGACGACGACCGTGTTGACCCCGGCCTTCTCCGTGTACACCTGAGCCTGGCGGGCGTTGGCCTCCAGCCAGTCGCCGAAGGAGGTCGAACCCGTGTAGTCGATGATCCTGATCTCCGGGCGGACCGCGAGGGACTTGGCGATCCCCTCACCGGGCCGTTCGGCGGCCAGGGCGACCAGATTCGGGTCGAACCCGGCCTCGGACAGGACATCGCGGGCCACCTGGACAGTGAGGGCGAGGGGCAGCACCGCACGTGGATGCGGCTTCACCAGGACCGGGTTCCCGGTGGCCAGGGAGGCGAACAGGCCCGGATAGCCGTTCCAGGTGGGGAAGGTGTTGCAGCCGATCAGCAGGGAGATGCCGCGGCCCACAGCGGTGAACGACTTGCGCAGCTCAAGCGGGTCCCGCTTGCCCTGCGGCTTGGACCAGTCGGCCGACGACGGTGTCCTGACCTGCTCGGCATAGGCGTAGGCCACGGCCTCCAGGCCGCGGTCCTGGGCGTGTGGGCCGCCCGCCTGGAAGGCCATCATGAACGCCTGGCCGCTGGTGTGCATGACCGCGTGGGCGAATTCCGGTGTACGGGCGCTGATCCGCGCCAGGATCTCCAGACAGACCACGGCCCTGGCCTCGGGGCCGGCCGCCCGCCAGGCCGCCGTGCCCGCGCTCATCGCGGGCAGCAGGACGTCCAGGTCGGGGTGTGGATAGGTGATGCCCAACTCGACTCCGTACGGCGATACTTCGCCGCCTGTCCAGTCGTCGGTGCCCGGCTGGCCCAGATCGACGCGCCCGCCCAGCAGGGCGTCGAAAGCCGCTTTGCCGTCACCGCTGTACGCCTTGGGGTGCTCGGGGTGTGGTGTCCAGTACGCACGCGTACGGATCGCTTCGAGGGCCTGGTCGAGCGTGGGCCGATGGGTTTGGGACAGCTCGGTCAGCTGCATCGCGGGACAACTCCTCGTCGAGCTGCGCAGGACAGGTGGACAGAGTTAGAGTAACCGAACGATCGGTCGGGACAAGGGGGTCCGCTCAGACTGTGGATAACTCCGTACGGGAAGATCGCCCCATGACCGCCACCGCACACCTGCCCGCCCTGGCACCCAGCCGCACCGTCGCAGTCGTCGGGACCGGCACCATGGGCCAGGGCATAGCCCAGGTCGCCCTGGTCGCCGGACACCCGGTGCGGCTCTACGACGCGCTGCCGGACCGCGCGGAGAAGGCCGCCGAAGCCATCACCGCCCGGCTGGACCGGCTGGTCGAGAAGGGGCGCATGGACGCGTCGCAGCGGGACGCCGCGCGGGAGCGGCTGCTGCCCGCCGCGGATCCGTCCGAGCTCGCCGACGCCGCGCTCGTGATCGAGGCGATTCTCGAACAACTCCCGGTCAAACAGGAACTCTTCACGACTCTTGAGGACATTGTCAGCGAGGACTGTCTGCTCGCGACCAACACCTCGTCCCTCTCGGTGACGGCCATCGCGGGCGTGCTGCGGCACCCGGGCCGTTTCGTCGGGATGCACTTCTTCAACCCGGCGCCGCTGCTCCCCCTCGTAGAGATCGTCAGCGGCTTCGCGACCGACGACGCGAGTGCCGCGCGCGCGTCGGCGACCGCCGGGGCCTGGGGCAAGACCCCGGTCCGCTGCACCGACACTCCCGGCTTCATCGTCAACCGCATCGCCCGCCCCTTCTACGCCGAGGCGTTCGCCGTGCACGAGGAGCGGGGCGCCGACCCGGCCACCATCGACGCGGTGCTCAGGGAGTCGGGCGGCTTCCGGATGGGCCCCTTCGAGCTGACCGACCTGATCGGCCAGGACGTCAACGAAGCGGTCACCCGCTCGGTCTGGGAATCCTTCTTCCAGGACCCCAAATTCCGCCCCTCACTGGCCCAGCAGCGGCTCGTCGAGTCCGGGCGGCTGGGCAGGAAGAGCGGCCGCGGCTGGTACGCGTACGGCGACGAAGCCGTCCGGCCCGAGCCGCACACCGCCCCGGCCACCGAGGCCCCGTCCGGGATCACGGTGGAGGGAGATCTGGGGCCGGCGGCCGAACTGGTCGCGATGGCCCGCGAGGCGGGGATCGCGGTGCGCGAGGACGAGGAGGACGCGGGGTGCCGGATCGTGCTGCCCAGCGGGGGCCAGCTGGTGCTCGCCGACGGTCAGACGTCCGCCGAGTTCCGCGACGTCGTCTACTTCGACCTGGCGCTCGACTACCGGTCCGCCACCCGGATCGCGCTGTCTGCGTCCGAGGTCACCGGCTGGGAGACACTGCGCCAGTCGATCGGCCTCTTCCAGCGGCTCGGCAAGAAGGTCAGCGTCATAGGGGACGTCCCCGGCATGATCGTCGCCCGTACGGTCGCGATGCTGGTGGACCTCGCGGCGGACGCCCTGGCCAGGGGCGTCGCATCCGCGCAGGACATCGACACGGCGATGCGGCTCGGCGTGAACTACCCGCTGGGGCCGGTCGAATGGGGCCGCAGGCTCGGCCGCGCCTGGGCACACGAACTCCTCGACGAGCTGCACGCGCGCGTGCCCAGCGGCCGCTATGCGCCGTCGCTGGCGCTGTACCGGCAGTCGTACGTCCATCCGGAGAAGGGCGGGACAGTCCGATGACCACCCCCAAGCGGGACACGTACACACCGGAGACGCTGCTGACCGTCGCCGTGCGGGTCTTCAACGAGCGCGGCTACGACGGCACGTCCATGGAGCATCTCTCCAGGGCCGCGGGCATCTCCAAGTCCTCGATATACCACCATGTCGCGGGCAAGGAGGAGCTGTTGCGGCGCGCGGTCAGCCGCGCCATCGACGGGCTCTTCGGCGTCCTGGACGAGCCGGGGGCGGCGCGGGGGCGCGCGATCCAGCAGGTCGAGTACGTCACGCGCCGCACGGTCGACGTGCTGATGGTGGAACTCCCCTATGTGACGCTGCTGCTGCGCGTGCGCGGCAATACGAAGACCGAGCGCTGGGCGATGGAACGGCGGCGGGAGTTCGACCAGCGGGTGGCCGATCTGCTGAAGGCGGCGGTGGCCGAGGGCGACCTCCGCTCCGATGTGGACATCCGGCTGGCCACCCGGCTGCTCTTCGGGATGATCAACTCGCTGGTCGAGTGGGTCCGCCCGGCCCAGGGCGCCGGGCCCGACGCGGACCAGCTGGCGGAGACCGTCGTACAGCTGGCGTTCGAGGGGCTGCGCACGGTTCCGTCCCGCTGAGACCGGGTGCCGGGTGCCGGGTGCAGGGTGTGTGGGTGTGTGGGTTGACGCTGTGCCTGGCTCGGCGCTGTGCCTGGGGCCCGTCTCACATGCCCCGCTTCACTCACGTCGTGTCACTCACGTCGCCTCACTCGCTCCGTCTCACCCGCGCCGTGTCACTCCTCCCGGCCTCGGTCCTCGCGGCGCCCGCCCTGGTCGGACGGCTTGGCCGGGTCCAGGTCCGTCTCCTCGAAGACCAGCAGGGTCCGGGTCGAGAGCACCTCGGGGATCGCCTGGATCTTCGTCAGGACCAGCTCACGCAGCGCTCTGTTGTCGGCGCTGTGAACGAGCAGCAGCACATCGAAATCGCCGCTGACCAGCGCGATATGAGCGGTGCCCGGCAGTTCGGTGAGCTGCTGGCGGACCGTGCGCCAGGAGTTCTGGACGATCTTGAGGGTGATGTACGCGGAGGACCCCTGGCCGGCCCGCTCGTGGTCGACCCGGGCACTGAACCCGCGGATCACACCGTCCTCGATCAGCCGGTTGATACGGGCGTACGCGTTGGCGCGCGACACATGGACGCGGTCGGACACGGACCGTATCGACGCGCGGCCGTCCTGCTGGAGGATCCGCAGGATGTCGCGGTCGATGGCGTCCAGCGGACGTGCGGGAGGGCGCCCGCCCTCGTCGGCCATTTGTTCAGCTGCCACCTGCCCCCGCCTCTCCGTCATGGACGACCTGCTTCTATCCCAGGCTGTGGAGAACCGTTTGTCCACAGGCTGAGGGGGTCAGTAGCCAAAATGCGCTTTCGACCGAACAATCGGTAGGTGAGGCGCATCACACGAAGGTGCGCCCTCCCGCTCCCCATGAGGAGGTGTCTGGCATGACGGTCCAAGAGCTGCCCGGTGCTACTGCCTACCCGGCATGGAAGCTCCGCACCGACCCCGCGCCGCTGCTCCCGGACCCGGAGCCGTACCGGGTGCTCGGTACGGAGGCCGCAGCCGGGCTCGACAGGGAGCTGCTGCTCCGGCTGTACGACGCCGTGGTGCACGGCCGCCGCTTCAATACGCAGGCGACGGCCCTCACCAAGCAGGGCAGGCTTGCCGTCTACCCGTCATCCACCGGACAGGAGGCGTCCGAGGTGGCCGCCGCGCTGGTCCTGGAGGAGCGGGACTGGCTCTTCCCCAGCTACCGCGACACCCTCGCGGCCGTGGCGCGCGGCCTCGACCCGGTCGAGGCCCTGACGCTGCTGCGGGGCGACTGGCACACGGGATACGACCCGCGCGAGTGCCGCATCGCCCCGCTCTCCACCCCGCTCGCCACCCAGCTCCCGCACGCGGTCGGCCTGGCGCACGCCGCCCGCCTGTCCGGGGACGACGTGGTCGCGCTGGCGATGGTCGGGGACGGCGGGACCAGCGAGGGCGACTTCCACGAGGCGCTGAACTTCGCGGCTGTGTGGCACGCGCCTGTCGTCTTCCTCGTACAGAACAACGGCTTCGCGATCTCCGTGCCGCTCGCCAAGCAGACCGCCGCCCCCTCGCTCGCCCACAAGGCCGTGGGGTACGGAATGCCAGGCAGGCTCGTCGACGGGAACGACGCGGCGGCGATGCACCAGGTGCTCTCCGAAGCGGTCCGGCGGGCGCGGACCGGTGGCGGCCCGACGCTGATCGAAGCGGTGACCTACCGGATGGACGCGCATACGAACGCCGACGACGCCACCCGCTACCGCGCGGATGCCGAAGTGGAGTCCTGGCGGGCGCACGACCCGGTCCGGCTCCTGGAGCGTGAGCTGACCGGGCGCGGGCTGCTCGACGAGGAGCGCAAAGGCGCTGCCGCCGAGGCCGCCGACGCGATGGCGGCGGATCTCCGCGGACGGATGAACGCGGATCCGCTGCTCGACCCCATGGACGTCTTCGCTCATGTCTATGACGCGCCGACACCACAGCTGCGCGAGCAGTCGGAGCAGCTGCGCGCCGAGCTGGAAGCGGAGGCCGGGCGGTGAGCACAGTCGCGGTGAAGCCGGCCACGATGGCGCAGGCACTGCAGAGGGCGATGCGCGACGCGATGGCCGATGACCCCACCGTGCATGTCATGGGGGAGGACGTCGGGACGCTCGGCGGAGTGTTCCGGGTCACCGACGGTCTCGCGAAGGAGTTCGGCGACGACCGCTGTACGGACACGCCGCTCGCCGAGGCCGGCATTCTCGGGGCGGCGGTCGGTATGGCGATGTACGGGCTGCGGCCGGTGGTGGAGATGCAGTTCGACGCCTTCGCCTATCCGGCGTTCGAGCAGCTCGTCAGCCATGTGTCGCGGATGCGCAACCGCACCCGGGGCGCGTTGCCGATGCCGATCGTGGTGCGGGTGCCGTACGGGGGCGGGATCGGCGGAGTCGAGCACCACAGCGACTCGTCGGAGGCGTACTACATGGCGACTCCGGGGCTCCATGTCGTCACGCCGTCCACGGTCCCCGACGCGTACGGGTTGCTCCGTGCCGCCATCGCCTCCGACGACCCGGTCATTTTCCTGGAGCCGAAGCGGCTCTACTGGTCGAAGGCCGAGTGGTCGCCGGACGCGCCTGCCACCGTGGAGCCGATAGGCCGGGCCGTGGTCCGGCGCGCGGGCACCAGCGCCACTCTCCTCACGTACGGGCCGTCGGTGCCGGTCTGCCTGGAGGCGGCTGAGGCGGCCCGTGAGGAGGGCTGGGATCTGGAGGTCGTGGATCTGCGCTCGTTGGTGCCGTTCGACGACGCCACGGTGTGCGATTCGGTGCGGCGTACGGGACGGGCGGTCGTCGTCCATGAGTCGGCCGGGTTCGGGGGGCCCGGCGGGGAGATCGCCGCACGGGTGACGGAGCGCTGCTTCCACCATCTGGAGGCACCGGTGCTGCGGGTCTCGGGGTTCGACATCCCGTATCCGCCGCCGATGCTGGAGCGGCATCATCTGCCCGGCGTGGACCGGGTGCTGGACGCGGTCGCCCGACTGCAGTGGGAGGCGGAGAGCTGATGTCGACTGCTTCTGGTGCTTCTGGTGCTTCTGGTGGTTCGGACGTGAACTGCCTTGAATTCAAGCTGCCCGACCTCGGGGAAGGGCTGACCGAGGCCGAGATCGTGCGGTGGCTGGTGGAGGTCGGCGATGTGGTCGCCATCGACCAGCCGGTCGTCGAGGTCGAGACGGCGAAGGCGCTGGTGGAGGTGCCCTGTCCGTACGGGGGCATGGTGACGGCGCGGTTCGGCGATGAGGGCGCCGAACTTCCGGTCGGTTCACCGCTGCTGACCGTGACGGTGGGGCCGGAGGTCGGTTCGGGTGCTGCCGGTTCGGCGGGTCCTGCCGGTCTTGCAGGTCCTGGGGGTCCCGCCAGGGCTTCGGCAGCTGATGACGACTCGTCAGGGAATGTCCTGGTGGGGTACGGGACGGGCGGCGCGGTGGCCGCACGGCGGCGGCGTGTGCGGGTCGCCGATGGCACCCGGCCGGCCCGGACGGAGCCTGTGGCGTCCGCCGTGCTCCGGGTGGGTCCTGTTCCGGTGATCTCTCCGCTGGTGCGGCGGCTGGCGCGTGAACACGGTGTGGACCTGCGAGGGCTGACGGGCAGTGGTCCGGACGGACTGATTCTGCGCTCCGATGTGGAGCAGGCGATACCCACCCCCACCCCTGCGGCGGGCGGGACCGACTGGACTGTTGCGGTTGCCCGGACGACTGGGACCGGAGCTGCTGGAACTGCCGGGACAGCTGTGACCGGGACTGCTGCTGGGACTGCTGTTGGGACTGGGTCTGGGTCTGGGTCTGGGCCTGGGTCTGGGACTGGGGTTGTCGCCGGGTCTGGAGCCGGGACTGGGCCTGCGGGTTCGGGGAGCCGGGTGCCGCTCCGGGGAATGCGTGGTGCCGTCGCGGACAAGCTGGCGCGCAGCCGTCGCGAGATACCGGATGCGACGTGCTGGGTCGACGCGGACGCCACCGAGCTGATGGCCGCGCGGGCAGCCATGAACGCGGCGAGCGGTGCGGGCGTTCCGAAGATCTCGGTGCTGGCGCTGCTGGCCCGTGTCTGTACGGCGGCCCTGGCGCGCTTTCCCGAGCTGAACTCGACGGTGGACACGGAGGCGAGGGAGATCGTGCGCCTGCCGTCCGTTCACCTGGGCTTCGCCGCGCAGACGGAGCGGGGGCTGGTGGTGCCGGTGGTACACGAGGCCGACGGGCGCACCACGGAGTCGCTCAACGAGGAGTTCATACGGCTGACGGAGGCGGCCAGGAACGGCGCGCTGACCCCGGGGGAGCTGACGGGCGGGACGTTCACGCTGAACAACTACGGCGTGTTCGGGGTCGACGGTTCCACGCCGATCATCAACCACCCCGAGGCCGCGATGCTGGGCGTGGGCAGGATCGTGCCCAAGCCCTGGGTGCACGAGGGGGAACTCGCGGTGCGGGAGGTGGTGCAGCTTTCCCTCACGTTCGACCACCGGGTGTGTGACGGCGGCACGGCAGGCGGCTTCCTGCGGTACGTGGCGGACTGCGTGGAGCAGCCCGCGGTGCTGCTGCGGGGGGTCTAGGGGCTGTCGACCGGGATCGTCCAAGTGCGCTCAGAACGACGGAGATCCGGGTCAGGGCGACTCGGCTGCAGGCCAGGCGCGTGGGTAGGGGACCCGCAACGACTGGGCGGTGACCGGGGTGTGTTCGGCGGCGGCGCGAATCCGGCCTTCGCGCAGGACGAGCGCGCCGTTGCCGAGCATCGAGGCGAGCAATTCGTCCGCGAGTGTCTGGGGGGTGAGGTTCAGCAGTCGTGCCGCGTCCAGTAGCCAGGACCGTTTCAGCAGATACGCCTCGATCTCCTCGGAAGGGAGCCCGTCGCGGATCATCAGCGCGAAGGCGAGGATCCGGCGGGCCCCGTACCAGACGGCCCCTTGCGGGTCGTCGGCGAGACGTTGGGCCCGGCGCAGGGCAGCAGCGAAGGCGGCCGCGGTGTCGGTGGGGATCGGGCCGTGGGAGGGGAGGACGACGCGCGGGTCGAGGGCGGCGATCCGCTGGAGGGAGGTGAGCGCGGTGGTGGCCGCGTCGGGCCCGTCGAGGGCGAGGTTGACCCAGCCGACGTCGTAGTCGGACAGTGCGTCCCCCACCACGAGCAGCCGCTCGTCCGGCTGCCACAGGGCGAGATGGCCCGGCGTGTGGCCGGGGGTGCGCACGACCTGCCAGTCGGTGTCACCGAGCCGCAGGGCCTGGCCGTCGGCGAGCGCGACATCGACGGTGTACGGGGCGACGGGCTGGTCCAGGTACTCGGCCGAGCAGCACCCCGCATCCCGGCGCCGGACGGCCTCGGCCTCCGGGGCCCCGGCCGCGATGGCGGCTCCCTGGGCCTGGAGGGCGGCGTTGCCACCGACGTGGTCGGAATGCCAGTGGGTGTTCACGACCAGGCCGATGGCGGTCCCGGCGTGGGCGCGGGCCCATGCGGCGGTGTCATCGGCGTGGGCCACGAACCCGGTGTCGACCAGCGCCGGTTGCCGCCCCTGCAGAAGCAGGGTGTTGGCGTCCGGGAACGGCCGCTGCCACCACGTCGCCCAGGGCGGCAGCAGAGGGTGCCTGCCCCCTGGGCGGGCCGGTTGGCTCACTGGCCGGGCCGGTTGACGCGGATCAGTGTCTGCTGGCCGTTGGCGACGAGCTTGCGCTCGCCGCCCTGCTGGACGCCGAACACCTCCAACTGGCAGACGGTCAGCGTGCGTCCGGGCTTCAGGACCGTACCGATGGCCTCGATGTGGTCGCCGGTGGCGGGCGCCAGGAGGTTGATCTTGTATTCGACGGTGAGGACCTCGGTGTCCTCGGGGAAGAGGGTGTATGCGGCGTAGCCGCCGGCGCTGTCCGCGATCGCGCTGGTGGCGCCTGCGTGGAAGTAGCCGTGCTGCTGGGTCACTTCGGGACGGGCCGGGAGCACGATATGCACACGGCCCGGCGCGATGCGGGCTATCCGCGCCCCGAGGTGGCTCATCAGTCCCTGGCGGTCGAAACTGGCCCGGATGCGTGCCTGCACCTTGGGGTCGGCCTGCTGCGCCTGCGTCGGGTCGTCCACGTGGTCTCCTTTGTCGGTACAGGTCGGTACAGGTCGGTACAGGTCGTCGGTACAGGTCGGTACGGGTCGAGTACGGGCGGAACGGGTGTTGCGTCAGACGGCCAGGCGTTCCACGAGGAGGAATCCGCCGACGGCGATCATCATGGCACCGGAGACGCGGGTGACGGCATGGGCCGCGGAGGGCCGGGTCCTCAGGACGGTCCGGGCCAGAACCCCGACGGTGAGGTAGACGACGGCGCACGCCGTCAGGTGGACCGCGCTGAGCAGCCCGGTCTGCGCGGCGACCGGCCAGCCCGTCGCGGGGCGGAGGAACTGCGGGAACAGCGAGAAGTACAGCAGCAGCGCCTTCGGGTTCAGGCCGCTGATTCCCGCCCCCTTGAGCAGGACCTGTGTCCGGGAAGCGCCCATGTGCTCCCCAGCGCCCGTAGCGGTGGCCGGGGCTCGCAGAACGCTCCATCCCAGCCACAGCAGATAGCCGGCTCCGGCGATGGTCAGCGCGGTGAGGACGGCCGGGGAGCGCGCGACGATCACGGCCAGCCCCGCGACGGCCAGCAGCGCGTACGCCGCGTGCCCGGCTATCAGTCCGGCGACCGCCGGGACGACCGAGCGGTCCCGCAGACCCGCCGAGATCGCGAAGGCCCAGTCCGCGCCGGGGGTGAATACCAGCAGCAGATCCACTGCCAGGAAGGCCGCCAGCGTGGTCGTGTCCATCGATCGATCCCTCTCGCGTTTCGTCGTACGCGAGGAAGGCTAGGACGAATGCGCCCAAAGGTGTTTCTGCATTTACCCCGGAAGTGCGCCCCTTGAGGGAAGATCTTCTGTATGGATGCCATGGACCGGAAGATTCTTGCCGAGCTGCAACAGGACGGCCGCCTCACCATCACCGAGCTGGCCGCCCGCGTCCGGCTGAGCGTCTCACCCTGCCATCGCCGCCTGCGCGACCTGGAGCGTGACGGCGCGATCCGCGGCTACCGCGCCGTGGTCGACCCGGCCGCTGTCGGCCTTCATTTCGAGACCCTCGTTTTCGCCACTCTGCGCTGGGAGGCCCCCGACACCGTCACCGTCTTCGAGGAGGCCGTGTCGGCCATCCCGCACGTACTCCAGGCTCAGCGGCTGTTCGGCGAACCCGACTACCTGCTGCGCGTCGCCACCACTGATCTGGCGGCCTTCCAGCGGCTCTACGACGACACGCTCGCCCGGCTGCCCGGGGTCCAGCGCCTGACCTCCACCCTCGTCATGAAACACGTCGTCGACGACCGCCCACTTCCCGCGTAGCCGCCCACTTCCCGCGTGGCCGCCCACTTCCCGCGTGGCCGCCCACTTCCCGCGTAGCCGCCCGCTCCCCGCGTGGCCGACCGGTCCGCGCCCCATGCGGACAGCGCTCCACGGAATGGCGCCGCCCGGTCCTCGTTCCGGTCGGTGCCATTCCGTGCAGCGCTGCCGCGGCTCATACTCGCGGGATGACCTTGTATGACGCCGTGGTGCTCGCCGGAGGGGCCGCCAAGCGGCTCGGTGGTGCCGACAAGCCCGGCCTGACCGTGGGCGGGCTGACGCTGCTCGACCGGGTGCTCGGGGCCTGTCGTGGGGCCGGGACCACCGTTGTCGTCGGGGGGAGGCGCGAGACCGTACGGCCCGTCGTCTGGGCCAGGGAGGAGCCGCCCGGCGGTGGTCCCCTGGCGGCGCTCGGTGCCGGGGTGCGCGGGGTGTCGGCCCGCACCGTGCTCGTACTCTCCGCCGACCTGCCCTTTCTGGGGGAGGGTACGGTGCCGGCGCTGCTCGGCGCTCTCGAATCGGGGCCCCGCCAGGGGGTGTTGCTCGCCGATACGGGTGGCCGGGACCAGCCGCTCGTCGCCGCCTACCGCACCGACGCGCTGCGCCGCGGACTCGCATCGCTCGCCGCCGAGCACGGTTCGCTCGCCGGGCTGCCTCTGCGGCTGCTCACCGCCGGGCTGGACCTCGCCCGGATCGCAGCGGACCCGCTGGCGTCGTTCGACTGCGACACCTGGCAGGACGTGGCATCGGCACGTGCCCGCATCAGGGAGCATGGGTACGTGCTTGATGAATGGATCACCGCAGTAAAGGCCGAGCTGGGCATCGAGCTGGATGTCGACACCGGCGTACTCCTCGACCTGGCCCGCGATGCCGCACACGGCGTGGCCAGGCCGGCCGCGCCGCTGACCACCTTCCTCGTCGGCTACGCCGCGGCGAAGGCGGAGAAGGACGGGCCGGAGGCCGTTGCCGCGGCCGCCCGCCAGGCCGCCGCGCTCGCCAACCGGTGGGCGGACGAGACCGCCGAGACGGCTGAAGAACCAGCCCGGGCAGCAGCCGATGAGACGCCCGGTAAGACGCCCGATGAGATGCCCGGTGAGACCCCCGCTGAGTCGCTCAGGGAGAAGACGCCTGGGGAGTCGGCCGGACAGGCCAAGGGGACCGACGCCGGATGACCGGGCAGCAGGACCGCGACCTGGACGAGGCGCTCGCGCTCGTCGGCAGGGAGCCCCCCGCCGCGCCGCGGCCATCCGTGTCGGGGAACCACCGCGCCACGCCCGCGGAGCAGTCGGCCGAAGCGGAGAGACGGCAGAAATCGCAGAGACCGGAGGAGCCGGAGAAGCCGGGGAAACAGGAGAAGCACCGGGCCGCGCCCTGGGCCGCCGCCCGCGCCCGTGCGGCGGGGGCGGGGCATGCGGTGCCCGTGTCCGGGCGGCGCGCTCCACTCGACCAGGCACTCGGCCTGATCCTCGCCGGACCGCTGACCGCGCTCACCGATCTGCCGTCCTTCGACACCTCGGCCATGGACGGCTGGGCGGTCTCCGGGCCGGGACCCTGGCGGATCAACGAGGGCGCCGGCATCCTCGCGGGTCACACCGAGCCCGAGCGGCTCGCGGACGGCGCTGCCGTACGGATCGCCACCGGCGCCCGGATCCCGCGTGACGCGACCGCCGTGGTCCGCACCGAACACTCCCGGACCGACGACCGCGCCGAGCAGCTGTACGCGCAGCGCAACGTCGTCACCGGGCAGGACATCAGGCCCCGGGGCCAGGAGTGCCGCACCGGTGACCAGCTGCTGCCGACCGGCGGGCTGGTGACCCCCGCGGTGCTCGGACTGGCGGCCGCGGCCGGTTACGACGAGTTGCCGGTCCTCCCCCGGCCCCGGGTGGAAGTCCTGGTCCTCGGCGATGAGTTGCTGGCCGGCGGGCTTCCGCACGACGGGCTGATCCGGGACGCTCTCGGGCCGATGATCGGGCCCTGGCTGCGGACGCTCGGCGCCGAAGTGCTGGCCACGCGGCATCTCGGTGACGACGCCGACGCGCTGCGCCAAGCTGTCGCGGGCTCCGGGGCCGATCTGGTCATCACCACCGGGGGCACCGCAGCCGGGCCCGTCGACCATGTCCATCCGATCCTTCACAAGCTCGGTGCCGAGCTGCTGGTCGACAGCGTCGCCGTGCGCCCCGGCCACCCCATGCTGCTCGCCAGGCTGGCCGACGGACGCCATCTCGTCGGACTCCCCGGCAACCCCCTGGCCGCCGTGTCGGGGCTGCTGACCCTCGCCGATCCACTGCTTCGGGGGCTCGCGGGCCGCGCCGTCAGGGAGGCTTATGCCATGCCCGTCAGTGAAGAGGTGCACGGCCATCCGTACGACACCCGACTCGTGCCAGTAGTGCACCGGACAGATGAGGTGGTTCCGCTGCATTTCCATGGGCCGGCGATGCTCCGCGGTATCGCTGCCGCAGACGGGCTCGCCGTCGTACCGTCCGGAGGTGCGCGGGCCGGACAGCCGCTGGAAATCCTCGATCTGCCGTGGGCTGAGGAGTGTTTCACGTGAAACTGCCCGGTCATGATGCCCTCGACCGGCAGGTGGGGGAGAAGCTGGTCACCCGCCGGGTGAAACTGCCCCGCCGGGTGGTCGAGCGGCCGCTCCGGCAAGTCGGCAGGCGGGTCCTGATCGCACTGCTGGTGCTGGTGGTGACGGCCCTCATCGTCTGGGTCGACCGCAGCGGCTACCACGACAACGCCGACAGCACGGTCGATCTGCTCGACTCGTTCTACTACGCCACGGTCACCCTCTCCACCACGGGGTACGGCGACATCGTCCCGTACAGCGACGGTGCCAGGCTCACCAACATCCTTGTTGTCACGCCGCTGCGCGTGCTCTTCCTGATCATCCTGGTCGGCACCACTCTCGAAGTGCTCACCGAGCGCACCCGGGAGGAGTGGCGGCTGAACCGCTGGAGGCTTCGCTTGCGTGACCACACCGTCGTCGTCGGATTCGGTACGAAGGGCCGCTCCGCGATGCAGACGCTGTGTGCGACCGGTCTGAAGCGGGAGCAGATCGTCGTCGTCGACCCCAACAGCAAGGTCATCGAGGCCGCCAACGCGGAAGGCTTCGCCGGTGTCATCGGGGACGCGACCCGCAGTGACGTGCTGATCCGCGCCGAACTGCAGCGCGCCAAGCAGATCGTCATCGCCACCCAGCGCGATGACACCGCCGTACTGGTCACGCTGACGGCCCGGCAGCTCAACCGGGGGGCGAAGATCGTCGCCGCGGTGCGGGAGGAGGAGAACGCTCCCCTGCTGCGCCAGTCGGGCGCCGACGCGGTGATCACCAGCGCCAGCGCGGCGGGACGGCTGCTCGGTCTCTCGGTGCTCAGCCCCAGCGCGGGAACCGTGATGGAGGATCTGATCCAGCAGGGCAGCGGGCTCGACCTGGTCGAGCGGCCGGTCATAAAGGCCGAGGTGGGGCGGAGCGTCCGGGAGGCGAACGACCTGGTCGTCACCGTGAAGCGCGGCCACCGGCTGCTCGGGTACGACGACCCCGAGGCCAGTCCGCTTCAGCTCACCGACCGGGTGATCGCGATCGCCCGGGTTTCCCCCAAGGCGGCGGGGGCCGGCGCGGAGTAGCCTCGCGATCATGCATGCGATCACGATCCCCGAATCCGGCGGTCCCGAGGCGCTTGTCTGGGCCGAAGTACCCGACCCCGTACCCGGCGAGGGCGAAGTCCTCGTCGAGGTCGTGGCGTCGGCCGTCAACCGCGCCGATGTACTGCAACGGCAGGGCTTCTACAACCCGCCTCCCGGCGCGTCGCCGTATCCCGGCCTGGAATGCTCCGGGCGGATCACGGCGCTCGGCCCCGGGGTGTCCGGCTGGGCGGTCGGCGATGAGGTGTGTGCGCTGCTGGGCGGCGGCGGGTACGCGGAGAAGGTCGCCGTACCGGTGGGGCAGCTGCTGCCGGTACCGGAGGGGATCGATCTCGTCACGGCCGCGGGTCTGCCGGAAGTCGTCTGCACCGTCTGGTCGAACGTCTTCATGGTCGCCCATCTGCGGCCCGGCGAGATGCTGTTGGTGCACGGTGGGTCCAGCGGGATCGGCACGATGGCGATCCAGCTGGGCAAGGCGGTCGGTGCGCGCGTCGCCGTGACCGCGGGAAGCCACGAGAAGCTGGCCCGCTGCGCGGAGCTGGGCGCCGACGTACTGATCAACTACCGCGAGCAGGACTTCGTCGAGGAGATCCGGAAGGCGACCGGCGGAGCCGGCGCCGATGTCATTCTCGACATCGTCGGCGCGAAATACCTGGACCGGAACGTGGCGGCGCTGGCGACCAGCGGGCGGCTTGCGGTGATCGGCATGCAGGGCGGCGCGAAGGGCGAGCTGAACCTCGCGGCTCTGCTGGGGAAGCGGGGCGCCATCACGGCCACGTCGCTGCGGGCGCGGCCGCTGGGAGAGAAGGCGGCGATCGTCGCCGCGGTCCGTGAGCATGTGTGGCCGCTGATTTCCGGCGGCCGGGTGCGGCCTGTGGTGGACCAGGAACTCCCGATGGCTCTCGCCGCCGAAGGGCACCGGGTACTGGATTCCGGGGTGCACGTGGGGAAGGTCCTCCTGCGCGCGTAGCGCTTCCCGGAATGGTGGGCCCCAGAATTCCAGGGCCCCGGAATTCCCGCCCCCAGAATTCCCGGCCCCAGAATGCCGAGGTCCCTCGGAGCTGCGGGCCCCCAGAACTGCGGGCCCCCGGCGTGCTCAGCCCCTCACGTACAGCACTCGTGCACGTCGCCCCGATCACCACTGAGGCCCGGCCTCCCGCTGGCAGCGGGAGGCCGGGCCTCAGTGGTCGGTGAGAGTCGGTGGAAGCCGGTGGAAGCGGCGCGGGCCGGACTCAGAGATACGGGCCGGAGCGGATCGCGCCGTGGCCGCCGTCCCCGCTCCCGTCCTCTTCCTCCTGGCCGCCCGCGCCCGGCGGCAGCGCCCGGCGCATCTGCTCCAGCTGGGCCCGCGCCGCCATCTGCTGCGCGAACAGCGCCGTCTGGATGCCGTGGAAAAGGCCCTCCAGCCAGCCCACCAGCTGTGCCTGCGCGATGCGTAGTTCCGCCTCCGACGGGATGGCCTCATTGGTGAAGGGCAGCGAAAGGCGTTCCAGCTCCTCCACCAGCTCGGGGGCCAGGCCGTCCTCCAGCTCCTTCACGGACGAGGCGTGGATGTCCTTGAGACGGACCCGGCTCGCCTCGTCGAGAGGGGCCGCCCTGACCTCCTCCAGAAGCTGCTTGATCATGCTGCCGATGCGCATGACCTTGGCGGGCTGTTCCACCATTTCCGTCACTGGGACCTCGCGCGACTCGTCGTCACCGCCGGCCCCGCCGCCGAGCGCCATCCCGTCCTGTCCCACGATGAGGACCTTGGGGTGCTCCTCCGGCTGTTCCGACCGTTCACTCCTCGGCATCTCCATGCCGCCATTGTCTCGCACACGTACTCCACGACGGGTTGTACCCCCGACACGGGCTGATCCACCGCGCGCGCCGCCGTCAGCCGGCCCGCCGGGTCAGCACCAGCCGGGAGCGGGTGAAGCCCGCGGCCAGCAGACCGGCCAGGACCGGTACGGCCACGGCGAGGATGCCGATGGTCTCCCACGGCAGCACGATCGGGGTGTACGCGGAGTCCATCGGGTGTTTCTGCATCTGGTCCAGGGCCCGCTTCAGGTCCGTGAGCCGCACCGCGACAGCGGGCACCACACCCGCCGCGGTACCGAGCAGCACCCCCGTCCCCGCGACCACCGCGCACTGGAACCCGCTGAGCGTGCGCCGTACGCCGGGCGGGGCGCCGATCGCGCTCAGGGTCGTCAGGTCGGCCTCCGCGTCGGCCTTCGCCAGACCGGTGGCGATGGCGGCCGCGCCCAGCGTCACCACGCCCGAGAACAGCGCGAGGATCAGCAGGGTGGTGTCGCTGTCGTCCGGCTTCTGGTTCTGCGAGAGATAGGCGCCGTTGCCCGCCTGCGACATCCCGTCGTTGAAGCGCTGCGTCTCCGCGTCGGTCGGCGGATGTGCGACCCGGTAGACGTCGGCGACCGGGCCCGTGTGCAGCCCGAGGCGGTCGGCGGTCGCCTGCGGCATGATCATGCGGATCCCCGGGGTGGCCGCGTAGCGGTCGGCCGCCCGGTAGACCGCGAGGTGGCTGACGGTCGTCCTGGCCTTGCCCGGGTGCCGTTTGCGGTTCGCCTTGTCCGCGGCGACGTACCGGTGGACGGCCGTGAGGGTGACCTTGCCGTCCGGGCCGGCGTACGCGTTGTTGAGGAGTACGGGGGTGCCCGCGGCCAGCGCTCTGGCGGCTGCCGGATCCTTCAGCCCGGCATAGACGCGCAGTGCCGCGCTGTCCCCGACGACGATCTCCGCCACATTGCCGAAGGTGTCGTCGGCGTACTCCGCGTCCTTGCACTTCGGTGAGTTCACCAGTCGCTTGTGCTCGGCCGCGGAGAGCCCGGCCGCCAGATCCTTGCCGCCGGCCTCCTGCAGCGGGCAGCTGTTGGCCTTCGGCTTGGACATGGTGAGTGAGCCGCAGGTGTCCGGGTCCGCGTCGCTGAACCTGTCGCAGTCGCTGCCCGCCCACACCCGGCTGATGGTGGCGGGGGAGCCCTGCACCGGCAGGTCGTGCCGGGCGAGTCCGCGGGCCAGCTCCAGCGACTTCGCCGGGTCGGCTTCCTCCGTATAGGTGTCGGCCTTGATCAGGACAACGCCCGGAGGCAGCGAGAGATGGGTGTTGTACGCCTCCTCCGCCTGGGTGCTCGCGGTGTACGTGGCGATGGCGACCGTGCCCGCGACCGCTGCCATCACCGCGGCGACGGCCGGCGCCGTGCGGCCCCGGTTGCGGGCCGCGTCGCGCAGGGCGAGCCGGGGGGACAGCGGGAAGAAGCGTCCCAGCCGTCCGAGCGACCCCACGATCACCGGGATGCAGGCGAGCACGCCCAGCTCGGCTACCACCGAGCCGACGGCGACCAGCACCGCCCGGCCCTTGAGCCCGCCCACGGCGGCGACGGCGCCCCCGAGCACGATGGCGATGACCCCGAGCACCGTCATCACCCGTGAGGAGTGGCGCACCCCGCGTCGGCCCGTGAGCGATTCGACGACCGGCTGACGGCCCGCGACGACGGCCGGTGCCAGCGCCGCGAGTACCC
>NZ_JAAGLN010000053.1 GCF_010548145.1 Streptomyces sp. SID10853
CGGTTGCCGCAGTGCCCCCGCGCCGGCCTGCTGCCGCGGTCCGTTACCCGCATCGTGTGCCCGGAGGTACCCCCCATGCGCTTGACGAGTGTCGGGTCTGCCGCCCTGCTGAGCGCCGCCGTGCTGTCCCTGGCCGCCCCGGCCGCGACGGCGGACGGCGCAGGCGGGCCCGCGTCGTTCGGGTTCACCGTGTCACCCCGGTCGGTCGCTCCCGGTGAGACGGTCACCCTTGCTGCCAGTGGCTGCCGGGCGCCCGGCGTCAGTGTCTCGTCCGGCGTATTCGGCCCGGTCACGCTGCACCACGGGCACCCCGCGACAGTCGTGGTCGACCCGGATGCGAAAGCCGGGAAGCGGTACGAGGTGACTTTCGCGTGCGCCGGGCGGAAGGGCAGCGCGCCGCTGTCGCTCTCCGGCACCCCGGACAAACGCATCAGGGCGGTCCTCAGCGGTTCGCTCACCGACCTGGACACGACCGAGCTGGTCGCGGGCGGTGTCCTCATCGCGGCGGCCCTCGGTGGGGTCCTCCACCTGCGCCGGCGCGGCACGCACGGCTGATCCCGGCCGGTACGGCGGGCCCGGAAGCGGAAGCCCGGAAAGGCCCCGGAAGCGGCGAGCCACCAGAAGCGGCGAGCCACCGGAAGCCCCGGACAAGGAAGTCCCGGAAGTGCGGAACCCCAGACAAGGAAGCCCCGGCGGTGTGACGGACGCCGGGACCGGCCTCAGTGGGCCCCGCACTCCGCCCTGATCAGCCGTGCCGCGTAGCGCGCGTCGAGTGCGGGGCTGTTGAAGCTGTCCGGATGCGCGCACATCCGGGCGCGGCCGGCCGCCGTGGTGCCCTTCCAGGTGAGCCGCACGGTCTGCTCGGTGAAGGCACGCCGGTCGTACGGAGGCGGATTGGTGTCGCCCTCCGTCCGCTGGGTCTGCTGCGTCTGCGCCCCGGGCGCCTCCGCAGGGTGTCCCGTTGTCCCGGGCGTGCGCTGCTCCGGTGTCTCTGTCCGGTGTGTTTGCGTCCTGGTCTGCGACGGCTTCGCGCTCGCCGGATGAAGCACATTGCCGGGGGTGACCGCAGCTGCGGTGAGGGTGGCGCACAGGGCCGCCGCGGCGAGCGCGGTACGCATCAGGGCGGAGTGCATGGCGGGGCTCCTTCGGCTCGTCGGAGGCGGTGTCGGGGCGAGCCGCCCTCGGGCGGGCTGCGGAGGTCCTCACACTGCCGGTGCGGCGACGGGGGCGTCGGAATCGGTCGCGCCGTTGGGGGTGTCGCTCTGCCGGAGCGGTGGGGGCACCGGGAACAGAGCCTGCCGAAGCCGTTCCAGGATGGGCGCGGCCCGGCGGCCCCGCAACCCGGTGCTTTTCCCGGGCGGAAACGCCTGGTCGACGGGGCGCGCGGCAGCCCATGCCCAGTTCGGTCAAATGACAGGTATGAAGCGTTCAAAAAAAGTTCAACCTCTTACCAAGACTTACGGCCGGGCCGACGGGGGGCAGGCCGCGGTGGGCCGGTGGAGCGCCACATCCCAACAGCGGTTATGCCGTACCGTACCGCTCCGGACACGCTCGGTGGCCGATGTTCGTGACCTTGTTCCGCTTGTGCCGGGCGTACGGTTTTCAACAGAAAGTTGATCTAGCGCCAATCCCCCCTGATGTGGGGGTTTCTGGCCAATTCGCCATGTCCTCAAGGGAGTAGACATGTCTGCGGCGGAACAGACGGTGCAGGCAAAGAGCCGGTCACCGCTCCAGCTCGGGCAGGTGGAGCTGCGGGGCATCGCCCAGGTCACACTCAGCGCGAACGCGTGGACGGGACTGCTGTTCACCGTCGCGCTGTTCGCGGAGGGCTGGCGCACCGGCGTGTACGGGCTGCTCGGCGCGGGCGTGTCCACCGCGACCGCCGCGCTGCTGGGCGCCGACCGCGGGAACCTGGTCAAGGGGCTTGACGGCTACTGCGGTTGCCTCACCGGTATCGCCCTCCTCGTCTCGTTCGGCCCGTCGGGACGCACCGTCCTGCTCACAGTCCTCGGCGCGGCGGTCTGCGCGGTGCTGAGCGCGGCGGGCGGCCGCCTCTTCGGGCGCATCGGGCTGCCGGTGCTGACAGCCCCGTACTGCCTGGTCGCCGGGGTGCTGGTGATCGCGCTGCCGACGGCCCCGGCCGTGACGGGGGCCACCGCGCGGGTCGGCGGCTTCACCTCACTGACGGCGGCGGAGGCCGGCCGGGCGTTCTGCGACGGCATCGGGCAGGTCTTCTTCCTCGACAAGTGGTACGCGGGCCTCATCCTGCTCGTCGGGATCCTCCTCACCTCGCGTGCCGCCGCCGTCGCCGCGGCCGGTGCCAGCGCCCTGGCACTGCTGACCGCCTGCGCCGCCGGGCTGCCGGCCGACCGGATCACCCAGGGCCTCTACGGCTACAACGGGGTGCTCTGCGCCATCGCGCTCGCCGCCACCTTCCTGACCCTCACCCCGTGGACCGCCGGATACGCCGCGCTCGCCGTGGTCGCCTCGGTCCCGTTCACCGCCGCCTGGGAGGCGTTCACCCGGCCGTCCGGCGGATCCCCCTTCACCTGGCCGTTCGTAGTGACGACCTGGCTCTTCCTCGCGGCGGGTCCAGCGCTGGGCCGGCCCGGCATCTCGTTCGAGAAAGCAGAGTGACGCCATGAATCTCGCACCACGCGAAATCGACAAGCTCCACGTCTATGTGGTGGCCGACCTGGCCCGCCGCCGCAGGGCCAGGGGAACCAAGCTCAACTACAGCGAGGCCGCCGCGCTGATCACCGAGGCCGTCATGGAGGCGGCCCGTGACGGACACACCGTCGCCGAGTGCATGGAGCTGGGCCGCAAGGTCGTCGCCCAGGACGACGTGATGCCCGGAGTACGGGAGATGCTCACCGTCCTCCAGGTCGAGACGGCGTTCGTCGACGGGACGAAGCTGGTCACCTGTCACGACCCGATCAGCGCCTGAAGCCTGCAGTCTGAACCACCGAGGAGACAGAGATGTCGGGCGGAGCCCACTACCTCTACGGAGATGACCCCGTGGAGATCAACGCCAACCGGGCCACGGTCAGGCTCACGGTCGCCAACACCGGCGACCGCGCCGTCCAGATCGGGTCGCACTACCACTTCTTCGAGATCAACCGCGCGCTGCGCTTCGACCGTGAAGCCGCCTTCGGTATGCGTCTCGACATCCCCTCCGGCACCGCCGTGCGCTTCGAGCCCGGCGACACCCGCGAGGTCGACCTGTGCGCCTTCGCCGGCACCGGGCGGCTCGTGGGATTCGCCGGGCTCGTCAACGGCGGCCTGTCGGCACCCGACACCAAGCGCAACGCACTGCGCCGCGCCGCGGAGCTGGGATTCACACAGGCCGGCAGCGCTGCCGGCACGGACAGCACAGGGAACACGCCCGGCGCCGACAGCACCCCGGGCACCGAGGGGACTCAGCACTGATGGCGATCATTCCGCGCAAGCAGTACACCGACCTGTTCGGCCCCACCGTGGGCGACCGCTTCCACCTCGCCGACACCAATCTGGTGGTCGAGGTCGAGTACGACCACAACGCCGGTTCCTACGGCGAAGAGGCCGTCTACGGCGGCGGCAAGGCCATCCGTGACGGCATGGCCCAGGACCCGTCGGCGCTCAACCGCGAGGGCGCCCTTGACCTGGTCATCACCAACGTCGTGGTCATGGACCCGGTCCTCGGCGTCGTCAAGGGCGACATCGGTGTCCGCGGCGGTCTGATCGTCGGCGTCGGCAAGGCCGGCAACCCGCAGCTCCAGAACGGCGTGGACCCCAAGCTCGTCATCGGCCCCGGCACCGAGGTCATCTCCGGCGAGCACCTGATCGCCACCGCGGGCGGCGTGGACACGCACATCCACTTCATCGCCCCGCAGCAGGCCCAGGAGGGCCTGTCCAACGGCATCACCACCTTCTTCGGCGGCGGCACAGGCCCGACCGACGGCACCAACGGCACGACCTGCACCCCCGGCCCGTGGAACATCCACCGGATGCTGGAGGCCGTGGAGGACATGCCGGTCAACGTGGGCCTGCTCGGCAAGGGCAACGGCAGCCGGCCCGAGGCACTCCGCGAGCAGATCGAGGCGGGCGCGGCCGGACTGAAGGTCCACGAGGACTGGGGCGCGACCCCGGCCACCATCGACACCGCGCTCAGCGTCGCCGACGAGCACGACGTGCAGATGGCCATCCACACCGACACCCTCAACGAGGGCGGCTTCTTCGAGGACACCCTCTCCGCGATCAACGGCCGGACCATCCACACCTTCCACACCGAGGGTGCGGGCGGCGGCCACGCCCCGGACATCATCCGGGTCTCGGGCGAGGCGAACGTACTGCCCGCGTCGACCAACCCGACCCTGCCGTACACCGTCAACGCGGTGGACGAGCTGCTCGACATGGTGATGGTCTGTCACCACCTCTCCCGTGACATCCCCGAGGACGTCTCCTTCGCCGACAGCCGGGTGCGCGCCGAGACCATCGCGGCCGAGACCGTGCTGCACGACCTCGGCGTGATCAGCATCTTCTCCTCCGACTCCCAGGCCATGGGCCGGGTCGGCGAGTCCTTCGTCCGGGCCTTCCAGACCGCGCACCACTGCAAGGAGCTGCGCGGCCCGCTGGCCGAGGACAGCTCCCGCAACGACAACCAGCGCGTGCTGCGGTACCTGGCCAAGCTGACCATCAACCCGGCCATCGCGGTCGGCGCGGCCGATGTGATCGGCTCCCTGGAGCCGGGCAAGCTCGCCGACATCGTGCTCTGGCCGATGCACTCCTTCGGCGCCAAGCCCAAGCTGGTCATCAAGGGCGGCATGGTCAACTGGGCGCTGATGGGCGACCCCAACGCGTCCCTGCCGACCCCGCAGCCCGTCTACTACCGCCCGATGTTCGGCTCGTACGGCCGCGCCAGGCAGCAGACCTCGGTCACCTTCATGTCGCAGGCTTCCATCGCCGCCGGTGTCCCCGGCGAACTGGGCCTGCAGCGGCGGGCCGAGCCCGTACGGCGCTGCCGCACCATCGGCAAGGAGCACATGGTGCGCAACGACGCTCTGCCGCGCATCGAGGTGGACCCGGAGACGTACAAGGTCACCGTCGACGGCGAACCCGCGACGATCGAACCCGCGGAGCGGCTCCCGCTCAACCACCTCTTCTACATCGTCTGACCCACATCGCCCGACGGCCACAGCCCGACCGCCCCGGCGGTCACCGACGGCCGGATCACCGCGTCACACCCCTCGCACGAACGGAGCCCCGGCATGAACGACCCGATGCCCACAGCGGCGCTGCTCACCGGGCTCCAGCTCACCGACTCGGCCTTCCCCAGCGGCTACTACACCCTGTCGCACGGTCTCGAGGGCTTCCAGCAGGCCCGCGCGGTGACCCCGCGCGGCCTGCCCGGCCTCCTCCACGACCTGCTGCGGCACAGCGCGGGACCGTCCGACGCCACCGCGCTCGCGCTCGCCCACCGGGCGGTCACCGCGGGCGACTGGGCGGAACTGACGGCCGTGGAACAGCGGCTGCACGCCACCAAACTGGGCCGTGAGGCCCGGCAGGCCAGTGTCCGCACCGGGCGCCAGCTGCTCGACCTGGCGGCGGAGGTGTACGGGACTCCGGAGACCGAGCAGTACCGCACCCTCTACCGGGAGGGCGCCGTACGCGGCTGCCAGCCGGTCGTCGCCGCCGTGGTCCACGCGGGCAACGGGGTGTCCGTACGGCAGGCGGTCACCTGCGAACTGTTCGCCTTCGCGGCCAGTTTCGTGGGGGCCGCGCTGCGGCTGCGGCTGACCGACCACCGCCAGGCGCAGGTCGTCCTGCACCGGGCGGCGCCGGTGATCGAGGAGACCACCGAAGCCGCCCTGGAACGGGAGCTCGCCGACATCGGCGGCTTCGTCCCGGTGGCGGACATCATGGCCGGCCGCCATGAGCGGGCCGAGGCGCGGCTGTTCGCCAGTTAGGCGGAGTGCGGCCCTGGCGGTGCCCGCCGTACATCCCGTACGGCCGGCCCGGCCTCGCGGGCCACCCCCGCGAAGTCACCACATCAGAGAAGGATCACCATGCACGACCCCATGCAGGCCCGGCACCACCACCACGACGACGAACTCCTGCGGCGCCCCAAGGACGGCGTCCTGCGCGTCGGGATCGCGGGCCCGGTCGGCTCGGGGAAGACGGCTCTGATCGAGGCGCTCGTCCCCGTCCTGTTCGCACGCGGCCGCACCCCCGCCGTCATCACCAACGACATCTTCACCACCGAGGACGCCGCCCACGTCCGGCGCACCCTCGACGGGATCCTCGACGCGGACCGGATCGTCGGTGTCGAGACCGGGGCCTGCCCGCACACCGCGGTCAGGGACGACCCGACGATGAACCAGGCGGCGGCCGACGAGCTCCTGGAGCGCCATCCCGACGTGGACACCCTGCTCTTCGAGAGCGGCGGCGACAACCTGACGCTCACCTTCAGCCCCGCGCTGGTCGACCTCTTCCTGTTCGTCCTGGACACCGCAGAGGGCGACAAGATGCCGCGCAAGCGGGGCCCCGGCATCACCGAGTCCGAACTGCTCGTCATCAACAAGGTCGACATCGCCCAGTACGTGCGGTGCGATCTGGACGTCATGGAGTCGGACGCCCGCAAGGTCCGGGAGGGGCGGCCCGTGGTGCTGACCAACTCCCTCACCGGGGACGGCCTCGACGCCATCGCCGACTTCATCCTGGCCCACGAAGCCGCCCAGGCGGCGGCTCCCGCGTGACCACGGCGCCCGCGCGGCTGGACCCCGCGCACTACGAACCCCGGCGGACCCCGGCCAGGCTGCTCGGCCTGGCCGGTCCGGCGGACACCCTGGCCGCCGGGCGCCCCGGCAAGGTCGGCCTGCTCGAACTGCGCTACGCGCGCGTCGGCGACCGCACCGAACTCGTCGACCGCTACCAGAAGTCACCGCTGCAGATCATGCGGCCGCTGTACATCGACCCGCACCGGCCGGATCTGCCGGTGACCTATCTGATGTCGACCGGTGGCGGCATCCTGCAGGCCGACCGGAACCGGATCGACATCGAGTGCGGGCCCGGCACCGCCGTGCACCTGACGACCCAGGCCGCCACCAAGGTGCACCGCATGGAGTTCGACCACGCGACGCAGCTGGTCAACCTGACGGCGGGGGAGGACAGTTATGTCGAGTACCTGCCCGACCCGCTGATCCCGTACCGCGACGCGCGCTTCTACCAGCACACCCTGGTGACGGCCGACCCGTCGGCGACCGTGCTCCTCGGCGAGACGATCGCGGCCGGGCGGCTGGCCCGGGACGAACGGCACGCCTACCGGATGCTCTTCAGCGACCTGGAGGTGCAGCGCCCGGACGGCTCGCTCCTCGCGGCCGACACCGTACGCCTCGAACCCCACGGCCCTGGCGGGGTGACCGGGCCCGCGGTCTTCGCGGGTCACGACCTGATGGCCTCGCTGTACGTACTGACTCCGCTGGCCCCTGCCGCGCTGGTCGCCGACACCCTCCACGACGCGCTGCACGGCACCGGTCTGGTCTTCGGGGTGAGCGTGCTGCCCGACGACGCGGGGGCGTGGGCGCGCGTCATGGGCAGTGACTCCCCGGCCGTCACCCGCGCGCTGCGGGCCGCGTGGGACGCCGTACGCCGACTGCTGATCGGGGTGCCGGCCCCGGACCTGCGCAAGACCTGACGGCGCGGCGGCGCGGCGTCGCGTCGGCGCGTCGGCGGACAGTGCCTGGCGGACGGGGCGCAGCTCCGGGCTCTGGGGGACGAGGCCACCGCGGCGGCGGCACCACGCTCGGTGCGGTCTCCTGGAACGCCCCCACTTCCGGGCTGGTCGAGCGCCTGGGCCAGACTCCTCAGCTGAAGGACATCCACGGGACTGCACCCAGCCGAGGAGGAACACAGTGAACGAGCAGGACAGCGCCGTCCTGGAGGCGGCCGGCCGTGGAGACACGGCAGCGGTACGGGCTGCCCTGGCGGCCGGCGCCGATCTGGAGGCCCGCGACGCGCACGGCCGCACCGCTCTCCTGCTCGCCGCCATCGGCGACCATGTCGAGGCCGCCCGCCTCCTGGTCGCCGACGGCGCCGACCCCGACGCCCAGGACGACCGGGACGACAGCCCCTGGCTGGCCACCGGTGTCACCGGAAGCGTGGCGATGATGCGCGTACTGCTGCCGGCCGGACCGGATCTGAAGCAGCGCAACCGGTTCGGCGGGATCGCGCTGATCCCGGCGTCCGAGCGCGGTCATGTCGACTACGTACGCGCCCTGCTGCGGGAGACCGACATCGACGTGGACCACGTCAACCAGCTCGGCTGGACAGCCCTGTTGGAGGCGGTGATCCTCGGCGACGGAGGCCCGGCGCACCAGGAGATCGTCGGGCTCCTGCTCGCGGCAGGTGCCGCGCCCGGCCTGCCGGACGGCGACGGGGTGACGGCCCTGCGCCATGCGGAGCAGCGCGGTTTCACCCGGATCGCCGACGCGCTGAGGGACGCCGGGTGAGGCGGACGCCGCAGCACCGGAACAGCTGAGCTGCCGGGCCCGGCAGCTCAGCTGTCCTGGAGGTGTCCACAGGTCCACATCTGCGAGGAATTTGGGTGATGTAACGAGCATTAGCCAGCTGATTTACGCCAAGGGTAGGGCAGATGCAGTATGGGGGTGACGGATTCCCGGTAGGTGCGGAGGCGAAGGCGGTGGCTGGTGTCGCGGAGGGTTCCGGGGTGCGGGAGCCGTCGCACGGGCCCCGGGGGTCCGCCGGGTGGCCGGGCTCTCCCTCCGTCTCTGATTCCCTGCTCACAAGGCGAGGTTTGGATCTTCATGGATGTCCGCAGCTCTGATGGCAGCGCCGGTGATGTCGACTACGGCGGCATCGGTACCGGCTATGTGAACTACCGGCGGCCCGATCCCCGGATCGCCCAGGTCATCGCGGACGCCCTCGGTGATGCCAGGAAGGTCGTCAACGTGGGCGCGGGGGCAGGTTCGTACGAGTCAGCCGCGCCGGCCGTCACGGCGGTCGAGCCGTCGGAGACCATGCGGGCCCAGCGCTCGACGGGCCTGCCCAGGGCGGTGGACGCGGTCGCGGAGAACCTGCCGTTCGCGGACGGGGAGTTCGACGGCGCGATGACCCTCTTCAGCGTGCACCAGTGGTCCGACGTCGACGTGGGCCTGCGCGAGATGCGCCGGGTGACCCGGGGCCCGGTGGCCGTGCTGACCTGCGATCCGGCGCTGGTCAGGGATTTCTGGCTGTACGAGTACGCGCCCGAGGTCCTCGACACCGAGGCCCGGCGCTACCCTGCGATCGGCACCATGGCCGAGGCGCTCGGCGGCACCGCCAGCGTGCGGGCCGTGCCGATCCCGCTGGACTGCACGGACGGTTTCAACGAGGCGTACTACGGGCGCCCCGAGATGCTCCTCGACCCGGCCGCGCGGCAGGCGTGCTCGGCCTGGAGCTTCGTGGACGACGGGGTGCGCGAGCGGTTCACCGAGCGGCTGCGCGCGGATCTGGACTCCGGGGCGTGGGACGCGCGCTTCGGCCATCTGCGCAGCCGGCCGTACTACGAGGGTTCGCTCGTCATCGTGCGCGCGACACCGCATGAGGCACTGGAACAGGGACAGGCGCAGGGACAGGCATAGGCACAGGCCCGGGCCCAGGAAACAGAGGAACAGCACCATGGCGGTACCTGACCGGATGGATGAGCAACTGCGGGCGCTCGGCCTGGAGGAGGCGCAGCGCAAGGCCGTGGCCCTCTTCGCGGAGGTCGAGGGGCGCGGCCTGGTGGCGCCGGGCGCCGGAGAGAAGGAGGTCAGCGACCGGATCCGCGACCTCGCGAACGACATGTTCGGGACGACGAAGCACTGGCACAAGCGGATCGTCCGCTCCGGCCCGCACACGATGTTCCCGTACCGGGAGAATCCGCCGGACCGGGTGATCGGGGAGGACGACATCGCGTTCGTCGACTTCGGCCCGATCTTCGAGGAGTACGAGGCGGACTTCGGGCGTACCTTCGTCCTCGGCGGTGACCCCCACAAGAAGCGGCTGCGCGACGACCTGGCGACGGTCTTCGCGGCCGGGCGTGAGGCGTTCAGGGCGGCCCCTGACATCACGGGCAAGCGGCTGTACGCCGAGGTCGAGCGGCTGGCCGCCGACGCCGGCTGGACGCTGGGCGGCTGGCACGCGGGCCATCTGGTCGGCGAGTTCCCGCACGAGACGATCGACGGGGCCCGGACGGAGTCGTACATCACGCCGGACAACGACACCCCGCTCCGCCGTACGGACCGGGCCGGCTGGCGCTGCCACTGGATCCTGGAGGTCCATCTGGTCGACGAGGAGCGCCGCTTCGGCGGTTTCTACGAGCAGCTCCTCGACCTCGCCTGACCGTCCGGCAGGGGCGGCGGCGGGGACGGAGGCGGGTCGGCAGGCACGCGCCCGGAACTGGCGTCCTGCCCGGCCGAGTTGGTGTGCGAAGCTGTCGGCACCGTCCGCCGGTGGGGAGCCGGGGCGGTCGTCGAGAGGGGCGCAGTGTGGGACAGGACGGCGGCTTCAGTGCCGAGAGGATCGACACCAGCAGACCGCACCCGGCGCGGATCTACGACTACCTGCTGGGCGGCAAGGACAACTACCGGGTCGACCAGCAGGCCGCCGAGGAACTCGCCGCCGCGGCGCCCGAGGTACGGATCGGCGTACGGGCCAACCGGGCCTTCCTGCGGCGCGCCGTCCGGCATGTGGTCGGCAGCGGTGTCCGGCAGATCCTCGATGTCGGCACCGGACTGCCCACCTCCCCGAACGTGCACGAGACCGCCCAGGAAGTGGCATCCGACGTGCGGATCGCGTACGTCGACAACGACCCGATCGTGAACGCCCACGCCGACGCCCTGCTCAGCCGCTCCGGGGCGACCAGCGTCGTGCTCGGCGACCT
Organism: Streptomyces sp. SID10853; assembly: GCF_010548145.1. GTDB lineage: Bacteria > Actinomycetota > Actinomycetes > Streptomycetales > Streptomycetaceae > Streptomyces. Next base: position 10,901 of record NZ_JAAGLN010000053.1, read on the forward strand.
GCGGGACCCGCGGGCCATCCTGGACCACCCCGAGGTCCGCCGGGTCATCGACTTCGACGAGCCGGTCGCCGTGCTTCTCATCGCCGTCCTCCACTTCCTCACCGACGCCGAGCAGCCGGCGCGGGTCGTCGCCACCCTGCGCGACGCGCTGCCGGCCGGCAGCTTCCTGGTCCTCTCGCACGCCACCGGCGACTTCGCCGACCGCCGCGGCGCCCAGGCCGTCTACACGAACGCCACGGCCACCCTGAACCTGCGCCCGCGCGCCGAGGTGGAGCGGTTCTTCGACGGCTTCGAACTCGTCGAACCGGGCCTGGCCCAGGTGCCTTTCTGGCGCCCGGACGCCCCGCCGCCCGCCGGGGCGGACGAGATCGGCTTCTACGGAGGGGTGGCCCGCAAGACCGTCTGACCCGGACCTGCGGCCGGTCCTTCCTGCGTGGACACGGCGGTGCAACGGTAGCCACTCGCAGTCGGACTGCACCCCGGCCGCGTGCCGTACCTACGCGCACTCCCGACAGGCTGCGGAACGCCCGGTGTCCAGGCGGAAGCCCTTGCCGGGAAAAACCCTGATGTGTCTCCAGACCTGGCGCGGTGTCCCCGCGGTCCGGCGCATCCGCGGCGTCAGCTGACCGGGCGGGCGGGGCGGGCAGCGGCCATCCGGCGGACCGGGCGCACCCGTGCGGAGGGCGTTCGGGTCCGACGGTGCCCGACACCCCGGTGAGCCGTAATTCGTGTGCTTAACGTGCCGGGCATGAGTCGCACCAGCCTTCTCTCCGTGACCGCCTGCGCCATGTGCCCGAGCGCTGCCCCCACCGAGCGCGACAGGGCCCTGGCCGGTGGAGCCCCCACCGGGCGTGGCTACCACGTCGCACTGCACACACCCAGCGTGTTCGGCGCGCCCGTGGACTACCATCCGACCGCGCTGCTCATCGGAACCGGGGGCGAGGGGCGGCCGGTGCCCGGTCCGCGCGGCCTCATCCCCGCCTCGCGCTCGTACACCCCGCTCGAAGGCCACTCCGGCAGCAGGCCGCCGCTGACCGATGGGGGAGCGGCGGCCGTCATCAATGACGCGGCCACCTGGCGCGCCCCCGCATACCTCCATATCTCGGGCGAACGGTGCTCGTACCTGCCGTGGAACCCCGTCCCGGTGACCGGCCACCCCGTCCCGGCCACCGGCCACGCAGCCCCGGTGACCGGCCACCCCGTCCCGGCCACCGGCCACCCCGTCCCGGTGACCGGCCACCCCGTCCCGGTGACCGGCCCCCTCACCCCGGCCACCGCCACCGCCCCCGCCCCCGCGGCCGGTCCCGTTCAGGCAGGGCCCGGCCCCGGTCCGCGCGACGCAGCCGTCGCCACGGGCACCCCCTCGGGCCTCTGGTACGCGGCGGGCGGCGCGCTGCTGCTGGTGATCGCCGGGGTGGTACTGGTCCGCAGGCGGGCCCAGCACTGACCGGTCCCGCCGAAGCGCCCCCGGCCACAGAACTCAAGCCCCTCCGGCCGGGGGCGCGGGCGTGCGCTCTCCCGGGCGGGGTAGGCACCTCCCCAGCAAGCCCGGGAGGATCCGGCGGATCCAGCGACCAGGGCCGGGCCGGAGAGCGAAAGCAGGAGGACCATGGCGGTTCCGAAAACGACGGTGCTCGTACTGGACTGTTCCGAGCAGGCAGAACTCGCGGATGGGGACCGACCCCGACGTCATGGAGGTCATCGGCAACCACGGCGTCCACCTGGCGGTCCGCAAGGACCACGGCTACGCCCCGCCGAGCTGGCCCCGGCCCGACGACGCCTCGCAGGCGCACCTTCGCATCCTGGTGTCCCAGGCCGACATGGACGAGGCGGAACGTGAGGCGATCGGCCTCGGTGCGCGGCCCCTCGACACCAAGAACAACGGCGGCCGGCGCGATGTCAGGCTGTACGCCGACCCCGCCGGCCACTCGTTCGCGCTCGTGGTCTCCCGCGCGGCCACAACGCCGGGCGCCTGAGCCCCAGGCATCTGAGCCCCCGCCCCCAGGCATCTGAGCCCCCGCGCCCGGGCCCCTATGCCTGGGCGGCGGGCAGCCCGGCGGCGAACTCGGCCTGGCGGGACCGCCGCAGCAGCCGGACCGCCTCGCGCCGGACCTTCCCCGATTCGGTACGCGGCAGGTCGTCCACGAACTCCAGGAACCGCACGAGCCGGGGCGCCGGAAGGCGTTCCCGCAGATGCGCGAAAAGTACCTCGGCGGTGGCCCGGCTGGCGTTCCACCCGGCGGAGAGCACGACGTACGCCTTGGGGACCAGCTCCTGGCCCTCGGACACCGGCACCACGGACAGTTCGGCGACGGCGGGGTGCAGCACCAGCACATGCTCCAGTTCGAGGGGCGCGACGCGCACTCCGCCCGGCCCCTCGAACATGTCCTTGCGCCGCCCGAGACAGACCAGGGAGCCGTCCTCGTCCCAGCGGGCCAGGTCACCGGTCCGGTAGAGCCCGCCCCTGGTGTGGCTTCCGGCGTTGTCCTCCGGGTCCAGATAGCCGCGCATCATGCCCACGGGCCTGTTGGCCAGGTTCAGACACAACTCCCCTTCCCGCGCCGGTTCGTCGGTGCCGGGCCTGACCACCACCAGGTCGTACCCCGGCAGCGGGTGGCCCATGGACACCGGGTCCGCCGGGGACGAGGCGGTGACCCCGGCCATCGCGGTGACCTCGGACTGCCCGAACCCGTTGCGGACGGTCACCCCGGCCAGCGCGCGGACCTGTTGGACCACATCGCCCATGAGCGGTTCACCGACGCTGACCGCGTGCCTCAGGCCGGGCAGTCCGCCGGGCAGCCCGGTCCTGATCAGCGCCCGCCAGATGCTGGGCGGCGCGCAGAAGCTGGTGACCTCACCGGTCCGCAGTACTTCGAGCAGCCGCTGCGGGGTGGCCCCGGCGCTGTCCATGGACACCACGGTGGCCTCGGCGTTCCAGGGCCCGAACAGCGAACTCCACGGGTACTTCGCCCAGGCCGGGGCGGAGACATTGAGGTGTACGTCCCCCGGCTTCAGACCGTTCCAGTACATGCTCGCCAGATGCCCGATCGCGTAACTGACGTGTGTGTGCACGACCAGTTTCGGCCGCGAGGTGGAGCCGGAGGTGAAGTAGTAGAACAGCGGCTCGTCGGCGCCGGTGGGGCCCTCAGGTACGAAGCGGCCCTCGTGCCCGGCCGATGCGGCGAAGTCGGCCCAGCCCCGGTGCTCGCCCGCCCCGCCCACGACGATCTTCGTGCGGAGCCCGTCCACCGCGAGCCCCGGCACGATCCGGTGGTCGGCGATCACATGCCGGGCCCCGGCCCTGCGGATCCTGGTGCGCAGTTCCTCCGGCGCGATGGTGAGGAAGGCGGGCGCGACCACGGCCCGGATCTTGATCAGTGCGAGCATCAGCTCCCACAGCTCGATGCGGTTGTCCATCAGCAGCATCACCACATCGCCCCGGCGCACGCCCTGCGCCAGCAGCCAGTCGGCGACCCGGTCGGAACGCCGGGAAAGCTCCTGGAACGTCAGCTCACCCTGCCCGACAACGCGCAGGGCCACCCGGTCGTTGCCATCGGCGATCCGGTCGAACCAGTCGACCGCCCAGTTGAACCACCGTGGCCGCGGCCACCGGAACGCCTTGCGCGCGGCCTCCTGGTCGTCGGCGTGGTGCAGCAGGAGGTCCCGTGCGGCCCGGAACTCCCGGTACGCGTCGTCTTGCCCCGGCACAGCTGATCCCCAATCGGTGGAAGGCGTCGATCACTGGAAGGCGCCGGACTTGGCCCGGCGCAGCACGCTGAGCGCGATCACGTCGGCGTCCCTGGAGAACGAGGTGGGCACGCCCGGCCGGCCGTTGCCGATCTGGGTGAACCAGCACGCCCCTTCGGTGGGGATGCCCAGCGCGTACACGGCCCGGTGCGGGCGGCCTTCGGCGGTGACCACCCGGCGCTCGGCCGGTGTGATGTGCAGGGCGCCGGTCTCGAAGACCTCTCCGGCGCCGTCGTGCACGAACCCGGCAGCCATGCCCTCCTCGGCGAGCTGCCGCATCAGCGGGTCGGTGTTGTGCACCAGCCCCGTGGCCGGGATACGTGAGTCGATGAGTACGTCGCAGTGCCTGCGCGAACCCTCGACGGCCGGGGACTCCAGGAAGAACCGGTCCGCCCCGGTGTCACCGCCGTGCACCACGTCGGGCCCCACCACTTCGAGCACCCCGGCGTCGATCAGAGCCAGGAACTGCAGGGTGCGTTCCAGCGGTGGCCCGGTGAACAGCGGCGAGGTCCGTGAGACGAACCGGCCGAGGAAATCGGCCCGGTGGGACCCCGGGGTCAGGCCGCCGAAGTCGACGGCGTGCCGCAGTACCTCACGGGAGTCCCGGATCGCGTCCAGCGCGGCCTTGAGCGGACTGTCGATGTTGCCCTGCCCGGCCTCGGTGACGTCGGCGAGCAGGATGCGCCGTACTTCGGCGACGAGGGCGTCACCCGAGCCGAACCGCTTGGGGTGCAGCGGTCTGGACAGCCGGTCCAGGTCGACCGGGTCCACGTCCTTGAGCCCGTGGCTCAGCGCCACCTCGCGCCAGCTCGCCAGATCCGGGCCGAGTGCGTGCAGCTCGGCGGCGACGGCCTCGGCACGCTCAGGCCCGTGCTGGGCCCTGGCCTGGGTGGTGTAGTACACGTGGTTGATCTCGGCCTGCAGCAGGGAGAGCACGTCCTGGTCGAAGTCCAGGGCCGGGCTGCCCCGGTGGGCCGTATTGCGCTCGCGCAGCCGGCCGACGGCGGCCGAGGTGAGGAATCGGGGTGCCGAGCGGCCGGTCACGCCCTTCTGGTTGCGGCCCCGTGAGCGGATCGGCAGCCCACTGCGTGAGCCCGCCACCACCCGGGGCTCCTTGCCGCCGGGCACGTAGAACATCGTTCCGTCGACGGTCTCCTTGAACTTCCCGCCGCGGCCTACGGTGAAGGACATCAGGATGTCGTAGAAGGACAGGCCGAGCCCCACGACACCGACCGCGGAGCGCGGCGCGACCGAGGCCAGGTCCAGATCGGCCGCCGAGTCCCCGCTGAGATAACGGAGTCCGGGCCTGCGCCGGGCGAACCGCGCCAGCCCGGGGCGGTGTTCCGCGGGCTCGGCCCTGGCGTGCCCGGTGGTGATCACCACCGCGTCGACGGTCAGGGTCTGCGGGCCGTCCGGAACGCTGTCCGGACCGGTGTCCGGATCACTGCCCGGATTACTGCCCGGAGTGGACACCTGGAGTTCGTAACTGTTCCCGTTCTCGCGTAACGAGGTGACCCTGCCGACCACTTCGACGACCTGGCCGAGCCCGGACATGCCACGCACCACCGCGTCGTACACATACCGCAGGTAGCGGCCGTAGGCGTACCTGGGTGCGTAGTCGTCATGGCCGAGACCCGACAGCGCCGGATCCGGCTGGGTGCGTAACCAGTGCAGGAAGGACAGGCCGGCGCCCGGCCGGCACGGGCCGCCGTCGGAGACCCCGGAGAACATACTGATCTCACCGACCACCGTGTTCATCAGGAAACAGGTCTCCTGGTCGGTGCGCCAGATACGGCCGGCCCCCAGTTGTACCGCGTCGATCAGCCAGATCCTGACGGTCCGCGGCTCCGGCCGGTCCGCCAGATTGGCCACGATCCGCTCGAACACCGAGATCCCGCGTGGGCCGGTGCCCACGATCGCGACGTTGAGCACCTCGTCGGTAACGTGTCGCACGACCTGCCACCCCCCATCTGGACGTTCGTCCTCAGCGCGCTGCGGCGCCCAGGTCGGTCATGGCCGGCAGCCGGCCGAGCGAGGCGGCGATCAACTCGTCCGATGCCGCCATGTCGGTCATGTTCCCGCTGAGGAACTGCTGGTAGGCCGACAGGTCGAGCAGCCCGTGGCCGCTGAGGTTGAACAGGATGACCCGCTCCTTCTTCTCCTTCTTGGCCTGCAGCGCCTCTTCGATCGCGCCCCGGATGGCGTGCGCCGACTCGGGAGCCGGGATGATGCCCTCCTCGTTGGCGAAGGTGATGCCGGCCTCGAACACCGGGCGCTGCGGGTAGGCCACCGCCTCGATCAGCTTCTGGTGGTACATCGCGCTCACCAGGGGGGCGGCGCCGTGGTAGCGCAGGCCGCCGGCGTGGATGCCGGGGGAGACGAAGGTGTGTCCCAGGGTGTACATCTTGGTCATCGGCGTGATGCCGGTGTAGTCGTTGTAGTCCCAGGCGTAACGGCCCTTGGTGAGCTTCGGGCAGGCTTCCGGCTCCACCGCGACGAACCGGGTGTCCAGGCCCTCGCGCACCTTCTCGTGGAAGAACGGCAGTGAGATACCGGAGAAGTTGCTGCCGGCGCCGACCGAGCCGATCACCACGTCGGGGAAATCGCCGATGGCACGGAACTGGCGTACCGCTTCCTGCCCGATCACGGTCTGGTGCAGCAGTACGTGGTTCTCGCCGCTGCCCACCGAGAGGTTGCAGCGCTCCACCTGGCGGGCGTGCTCGAAAGCCTCCGCGTTGGCGATGGACAGACTGCCGTCGGTGTCCGGGTCGCGGGCCAGCGCCGCGCGGCCGGCCTCGGAGTCCTTGTTGGGGCTGGAGATGACCTCGGCCCCGTTCATCTCCATCATGATCCGGCGGTACGGCTTCTGGTCGTAGCTGACCCGGACCATGTAGACGGTGCACTTGAGGCCGAAGATACGGCAGGCGACGGCGAGTGCCGAGCCCCACTGGCCGGCGCCGGTGCCGGTGGTCAGGCTGGTGATGCCTGCCTGCTTGTAGTAATACGCCTGGGCCAGCGCGGTGTTGAGCTTGTGGCTGCCCGTGGTGTTGGTGCCCTCGTACTTGTAGTAGATCCGGGCCGGGGTGTCGAGCAGCTTCTCCAGCCGGCGGGCCCGGTGGAGCGGGGTCGGCCGCCAGCGCAGATACTCGTCGCGCACCGGCTGCGGGATCTCCACGAAGCGCTCCCGGCCCATGCTCTGCCGGTACATCGACAGCGGGATCTGCGGGGTGACCGGGCCACCGTCCCCGCGGGTCTCCGGCCTCGCCTGGCGCAGCTTCGCCGCGTCCTCGACGCCGGTGAGGTCGGACAGCACGTTGTACCAGTGCGTGGGAACGATTTCTTCAGCGGTCAGCGAGGCTCCTGCCGAATTCACCATGGGTTCCGATCCTCGTTTCTAGGAGTTTTCCACGTGCGCCGTGACCAACTTCACGAGATCGCCGACCCGTTTCAGTGGGGCCTCGAATATCTCGCTGTCACCGATCTTGATTCCGCATTCCTGCTCGACTCGGACAACGATTTCAAGAATGGTCAACGAGTCGATTCCGAGCGCGTGCAACTCGTCGTCGAGCCCGATATCGGGCGGCGCGGAAGGGCCGAGTGCGGCCGCGATGATTCCGCGTACCTGCGCGCCGGTCCTCTCGGGAGCGCCTGATGTATCGGGAGTTTCGATTCTTTCGGGAGACGTCACAATGATCCCCTCTTCCCTGAACTGTTCTTCGCTTTCCGGCCGTTCCGCCGGCCCACGGGGCCCGCTGTCTAGGCCATGGGGCCCGTCATCACCGCGGTGCGCAGTCCGAGCAGCAGCAGGACGGCCCCGCTCACCCAGGCCAGTCCCACCCCGACCGCGGGCCGGGCCAGCAACTTCCTCGCCAGGCCGACCAGGGTGACCACCACCGCGTACCAGCCGGCGCTGATCATGATCTGCACGCCGGTGAGCGTGATCACGTCGGCGGGCGTGCCGCCTCCGGCCGGCAGGAACTGTGGGATCAGGGCCAGATAGACGGTGGCCATCTTGGGGTTGGCGGCGCTGGTGACCAGCCCTGACCGGTAGGACCGCCACAGGCTGCCCGCGCTGGACTCCTCGGGTTCTGCCGCCTGTTGGCGGCCGAAGTTCCGCCGGTTGCGCACCGTCGTCACCGCGAGGTAGCAGAGGTAGACGGCGCCGGCCAGCTTGAAGACGGTGAACACCAGTGGGGAGGTCTGTGTCAGCGCGGCCAGGCCGAGAGCGGAGGTTGCCGCCCACATGAGCAGTCCGGTGCTGCTTCCGAGTATGGTCACAAGCCCGGCCCCGCGCCCAAAACGCAGTGTTTCATTCACCAGCACCATGAATGACGGTCCTGGAGCGGCCACCATCGCGAAAATCGTCGCGATGAAAACCCCACTCACCATGGGGCCGCCGCACATCCGATCGCCATTCGACCGGGGTGCGGCGCTAACGCATGCGCATCCAATCGAAATGCCCCTTCCAAGACCCGGCGCCCGGCCGGATCTTGATTGCCTTCGAGTGGAACGCTAGCGGCTTCGGATGGCTGAGGCAACAGTTTGTTGAAGAGGGTGCGGTGTACGGCGAGAAGTTACAGCCCAGTAAGATTCAATTTCAGTCACCCCGGAATGCGACTGTGCCCCCGTCACGTCGCACGGCCTCGTTCGGGGCAGTACACATTCAGCCATGAGCAGATTGCCGAGAACGGCATGAGCGGATCCCCGCCCATTGAGTACCGGACACACCGAACGCGCCGGACACACCGAGGGGGCCCGGCCGGTCGGCGGGGCCCCCTCGGTACGGCGACCGGTCAGGCGAACGGCACCTGGGCGGCCGGAGCGGCGCCCCGCGCGGACGGGTGCTGCCACAGGCCGTCGGCGGCCAGCCGGGGCAGCACCCCCTCCCCGAACCAGTACGCCTCCTCCAGATGCGGGTACCCGGAGAAGACGAACTCCTCGATACCCAGCGCCGCGTACTCCTTGATCCGCTCGGCGACGTCCGCGTGACTGCCGACCAGCGCCGTGCCCGCGCCCCCGCGCACCAGGCCGATCCCGGCCCACAGATTGGGGTGGATCTCCAGACCGCCCCGGCTGCCGCCGCCGTGCAGCGCGAGCATCCGCTGCTGCCCCACGGACTCGCTGCGGGCGAGCCCCGCCTGCACCGACGCCACCGTCTGCTGGTCGAAGCCCGCCAGCAGCCGGTCGGCCTCCGCCCACGCCTGCTCGGAGGTGTCCCGGGTGATGACATGCAGCCGTATCCCGAACCGCACCGAACGCCGCTGCTCCGCCGCGAGCTTCCGGATCCAGGCGATCTTCTCCGCGACCTGCGCCGGAGGTTCGCCCCAGGTGAGATAGACGTCGGTGTGCCGGGCCGCGATCTCGCCCGCGATCGGCGATGAACCGCCGAAGTAGATCTCGGGGACCGGGTCCGGCGCCCTGGCCAGCTTCGCGTCCTCGACGCTGAGGTACTCGCCCCGCAGATCGACCGACTTGCCCGTCCACAGACCCCGGACGATCTCCAGGAACTCTCCGGTGCGGCGGTAGCGGGCGTCCTTGTCGAGGAAGTCGCCGTACGCGCGCTGCTCGTGGCTCTCGCCGCCGGTGACCACGTTGAGCAGGAGCCGGCCTCCGGTCTGCCGCTGGAAGGTGGCGGCCATCTGCGCGGCGAGCGTGGGGGAGACGAAGCCGGGGCGGAAGGCGACCAGGAACTTCAGCCGTTCGGTGTGCTGCGCCACCATCGCCGTGGTCAGCCACGCGTCCTCGCACCAGGCGCCGGTGGGGGTGAGCGCGCCCACGAAGCCGAGATCCTCGGCGGCGCGGGCGATCTGGCTCAGATAGGCGACCGTCGGCGGGCGGTCGCGTCCGCTGGCGGTGGCGGGTGTGCCGTGGCCGCCGCCGACGACATGGCGGCTGTCGCCGTTGGTGGGCAGGAACCAGTGGAAGGTGAGGGGCACGTGGTGTCTCCGTTCGGGGAGTTCCGGGGGCCGGACAGGCAGCGGGAGAGGGGGCTGTCAGAGCAGGCCGTGGCGGGGCGGCCGGATGTCGTCGAGTACGTACCGCCCGATGTGCTGGACCTTCCAGCGGACCGGGTCGTGCAGCGTGTGGGTGCGCGCGTCACGCCAGTACCGGTGCAGATTCAGGGAGTTGAGCGCCGAGCGGGTCCCTGACACCTCGAACAGGGCGCCGGACACCTCCACCGCGGTCTGCGCCGCCTGCACCTTCGCCGCGGCCACCGCGATCGACGCCTCGGCCGCCGTGTCGTCCGTGAGGCCGGCGCGGGCCGCGTCCACGGCCCGTGCGCCGTCCCGCAGCAGCGCCTCCGACGCCCTGAGCCGGACGGCCAGTTCACCGAAGCGCTGGATCAGCAGTGGATCCTCCGCCGCCCTCTCGGTGCCGCTCTCGAACCAGGGGCGGCTCGTGGTCCGTACGAACCGGACCGCCTCGGCCAGGGCGCCCCCGGCGATACCGGTGTCGATCGCCGCGTGCAGCAACTGCGCCACCGCCCCGTGGAGTTGTGGCCCCTGGAAGGTGAGGTGGTGGGGCAGGACACGGTCGGCCGGTACCCGTACGCCCGCCAGCCGGACCGTACCGCTGGCGGTCGTGCGCTGGCCCAGGCCGTCCCAGTCGTCCACGACGGTGAGCCCCGGCGCGTCCCGGGGCACATAGGCCACCCGCAGCGTCTCGTCCTCGGCGCGGGCCAGGACCGGGATCCAGTGGGCGAAGAGGGCGCCGGTGGAGTAGTGCTTGACACCGGTCAGGGTGTACGAGCCGTCCGGCCGTGGTGCGAGGCGGGTGCGGATGTCCTGGACGTGCCGGGTGCCGGCCTCCGACTGGGCGTTGCCGAAGCGTGCTCCGGACAGCAGCTCGCCGAAGAAGAACTTCTGCTGCTCATCGGTGCCTTGGCGGCGGATCACGTTGACGTACACGAAGTGGCTCTGCGGGATCTGGGCGAGGCTGGCGTCGGCGGTGGCCAGCAGCCGGAAGATCTCGGCGAGGGTCTCCGTGGAGACATCCGCTCCGCCGTGCGCGGCCGGGACGGTGACGGCGAGCAGGCCCGACGCGGAGAGCCGGTCCAGCTCCGCGCGCGGGAGACGGCGTTCGGCGTCCCTGGCCGAGGCGTCCGTACGGAACTCGTCGGCCAGCGACGCGGCGACCGCGCGGGCCTCCGCGTCGTCGGCTATGACGTGAGCGGGGGCAACGGGGGCGACGGCAGGATCGGGCACGGCAGGATCGGGCACGGCAGGGCCGGCGGCGGTGGGGGCGGTCCTGTCGCGGTCGGTCCCGGTGCGGGTGATCCCGGTGGGGGCGGTCCTTGCGCGGTCGGTCATGGATCAGCCCGCCGCGGCCAGCAGTGGCGTACGGCCGAGGGCCGCCGCGAACTGGTCGAGCACCTGGGCCAGGGCCTCGCTCGCCCCCGGCGCGACGGTGAGGGAGCCGTCCTCGTGAGTGGTGAGGTCCCTGTCCAGGGTGAACCAGCCCTGGACGATGTGCCCGGCGCCCATGGAGCTGAGGACGGGCCGCAGGGCGTAGTCGATGGCCAGCACATGCGCGGCCGTACCGCCGGTGGCGAGCGGGAGCACGGTCTTGCCGGCCAGGGCGTACTGCGGGAGCAGATCGAGGAGGGCCTTGAGGGCGCCGGAGTAGGCGGCCTTGTAGACGGGGGTCCCGACGACTATCCCGTCGGCGCGGGCGAACAGCTCGGTGGCCTCGACGATCGCGGGGTGGCGGAAGTCGGCACCGAGCAGCGCCTCGGCGGGGATGGTGCGGACGTCGAGCGGGACCACCTCGTGGCCCTGGGCCGCGAGCCTGGCGCCGAGGTGGCGCAGGAGTCTGCTGGTGCGGGAGGTGGGGGAGGGGCTGCCGGAGACGGACAGGACGGTGGCCATCAGGGGTCCTTTCGGGAGGAGCCGGGAGGTGTGCTCAAGCGGACAGGGGTGCGGACTCCGCAGTGCCGTCCGGGAGTTGGGCCTCCAGTTCGCGTACGAGCGGCAGCACACGCCGCCCGAAGTACTCCACTTCCTCGTGGTAGTGCAGGAAGCCGAGGAGGAAGAGGTCGACGCCGAGCTTCTTGTACGCGACCATCCGCTCGGCGATCTGCTCCGGCGTACCGACGAGCCCGGTACGGAAGCTGTCGTTGTACTGCACCAGGTCCTCGAAGGAGGAGTCCTGCCACATGCCCCGGCCGTCGGCGGCCGACCGGCCCGCCTGTCCGACGGCCGCGCCGAAGCCCTCGACGGCCTCGGTGTCGGCCTGCGCGACGATCCGGCGCAGGGTGTCGCGTGCCTCGGTCTCGGTGTCTCGGGCGATGAGGAAACCGTTGAGCCCGAACTTCGGGGCCTTTCGGCCCGCTTCGGCGGCCGACCTGCGAACGTCCTCGATCTGCTCGGTGACTCCGGCGAAGTCCTTGCCGTTGGAGAAGTACCAGTCGGAGACCCGGCCCGCCATGGCACGGGCGGCCGTGGAGTTGCCGCCCTGGAAGATCTCCGGATGGGGGCGCTCGGGCGTGTTGAGCGGCTTGGGCTTGAGGGAGAAGTCACGCAACCGGTAGAAGTCACCGGCGAGTTCGGCATGGTCCTCGGTCCAGATCTGCCGGAGCGCGCGGATGAACTCCTCCGAGCGGCGGTAGCGCTCGTCGTGTTCGAGCCAGGGCTCCCCCAGGGCCGTGAACTCGCCCTTGAACCAGCCGCTGACGACATTGACCGCGAACCGGCCCTTGGAGAGATGGTCCGCCGTGGCACCGAGCTTGGCGAGGACACCGGGGTGCCACAGACCGGGGTGCACAGCGGCGATGACCTTCAGGCGTTCGGTGGCCAGCAGCAGCGCGAGGCTGAAGCTGGTCGACTCGTGCTGGTACTCGGCGCCGTAACTGGCCATGTACCGGACCTGGCTGAGGGCGTAGTCGAAACCGTTGTTCTCGGCGAGAACGGCGAGTTCACGGTTGTAGTCGTATCCCCAGTCGGTGCGCTGCTCGATTTTGCTGGTGACCAGGCCACCACTGACATTGGGAACCCAGTAGGCGAATGTGAGGGGCGCGGGCATGCGGAACTCCTGTTGCGGAATGCTCGGAATTTCAGGCACGCCGAATACGGCAGGCTCGGTCGGGAGCCGGATTCGGACGGTGTGACGACAGCGCGCGGCGACCCGGCCGGACCGACCGGTACGGGCGGCGTGGACGGGGGTGCGGTACGAGCGCGGGCTCGGGCGCGGAAGAAGCAGAAGCTGAAGAGCGGAAAGGCGGCGGACCAGCGAAATCAGGCCGCTGGGCGGATCAGCGAGTCAGGCCGCAGGGACGACAGGAGGCGCTGGAGACGCGAGCGAGGTCGACGTAGCGTCGTCGCGTGAGGCCCTGTCGCTTGTTCATGAACTCGATGCTGGCAGCAGGCCGGGAGAACCGTCAAGGGGAACCCGACCGGTTTCGCGGCGCTGACCATTGAATTTCACGAACCTGTGACAGGGAAACCCTTGAATGGCATGGAAAATCACCCGCATTCTGCTGGGATGCGGACCGAACAACTGGAATACATCGCGGCGGTGACCCGGCTCGGTTCGCTGCGCCGGGCAGCGGAAGAACTGCGCCTGTCGCAGCCCGCGCTGAGCGAGACGGTCAGAAACCTGGAAAGGGAACTGGGCGTCGACCTCCTGGACCGCAAGCGGTCCGGATCGACGATGAGCGCCCAGGGCCGGGAGCTGCTGCCGCACATCGTGAGCGTGCTGGAGGCACTGGACCGGCTGCGGTCCGCGGCCGGCGAGCAGCACCGGATCAGCCGGATGGTGCGGGTCGGCACGGTGAACGCGGCGACCGTGCCGCTCCTCGTGCCTGTGGTAAGGGACTTCCGCGCGACGCACCCGGTCACCCAGGTGGAGGTCGTCGGAGCGCAGCAGACGGAGATCCAACGGGCCCTGGCCGAGGGCGGTTTCGACCTGGGGCTCGTCAACCACCTGGACGGGGACGACGTACCCGCCGGCCTGGAGACGTCCCGGCTCCTGCGCGGCCGGCCGGTGGTGTGCATGCACCCCGACAGCCCGCTCGCGTCCCGTCCGGCGGTCACTGCGGACGAGCTGCTCGGCGAACCACTGGTCGCGATGCGCTCCGGCTATGTCATGCACCGGTTCGTGCACCGGCTCCTCGCGGGCCGCGTACCGGCGTTCTCGTACTCGACCGACGGCGCCGAGATGGGGAAACTGATGGTGGCCGAAGGGCTCGGGGTGACGGTGCTGCCGGATTTCAGCGTGATCGGCGACCCGCTGGAACGGCTCGGCCGGATCACCCACCGGCCGCTCGCGGACGACTCGACGCGTGTGCTGCTGATGCTGCAGCGCCGCAAGGGCGACTCGGTGCCCCAGGCGGCGCGGGATCTGCACCAGGGGTTCGTGGACAGAGCCGGGGAGCTGAACCGGCTGCGGTCCCTGGACGGTGCCGGCCCCGCGGCGGTTCAAGGGATCTGAGCCGGCGCCGGAACGTACACCGCCCCCCGGCTCGCCTCGACGGGACCGGGCTGCTCAGTAATGCCACCGGTTCGCGCCGGCCGAAGAGCCGCACGCGATCCTCCGCCCGGCCGCATCCGTGGTCGTCGCGCCCACGTCGGCGTTCCGGCAGAACTGTCCGGCGTGGTAGCAGTTGCCGGCGTTGGACCGGATGCTGCACACCTGTGTCCTGGCGGAGCCGCCGCCCGTCGACGTACTTCCGCCCGAGGCGGCGCTGCCACCGCCGGATGATGACGACCCGCCGGTGCCGGACGTACTGCCGGACGTACTGCCGGACGTACCGCCGGACTTGCTGCCGGGTACGGCGTGCGGTGGGTGTGTGCATGACTCGCCTGACTCCACGGCCTTGAAGGCGAGCGTGGTGGCCGTGCTGTAGACACCCGAGGACGGTGTCTGGGTGCACACCTTCCAGTTGGACGTGTGCACCACGGAGCGCCCCAACTCGCTGGCGTCCGCGTACGAAACGGACTTCACATGGTGCTTGCGGACGTCTGCCACTGCCTTCTGGAGGTTCCAGTCGGTGTGGTCGCTCACGGGCTCCCTGGCGGCCGGCTTCTTCGAAGGGGGTGCGGAGGGCGAGGCGGACGGGGACGCGGATGTGGCCGGTGTGGCGGACGGAGGAGCGGATATTCGCGCCGAAGCCGACGGTGTGGCTGATGCTCTGTCGTCCTGGCCCCCGCCGGAGCACGCGGAGACGCCCGCGAGCAGAACCGCCAGCCCGGCGGCCGCCAGCCCCCGTGAGACCCGGCGCCTCTTCCTCCCGCCGTCCTCCCGGTCCTGGGCACCGTTGCATTCCGACGATCTCGGTGCATCCCGAAGAGACATGCGACCCCCTGGTCTTTGTTGCCACTCGCTGCCGCGCTCCGAAGCAGATTAGAGGAGATCTTAAGGAGGTTGTGAGGTTCTTGTGAAATTCGGGGGTGGGGGCCGGTGCTTGATGGTCGGTGCACGGGATCCCGAAAGGCGTGATATTTAGGTTAGGCTAACCTAAGTTCGAATGGCTGGGCGGGGAACTCCCACCCCGATGCCGTCCCGTTCACCAGGAGAAAGGGGAGCGCCCGATGCGATCGTCCAGGCCGGAGGTGTCCACGGCCCAGTACCGCAAGTCCGTCGCTCTGTTCGCGACGGGCATCGTCGTGGTGACTGCCGTCGACACCGAGGGGAGGACACACGGCGCGACCGTGAACAGTTTCACCTCGGTCAGCCTCGATCCGCCGACCGTCATGGTCTCGCTGCGGAAGGGGAAGACCCACTCACTCATATCCGACAGCGGCTGGTACGGAGTCAGTGTGCTCAGCCAGGAGCAGAGTGCGTACGCGTCCCACTTCAGCGGCCCGCGCGACGGGCGCGTGGAACCGGACTTCGTCTCGGGCGACCACGTTTCCACGCTTGGGGGGAGTCTCGCCCGGTTCGAGTGCGAGGTGACGCGCGAGATCGGGATCCACGATCACACCCTGTTCGTCGCGCGAGTGGATTTCTCCAGTGCGACCGACGGGGTCCCGCTCGTCTTCTTCGGCAGCCGGCACAGCCACGTGCTGCAGCTGGGCTGAACCGGCCGTAGCGCCGCCCAGGGGGCGACGCCCCCTGCGCGGAGCACGGTCAGGAGCCGGCCCCGAGGAGCGGCGCCCATATGCCTATCTCGGGTCGTGCCGCGAGGTCGGCGAACCCGGCCTCCACCCCGTACTCGCGCCGCCATCCCTCCAGGAGGGTCATGATGCGGATGGAGTCGAGCCCGTAGTCGACCAGGTTCTCGTCGAGAGGGACGTCCGCCGGGTCCTCGCCCAGCGCGTCCGCGACATCCGCGCGGATCCGTTCCACGGTGAGTGTCATGGCCGCTCAGAACTCCTTGAGAAGCGCGTCGGTGCTGGTGACGACGGCGCAGCGGCCGGCCGCCCAGCGCAGGGCCATGTCATGGTCCTGCCGGGAGAAGTCGGCGACGGCGTCGGCGACCACGAAGGCTCTGATGTCCTGCATCCAGGCGTCGCACGCGCTCATCAGCACACCGATGTGCGCGTAGACCCCCACGATGACCAGTTGATCGCGCCCGAGGTCGCGCATCCGGCGGAGCAGATGCGACCGGACGAACGCGCTGTACTTCCACTTGGTGATCACCGTGTCCCCCGCCTGGGGTGCGAGGGCGGCGGGAACGGCCTTCGCGCGCTCGCCGTCCGGCAGCCCTGGGCCCCAGAAGTCCTGCTGGAGGCCCCGCTGTTCGGGTGTCTGGCCGCCGGGCTGCGCCGAGTACGCGACCGGGACGCCTCGGCGGCGTGCCTCGGTCGTCAGGCGCTCCACATTGTCCAGCAGCTCGGTGACCGGGGAAGCGCCTTCGGTGAAGGCGTCCAGGAAGTAGTTCTGCAGATCGTGTACGAGCAGCATGGCCCGGTCCGGGTCGACGGTCCACCCGACGCGGTTCGCGGGCAGCTCGTCCGCGGTGGGCATGGGGTACGGGGTGATGGCGGGAAGTGCCATGGCGGAAGCCTCTCGGTGGTGCGGTGGTGCGGTGGTTCCCGGGGCGGCCGCGGTACGCAGGTCCTTCTTGCTGACCTTGCCGATCCCGGTCTGCGGGAAGGCGTCGACGAACTCGACCCGGTCGGGGACCTTGTAGGCGGCCAGGCCCCGTTCGCGGACGTACTTCTTCACGGCGGCGGGCCTCAGCGGCTCCGCGCCCCGGCGCAGGATGACGTACGCGCAGCTGCGTTCGCCGAGGTAGCCGTCGGCCATCGCGACGACGGACACGTCGTGCACGGCCGGGTGGGCGAGGATGACGTTCTCGACCTCCTCCGCCGCGATCTTCTCGCCGCCCCTGTTGATCTGGTCCTTGGCCCGCCCTTCCACGACGAGGTGTCCGGTGGGGGTCCTGCGGACCACGTCGCCCGTGCGGTAGAAGCCGTCATCGGTGAAGGCGCGCGCGTTGTGTTCGGGGGCGCGCCAGTAGCCGCGGATCGTATAGGGCCCCCGGGTGAGCAGATGGCCTGTGGTGCCCGGAGCCACCTCACGGTCCGCGTCGTCCACGACGCGTATCTCGTCATCCGGTGAGATGGGCCTGCCCTGGGTGGTGACCACGGTCTCGCACGGGTCGTCGAGCCGTGTGTAGCTGACCAGTCCCTCGGCCATCCCGAAGACCTGCTGCAGGGCGCACCCCAGTGCGGGGCGCACCCGGCGGGCCGCTGCCTCGCTGAACTTCGCGCCGCCCACCAGCAGCACCCGCAGGCTGGACAGGTCGTACGGTGTGCCGGGCCCGGCATCCGTCCAGACCAGGGCGAGGGGCGGCACCAGACCGGTGAGGGTCACGCCCTCCCGTTCGATCAGCGGGAAAGCGGTGGCCGGATCGGGCTGCGGGCACAGGACGACCCGCCCGCCCGCGTACAGCACACCCAGCGAACCTGGTGAACTGAGCGGGAAGTTGTGCGCGGCGGGCAGCGCGACCAGGTACACGGAGTCCGCGTCGACCCGGCAGATCTCGTTGGAGCCGCGCAGCGAGTAGAGGTAGTCGTCGTGCGTGCGCGGGATGAGCTTCGGCACTCCCGTGCTGCCGCCGGAGAGCTGGAGGAACGCGAGGTCGTCCGGGGCGGGCCCGTCGCTCCCCTCGCCCCCGACATGGCCGGCCGGCTCACGGGGCACATCGGCGAGCGCGGTGTGCTCACCCGGCTCGCCCACCACGAACACCTCGCGCAGCGTGGGCACTTCGGCGCGTACGGCCGAGGCCAGGGCGCGGTGGTCGAAGCCGGCGTGCGTGTCGGGGACGACATACGCGACCGCCTCGGTGAACGAGCAGAAGTAGCCGATCTCCAGCTCCCGGTGGGCCGGCAGCGCGAAGACGGGCAACGCGCCCAGCCGGAAGAGAGCGAAGACCACCTCGAAGAACTCGGCGGTATTGGGTAGTTGGACGACGACGCGGTCGCCCTTGCGGATGCCCCGGGCGGCGAATCCGGCGGCCAGCCGGTCGGCCCGCTCGTCCAGCTCGCGATAGGTCCAGGCCCGCCGCTCGCCCGCCGGGTCCACGACGGCGATCCGGTCGGGGTGCTCCGCGGCCCGCTCGCGCAGCATCCCGCCGAAGGTCTCGCCGCGCCAGTAGCCTGCCGCCCGGTAGCGCTCGGCGAACCCCTGCGGCCACGAGGGCGCCTCCTCGACGGCGGGGCTCACTGCTCGACCCCCAAGGCGTCAAGGAAGGTACGGAACTTGGCTGCTGTCTCCGCGGTCTCGGCCTCAGGCGACGAGCCGGGCACGACCCCCGCGCCCGCGTACAGGCGCAGTCGGCGCCCCTGCGCTTCGGCGCACCGTATCGAGACGACCCATTCGCCGTCGCCGCTCGCGTCCGACCACCCGGCCATCCCGGTGTAGTGGCCCCGGCCGAAGGGCTCCAGCTCGCCGATCACCTCACGGGCGCGCGCGGTCGGGGTCCCGCACACGGCGGGTGTCGGGTGCAGCGCACCGGCCAGCTCCAGCGCGGAGACGGCCGGGTCCGCCACCTCCCCGCTCAGGGTGGTCGACAGATGCCACATGGTGGCGGTGCGCACCAGGGTGGGGCGTGCGGGCACATCGAGGTGTGCGCAGTACGGGGCGAGCGCCGCACGCACGGCGTCCACGACGACCGTGTGCTCGTGCAGGTCCTTGGCGGAGTCCAGCAGCGCCGACGCCCGGCGCACATCCTCGGCGAGATCGGAGCTGCGGGGCGCCGACCCGGCCAGCGGGTTGGCCACTACGCGAGATCCACGCCGGGACACCAGCAGTTCGGGGCTTGCGCCGAGCAGCGTACGCCCGGGGCCCGACGGCATGGCGAAGGTGTAGCCGCCGGGGTCGGACCCGGCCAGTCTCCGGAGCACGGCCGGGATGTCGGGCTCGTCGGCGGACGTCAGCTCCAGGGTGCGGGCGAGGACCACCTTGCTGAACTCACCGGCCCGCATCCGGCGGACGGCGGACGCCACCGACGCGGCGTACTGGCGGGCGGTGGGCACCTCCCGTACCGTCCAGCCGCCGGCCGGCGGCGCACAGGCGGGCGCGGGCAGTGCGATGAGCGGGTCCTCCCGCAGGGCGGGGGCCCAGCTCACCGTGTGCGGTACGGCCAGCAGCGCGGGGGCGGAGCGGTCGAAGGGCACCGTGCCGACGACGAGCGCCGCACGGTCACCGCCGCTCCGCCGCTCAGCGAGCAGCTCCGACACGCGTGCGGCCGGCGGGCGTTCGTCCTGCGGTACTTCGACGCGGGTGCCGTGGGCGAGCAGAGTACGGGTGGGCGAGGCGAAGAACCAGTGGTCGCCCGGCTCGTAGGCGGTGAGGAGTCCGGTGGCGGCTCCGACCGCTGTGAGGGGCCGGGGGCCGGAGCCCGATGAGCGAGAGGTGCTGCTGGGCACCGGAGGTCCTGCCAGGTCGGGAAGGGAGGTCACGTGGGCTCCGATCGGAGAGGGGTGGGGCGGGGCGGAGGAGCGGGTGCCGGTCAGGCACGGAGTGTGGCGCCGCCGTCCACGTACAGGTCGTGCATCGTGATGTGACGGGCCCGGTCGGAGACGAGGAACGCGACGGCGTCGGCGACATCGGCGGGATCGGCGATCCGGCCGAGCGGGATTCCGGTGCGGTAGGTCAGCGGGTCACCGTCGATGACCCGCTGGGACGCACCGGGGTCCGTCCACAGCTGCCGCTGCATATCGGTCAGGGTCGAGCCGGGCGAGACGATGTTGCAGCGCACGCCGACGGGCGCGAGTTCCAGGCCGAGGCACTTGGTGAACATGACCGCGGCCGCCTTGGACGCCGCGTACGCGGCCATTCCGCTGCGGGGCACCCCGGCCGCGTTCGAGCCGACGGTGACGATGCTGCCCGTGCCGCGGCCGCCCATCACACGGGCCGCGGCCCGTGAAAGGTGGAAGACCCCCGTGGTGTTGACGGCGAAGGTCGCCGCCCAGTCGGCGTCCCCGAGACCGACCACCGGCGCGGGGCGGAGGATCCCGGCCACGCTCACCGCGATGTCCAGGCGGCCGTGGGTCCGCTCCGTCCGCACGACCAGCTCGTCCACCGCGGCCGCGTCGGTGACATCGACCCTGCGGGCGGTCACCAGGCCCGGGAACGCCCCGGCGAGCCGGTCGACGCCGTCGGATTCCTTGTCTGCCGCCACGACCCGTGCGCCCTGCGCGACGAGCGCGCGGACGACCGCCTCGCCGATGCCCCGGCCCGCCCCCGTCACCACGGCGACACGTCCGGAGAGTTCACTGCCCGCGCTCATATGTCCCTGGCCTTCCGTATGCCGGCCGGGGCCGGGGCCGGGGCCTGTGCCGATGCCGACGGGACGGCGCGGCCGGTCATCGTGGTCGGCCGTACGCCCGCCAGATCGCGCAGTCTGCGGTCGAGATGGCGCGCGATCTCCGCGAGGGGGCCGTTGCGGGTCATGTCCTTGTGACGGCAGGTGACGTTGTGGTTCTCGATCGCGCCCTCCACATACGGCTTCCAGTCCCGGTGTGTCAGCGCCGTGTCGACCTGGTCGACCGTGGCAGTGAAGAAGAGCAGGTCGCCGTCGAACACCCGGTGCTCCACGCCCTGTTGCAGGACCGCCGACGACACGAAGGTGTCCATCACCCCCTGGACCGAGGGTGCGGCCAGCTCGGAGAGGATGCCGCCGCGTTCCGCGATGACCGCCATCACCCGCTCCCGGTCCAGCGGCTCGTCGTCCAGCTGCGACAGGTCGTAGTGCGACATGTAGAGCAGCGACCGCAGGGCCTGCTGCTCGTGGTCGTCGGCCAGCTTCTCCCAGGGGTAGCGCGGGTACGAGTCGAGCATCCCCAGCAGGGCGACCTGCTCCCCGTCCTGGCGCAGCAGGGTGGCCATCGTGTGGGCCACGACGCCCCCGAACGACCAGCCCACCAGGTGGTACGGGCCGTGCGGCTGGACCTCCCGGATGTGCTCGACGTACTCGGCCGCCATGTCCGCCAGCGAGGGTGCCGCCGGGAGGTCGCCGGTGAGCGCCCGGCTCTGGATGCCGTACAGCGGGCGCCGGATGTCGATGTGCCGGCGCAGTCCGGCGAACGGCCAGCTCAGCCCGGACGCGGGGTGCAGACAGAACAGCGGCGGCAGATCGCCGCTGGTCCGCAGCGGCAGCAGGACGCCGAGGGCCTGCCTGCTGCCCGCGCTGGAGGCGGACGGCGGCGCCAGACCGTCCCGGTCGTCCAGATACCCGGCGAGAGCGGACACCGTCGGACGGGTGAACAGGTCAAGGACCGGCACATCCCAGCCGAGGCGGGCGCGCAGCGCCGTCTGGACCCGGGCCAGCAACAGCGAGTGGCCGCCCAGATCGAAGAAGTTGTCGTGCGCGCCGACCCGCGGCAGACCGAGCGCCTGCGCCCACACCTTTGCCACCAGCCGTTCGGTGTCGTTGGCCGGCTCCGTGTAGGGAGCTGTCGCGGCGCGTCCGTCCGTCGCTTCGTCCTCGGACGCGGCGAGCGCCTTCCGGTCGACCTTGCCCGACGTCATCAGGGGGAAGGCGGACACGACCCGGCAGTTCCGCGGCACCATGTACTCGGGCAGAGCTGTGCGCAGCCAGTCGAGCAACTCGTCGCCGTCCGCGGGCGGATGTTCCAGGTCCGGGGTGCACCAGGCGGCCAGCTGGTCGCCGCCGGGCCCGCCGTGCCGGACCAGGACGACGGCCTGGCGCACGCTCGGGTGCCGCCCGAGCACCGACTCGATCTCCTCCAGCTCCACCCGTACTCCGCGGATCTTGACCTGGTTGTCGACCCGGCCCAGGAACTCGATGTTCCCGTCCGCCCGGAAACGGGCCAGGTCGCCGCTGCGGTACAGCCGCGCCCCCGGCTCGCCCGAGAAGGGGTCGGGGACGAAAGCGGCCGCCGTACGACGGGGATCGCCGAGGTAGCCCCGGCCCAGCGGGACACCGCCCAGATACAGCTCACCCGGCACCCCCACCGGCACCGGGTTCATCGCCGGATCGAGCACGTACACCGCGGTGTTGGGGTTGGGCCTGCCGATGGTGATCCCCTGCTCCGCGTCGCCGCGGTAGACCTGGCAGGTCACACCGATCGTGGTCTCGGCCGGACCGTACCCGTGGTACATCGTGGCGTCGCCCAGCCGCTCCCGGAAGCGACGGAACAGCTCGGGTGTGAGCACCTCGCCACCGCACCAGACGTGTTTGAGCGAGGCGCCCGCCTGCGCGATGTCCTCGCGCCCCAGCATGATGTCGAGGATCGAGGAGACGAGATAGACGAAGGCGATCCGCTCCCGCCCGATCAGCTCCAGGAGATGCGCCACATCCCCCTCGCGCCCCGCGTCGGCCACCACCAGGGTCGCACCGGCGGCCAGTGGCAGAAAGATCTCGTTGACCGAGATGTCGAAGGTCAGCGGGGCTTTGTGGAGCACCGGGTCGTCCGGGGTCAGGCCCAGCAGCCCGATCTGCCAGGGCAGCCGGTTACTGATGGCGCGGTGCCGGATCATGGCGCCCTTGGGGGTGCCGGTCGAGCCCGACGTGTAGATCACGTAGGCCAGGTTCTCGGGGTCGACCGGCACGTCGGGGCTGTGCTCAGGACAGCCGGTGAACCAGTCCCCGTCGAGGTCCAGTTCGAGGGTCCGCACCGTCGCGGGCAGGTCGTTCGCGGCGTCGGCCGTGGTGAGGACGGCCGCCGGACGGGCGTTGCCGACGATGGTGGCGATCCGCTGCGCGGGCCACGACGGTTCCAGCGGTACGAAGGCGCCACCGGCCTTCTGCACGGCGAGCAGGCCCACCACCATCTCGGCGCTCCGCGGGAGATGGATGCCGACGGTGCGCTCGGGGCCCACACCCAGCTCACGCAGCCGGTGCGCCAGCCGGTTGGCCAGCGCGTCCGTCTGCCGGTAGGTGAGCCGGCGGCCGCCCGCGACCAGCGCCTCGCGCTCCGGGTGGCTGCGGGCCCGGTCCTCGAACATCGCGGGGAAACTGCGGGCGTCCACGGGGGCCGCGGTGTCGTTCCACTGGCGGAGCATCAGGTCCCGTTCGGCGCCCGAGAGGATCTCCAGCCTGCTGATCGGGAGTCCGGGCTCGGCCACCGCCTGCCGCAGCAGTCGCAGCAGCCGCTCGGTGAACCCCCGGGCGGTGTCCTCGTCGAACAGGTCGACGGCGTACTCCAGGAACCCTTCGATGCCGTCGCCGCCGGGGGCGTCGCCCAGTGAGAGAGTGAGGTCGAACTTGGCGGACCCGTTGTGTACGCGGACCGGCCGGGCGGTGAGTCCGGGGAGACTGGGGCCGGGGCGCCCCGCACCGTAGGAGAGCATCACCTGGAACAGGGGGTGCCGTGCGGGGGAGCGGACCGGGCGGAGCTCCTCGACCAGCCGCTCGAAGGGGATGTCCTGATGGTCGAAGGCGGCGAGGTCGACGGCGCGCACCCGGGCCAGCAGCTCGGCGAAGCCGGGGTCGCCCGATGTGTCGGTGCGCAGGACGAGGGTGTTGGCGAAGAACCCGACCAGATCCTCCAGGGCCCGGTCGGTGCGTCCGGCCACCGGGCTGCCCAGCGGGATGTCGGTGCCCGCGCCGAGCCGGGTGAGCAGAGCGGCCAGGCCGGCCTGGAGCGTCATGAACACGGTCGCCCCGCAGCGCTGGGCCAGCGCCCGGACCGCCCGGTGCAGCTCCGCGTCGATACGCACCGGGACGGTCCCGCCCCGGTGGCTCGCGACGGCCGGGCGGGTCCGGTCGGCGGGAAGGTCGAGCTGGTCGGGGAGCCCGGCGAGCTGCCCGGCCCAGAAGGCCAGCTGCCCGGCCGCGACATCGCTCGTCCCGGAGAGCAGTTCCCGTTGCCACAGGGCGTAGTCCGCGTACTGCACGGGCAGTGGCGCGAGCTGCGGGGCGCCGCCCGCCCGGCGGGCGGTGTAGGCCGCGGCCAGATCGTCCGCCAGCGGTGCAAGGGACCAGTCGTCACCGGCCGAGTGGTGCAGCAACAGCAGCAGTACGTGGTCCTCCGGGCCTGCTCTCAGCAGCCGTGCGCGCAGCGGGAGATGGCTGGTCAGGTCGAAGGCGAAACGGGCGGCCGAGGTGAGTGCGGCCGTCAGGCCGTCGGTGCCGGTCTCCGTCACATCCCATTCGACGGTGGCACTCCCGGCGTCCAGCACGACCTGGCACGGGTCGCCGTCGTCCGGCGGGAAGACCGTCCGCAGACTCTCGTGCCGGTCCACCAGATCCGTCACCGCGAGGCGGAGCGCGGCGACGTCGAGCGGCCCGGTCAGCCGTATGGCCAGCGGGATGTTGTACGTGGGGCTCGGCCCCTCCATCCGGTGCAGGAACCACAGCCGGCGCTGGGCGTAGGACAGCGGGACGCGTTCGGGCCTGACCGCCGGGACCAGC
This sequence comes from Streptomyces sp. SID10853, assembly GCF_010548145.1. GTDB lineage: Bacteria > Actinomycetota > Actinomycetes > Streptomycetales > Streptomycetaceae > Streptomyces. The sequence continues at coordinate 35,415 of NZ_JAAGLN010000053.1, forward strand.
CGGGGGCGGGCCGGGGCCGAGGTGTCGAGCCGGGTGGCCAGGCGGGCCGGGGTGGGCGCCTCGAACAGGTCGCGGACACCGATGCCCGCGTCGAGCGCGTCACGGACCCGGCCGACCAGCCGGGTCGCGAGCAGCGAATGTCCGCCCAGCGCGAAGAAGTCGTCGTCGGGGCCCACCTGTTCGGCGTCGAGCAGGTCGGCGAAGAGCCCGCACAGCACCTGTTCGCGGACGTCGGCCGGCGGGCGGCCCGACCGGCCGGCGGCCAGGGAACCGGGGGCGGGCAGGGCGGCGGGGT
>NZ_JAAGLN010000054.1 GCF_010548145.1 Streptomyces sp. SID10853
CGGCCCTGCACGAGGCAGCGGCCGGACCCGCCACAGCGGCGGTCCGGCTCCTCGGCCTCGACCCGTTCTCGGTGCACGCAGTCCTGGCCCGCCTCGGGCCGCAGCTCGACCAACTCGCCGACGAGGCAACCACGCACAAGGACACCGCCGCCTGGCGACTGCCCGCGCCGAGCGCTCCGCTGCTCGACATCTCCGCCGAAGTACACGCCACCTGGGAGGTGCGTCTCTTTGCGTCCTGACCGTAACGAGCCCGACGAACCGCACGGCCACAGCCACGTGCACACCCACGCCCACGACGACACCGGCCGCGTCAGCCGGCCGGGTGCCGCCGGACGGCTTCCGCGCGACACCGGCCGCCCGCTGCGGATCGGTCTGGGCGGTCCGGTCGGCTCCGGCAAGACCGCGCTCGTCGCCGCACTGTGCCGTTCTCTCGGCAACGAGCTGCAACTGGCGGTGGTGACCAACGACATCTACACGACGGAGGACGCCGACTTCCTGCTGTACAACGGGGTGCTTCCGGCGGAACGGGTCCGCGCGGTGGAGACCGGCTGCTGCCCGCACACCGCCATCCGCGACGACATCTCCGCCAACCTCGAAGCCGTGGAGGATCTGGAGGGCAGTCTGCCGCCGCTGGATCTGATCCTCATCGAGAGCGGCGGCGACAACCTCACCGCCACGTTCAGCCATGGACTGATCCACCATCAGATCTTCGTCATCGATGTCGCGGGCGGCGACAAGGTGCCCCGCAAGGGCGGCCCCGGAGTCACCACGGCCGACCTGCTGGTCATCAACAAGACCGACCTCGCCGACCAGGTGAACGCGGACCTGTCGGTCATGGCCCGTGACGCACACGCCGTGCGCGGCGGACTGCCCGTCTGCTTCCTGTCCCTCGTGGAGGACCAGGCAGCGGCCCCGGTCGCCGCCTGGGTACGCGAACAGCTCAGCGGCGGCACGAGCCCCGGAGCGGACACGAGTACGGGGACGGGCACGGATACGAGTACGGGCACCGGCGCGGGCATCGCCACCGGCACGCACGCGCCCGCCGACGCGGGCTGACGGGCCGCAGGCCATGGATGCGCAGGCCCGCCTGGCCACCGAGAGCACCGGGAGCACCGGGAGCACCGAGGACAGCTCACCCGGCGGGGGCGGCGGCCGGCTGCCCGGGACGCGCATCCGCGTGCTGCGCTCGGCCTGGCCGCTGATGCTGCGCCCTACGCTGCCCGGTCCGCAGGACGCGGTCACGGCGTGGACGCACCGGCACACCGTCCCCGTCGACGTACACCTCTCGGCGGGCGCAGCCGGACCGCTCGGCGGGGACCGGCTGAGTCTGGCCGTCGATGTGGGGCCGGGCAGCGCGCTGACCCTGGGCGAGGTGGCGCCCACCCTGCTGCTGCCGGGGCGGCACGGTGCGCAGTCCCGCCTCGGGATCGACATCAGGGTCGGGGCCGGCGCCACCCTGACCTGGCTCCCCGAGCTGGTGATCGCGGCCCACGGCTGCCGCCACCGCACCGACATCCGGATCAGCCTCGCCCGTGGTGCCCGTCTCCTCCTGCGCGAGGAGGTGCTGCTGGGCCGGCACGGGGAACGGCCCGGCGCGTTCAGCCAGCACATCAGGCTGGAGGTCGACGGGCGACCGCTCTACGACCAGGAGTTCACCGCGGGCCCGTCCGCGCCCGGGTGGGACGGCCCGGCCGTCACCGGGGGACAGCCGTGCATCGGATCGGTCCTCCTCGTGGACCCGGAGCTGTACGGCCGGACCGACGCGGAGCGGGCTTCCGGCCCCGCTGCCACAGCGCTCATGACGCTGCCCGAACCGGGAATGCTGATCACCTCCCTCGCACCGGACACCACCACACTGCGCCGCGGCCTCAACACGGCGCTGACCTCGCTCCTCGACGGTCCCGGCACGCGGCCGGACTCCGGCCTCCCTCCGGCCGGCCCGGCGGTGGAGGCGCCGGTCGCGGGCTGAGCGAGCGGCGCCTCCATAGCCTCACCCTATGTACGGGTCGCTGTTTGATTGTTGATGCCGGACCTGCTCGGCTCCTAGCGTCCTACGGGGCAATGGCCCAGCCGTCTGCCGAGTGCCGTACGGCCCGCACGCGATGGAGAGCCGAACGTGAGGAATTCCGTGTCGAGACCCGCAGCGCAGGACCAGCTCGAAGCGCCCGGAGCCGACATACCAGGAGCCGAAGTGCCCGGGGCCGGGATACCCGGAACCGAGGCGCCCGCCGGAGGGGCCGCAGTGGATGCGGCCGCTGCGCCGTCGAGGTTCCGCTCCCTGGTCGATCTCGTCGGCTACGGCTTCTTCCCGCTCGCCTTCGTGAGCCGCCTCCCGTTCGCCATGACCGTGGTCGGCGCGCTCACCCTCGTCTCCGACGTCCGGGGCTCGATCGCCCAGAGCGGTGCGGTGTCCGCGGTGATCGGCATCGGCACCGCGGTCTTCGGGCCCACTGCCGGATCGTTCGCCGACCGGTACGGGCAGCGCCGCGTCCTGCTGGTGTGCTCCGCCGTCAACGTGGCGGCTCTGGCCGCGTTCGTCCTGCTGACGTACTCATCGGTGCCGGTCGTCTGGGTGGGGGCGGTCGGCTTTGCCGTCGGTGCGAGCGCGCCGCCGGTCGCGCCGTTGTCGCGGACGCGGCTGATCACTCTCGTCACCGCGAGGACCGACAGCGCGCAGCGGCGTGACGCGATCCTGTCGCTCGTCATGAGTTATGAGTCCGTGGCGGACGAGTCGGCGTTCGTGCTGGGCCCCGTTGTGATCGGCCTGCTGGCCACCGGGTTCGGGGCCGGAGCCCCGCTTGCCGTAGCGGCCCTGATCGCGGCCGTGTTCGTGGTGGCCTTCGCCGTCCACCGGACGGCGGAGCTGCCGGGGCCGCTCCGCGACGCGGCCGGTGGCGATGCGCCCGCGGGGCTCCACGGCGTCCTCCGGCCCCGGATCATGATCCTTCCGCTGGGCATGTTCCTCGTCGGCGGGTTCTTCGGCTCGACGCTGACGGCGCTGACCGTGTTCATGCGGGCCCACGGCATGGAGCTCTCGACGGGGATCGTCTACGGCGGGATGAGTGTCGGCTCGGTCGCCACCGCGGTCCTGGTCGTCTTCGCCCCCGCGGGATTCGCCCTCTGGACGCGCTGGCTGGTCTTCGCGGCCATCGTCCTCGCGGCCTCGGGCGCGCTCGTCGCGGCGTCCTCGGTGGCGATGGTCACGGCTGCCCTGACCTGCGCGGGATGTGGAGTCGGCGGAGTCATCGTGACGCTGTTCAGCATCGCGGGCCGCCGGACCCCGCAGGGGAGGACCGCCACGGTCATGACGATGCTCGCCAGCGCGCTCATCGTCGGTCAGGCGCTGTGGACGGCTCTCGGCGGGAGCATCAGTGAGGCGCACGGGTCGACGGCGGGGTTCCGGGTGACCGCAGCGACCGCGGCGGCGCTCATACTCGTCGGCCTGACGAACTGCGCGATGGACCACCGTCGGGGAACGCGCCGGAAACGCCGCGGAGTCTGAGCCCGGGGAAGCGCGCCGGGTGCGCCGGAGAGTCTGAGCCCGGGGGACCGGCCGGAGTGCGCCCGGCGTCCGAGTCGGGCGGCGCCTCGGTCAACTGCCGTTCAGGCGAGGGCCGCTGCCTCGTCCGCGATCAGCTCGCACAACGCCCTCGCGTAGGGGCGCGGGTCGTCGTCGCGCCACTGCATCTCCAGCGGCAGGGTCGCCGGCTTCTGCAGGGAAACCGTCCGCAGATCGTCGGAGAGATGACCGACGGCGGACCGGGGGACGAGAGAGAAGGCCCTGGCTTCGGAGAGGAGATACTGCCGCGAGCCGACGATCCGCGGCGGGCTCACCAGCACCATCGGGTTGAGTCCCCGCTCCACGCAGATCGCCCGGACATAGTCGTAGTACTGCGGATGCTGCTCCCGTGACCACAGGAGCAGCGGAAGGTCGTGCAGTTCGTCCAGGGAGATCCGGGCGGCTCCGGCGCAGGGGTGGTTGCGGCTCAGCGCCACGAGGATCTCCTCGTCGGTGATCACTTCCGTCCGGAAGCCTTCGATCGGATCGAGGAAGCGGCCGAGCCCGATGTCGCCGTGCCCCGCGGACAGGAGGGGTGACACGGCTCCGGTCTCGACGGCGATGTCCTCGATGTCGAGACCGGGAAGCTCCCTCTCGCACCGGCTGATCACGGCGGGCAGCAGCCGGTTGACGACGCTCGGCGTCGCGGCCACCCGGATCGTCTTCATCCGGGACTCCTCGTACAGCCGCACCTTGCTGACCAGGTGGTCGGCCTGGGAGAGCAGCCGGCGGCCTTCCTCGACCATCGACTCGCCCGCGGGCGTCAGCGAAGCCGAACGGCGGGTGCGGTCGAAGAGGGCCAGGCCGAGGGCCCGTTCGAGCCTGCCGACCTCCTGGCTCACCGTCGGCTGGGAGATGTGCAGGGCCTCGGCCGCCCTCCCGAAGTGCAGATGCTCCGCCACCATGACGAAGATCTCGATCTGCCGCAGCGTAATCCTCATAGTCAAAGCCTATTCGCCGGGCAGTAGTTGATTGTGATGCTTGGTGGCTGAGGGAGAGGTGACCCAGGGGAAGGCCGTGAGAAGGCCGCAGACCTGGCGTCACCCGTTGCGCGCGGTCTCGACGAAGCTGCGGATCAAGTCGGCGCTCTTGACGCCCCTCGACGATTCGACCCCGCTGGAGACATCGACCCCGGCCGGTCCCGCGGAGCGGATGGCCGCGGTCACGTTCGCCGTGTCCAGGCCGCCGGCCAGGAGCCAGAACCCCCGCGGTGGCCGCTCCCGGAGCCGGCCAGTGTCGAAGCGGGACCCGCTGCCCGGCAGCGGCGCGTCGATGAGCAGCCGGTCCACCGGGTCCGGCGCCGGATGTGTGAGGTACCTGTCGCTGGACATCGCGCGGATCGTCCGGAACCCCGCCGCGCGCACCCGCTCGAAGTCCCCGTCCTCCTCGTCCCCGTGAAGCTGGACGGTGGTGAGACCCACCGCCGATGCCGTCGCCAGAACCTCGTCGACCGGTTGCCGGCGGAACACACCGACGGTCTCGACCGCGGCGGGTACGCGCCCGGCCAGCGCGCGGGCCGCTTCGGGGCCGATCAGCCGCGGACTGCCGGGAGCGAAGACGAAACCCACGGCATCCGCACCCGCCTCGACGGCAGCATCGACGGTCCCGGCGGTGCGCAGACCGCAGATCTTGACGTACATCGAATCTCTTCTCTTCTTCCTGATCCCGTTCCGGAGGCCGGTCAGTCCGCCGTCTCCGCCTCGACAGGTTGCGGGATCAGCAGCGACATCAGCAACGCGAGCGCCATGATCGCGGCGCCGACGAGCAGCGCCCAGGTGTACCCGGCCCTGCTGCCCTGCCCGTGTACGTCCGCGGCCACCTGAACCGCGGGCAGGATCGCGAAGCTGAGCCCGGCGCCGAGACCGAACCCCGCGGAGTTCAGGCCGGGCAGGAAGCCCGGGTTGCCCGGTGGGGAGAGTACGACACCGAGCCCGTTGAGCATGATGTTGGCCATGCCCGCGTAGACCACACCGAGGAGCAGGGTGGCGCCGACGAGGAAGACGAGGCTCCGGGTGCCGAACACGGCGAGCCCGACCAGGCCGGCCACGCTGCCGGCCAGCCCGATCCGCAGGATCGCGCGGTAACCGGTCGCGGGCGCGAGCCGCCCGGCGAAAGGCGCGACGATCCAGCCGAGCAGCGCGTACGGCGTCAGCAGGAGCAGCGAGGCGGAATCGGCCCCCAGATCGAACCCGGCGGCACTGTCCTGCGCGATCGACATGGCGATCCCGTTGACCGCCGCGATCACGCCCGCCAGGGTCAGTACGGTCGTGCCCACGGTCGCCCAGGTCGCTCTGCGCTTGAGGAGAGCGGGCGAGGCCAGCGGCTGGGCGACCGTGCCCTCGATACGCCAGAAGACCGCGCCGCAGACCGCGCCCCCGGCCAGCAGCGCCCCGATCAGCGTCCAGTCGGCGCCGCGCCCCTTGCCCATCTCGTTGACGGCCGACTGGAACAGGAGGACGACCCCGGCGAGGAACAGCACCCCGTACCAGTCCAGCCGGACCCCACGGGAGGGGCGCGACTCGGGGACACCGCGGTAGCAGAACACCACCGCGACCACGCCGACGACGGCGATCAGCCAGAAGACCGAGCGGAATCCGAAGGTGCTCCCGAGCATCCCGCCGAGGATCGCATCAAGACCGGCGATGCCGCCGTTGATCGCGGTGACGACGCCCATCAGGGTCCCGTAGCGGCGCGGATCCCGGACCTCGTCGCGAAGGATCATCAGACAGATCGGCACCACCGCGCCGGTGACGCCCTGGATGCCGCGCGCGACGATCAGCACCGTCATGTCCGGGGCCAGTGCGGCGAGTACCTCACCGGCGATCATCACGGTCATCATCCCGAGCAGGACCCTGCGCCGGCCTGCGATGTCGCTCAGCCGAGGGAGGAACAGCCCGAAGACGGCCGTGCCGGTGTAGAAGGCCGTCTGCGAGAGCCCGACGGTGATCTGGTCGGCATGGAGCTCTCTGCCCATGACGACCAGCACCGGGCTGAGCATGCTGGCGTTGAGCTGGAAAGCGGTGCACGCCGCGAGCAGCGCGACCACCAGCGCCACGACCGAACTGCGCCGGTCCGCCGACTCCGGCCCGGCGGTCGCCTGGGCCGTGTCGTACCGCGGCCGTGTCATCGGGTCCCCGCGCTCAGGTCAGGGGCGGCCGAGGGACCGGGCGCCATCGTGGAGCCGGGGGTGGCGAGGACGTGTGCGGCAGCGCGGTGGCCGCCGACGCACGCCTCGTGCAGGTTCCTGGTCGCGAGATACGCGGACAGGAAACCGGCGGCGAAGGCATCGCCCGCACCGGTGAGGTCGCGTATCCGCCGCACCGGCGGCACCGGCACGGCCATGGACGCGCCCCCGGGGACGTGGACAACGGTCGGATCCGGCCCGGCTTTCGCCACGACGACCGTGTCCCGTACCAGGTCCCGGTTGGGTCCTGGCGCACCGCCGACCGACAGGCCCAGGAACGCGGCCTCGCTCTCGTTGGCGATCAGGAAGTCAGGCCGCAGGTCCGCCATGAGGGCCAGGAACCGCCGGACACCGTAGTGCGACAGCATCCCGGTCGACGAGGCGTCGATCGAGACCAGGACACCACGCTTCTTCGCCCGGCGGACCACATCGGCCACGGTGGTGCCGGTGGGTTCGCCGTCGAAGGTGTAGGCGGGTACGTGCAGGAGTTCCAGCCCGTCGAGCCACTCGTCCGGGACCTCGTCGAGCAGTGTCGAGGCACCCCGGTGCGGCAGCATGGTCCGCTCGGCGTTCTCGTCGATGAGGATCACGATCGTGCCGGTGCTCCCGTTGCGCTGGACGCGGACGTCCACACCGTCCGCGTCCAGCCCGGCGACCAGCGACGAACCGAGGGGGTCGTCGCCGACACACCCGATGAACCGGGTCGGTCCGAGACGCGCCGCGCAGGCGGCGACGTTGGCGCCGCTGCCGCCCCGCGTGTGGAAGATCTCGGCCTCGGTGTCCGTACCGTGCTGGATCGGCTCCGCCAGCCACACGACGACGTCCTGGACGAGATCGCCAATGATCCCGAGCAAGGTATGCCTCCTTATTCCGCTGTACGGCGTGCCGCGCAGCGTGGGCGGTTCAGCGTGTGAGGGCGGTGGCGATACGGCCGCCGAGGGCGACGTTGCCGCGGTAGACGTCGATGTTGACCTGGAGGCTGCGGCCTTGGGTGTCGCGCCGGATGTGGTCCAGGAGGAAGGGGGTGGTGTCGTTGCCGGTGATGCCGGCCTTTTCGGCCTGGTCCCATGCGCGGGCGAGGATCGCGTCGAGTTCCTCGGGCGGAAGCTGCTTGTCCTGGGGTACGGGGTTGGCGAGCAGGACGGCCTGGGGCAGACCCAGGGCGTCGCGGGCGGCGAGGATACGGGCGGTCTCCTCCGCGGTGGAGACCGAGTAGCCGATCTCGTGCCCCGAGTCGGTGACGTAGAAGCCGGGGTAGCGGGTGGTGCCGTAGCCGAGTACGGGGATGTTGAGGGTCTCGAACCGTTCCAGGGTCGCGGCGACGTCCAGGATGGACTTCACGCCCGCGCTGATGACCAGGACCGGGGTGTGGGCGAGCGTGGTCATGTCCGCGGACTCGTCGAAGGTCTCCGACGCGCCGTGGTGGACACCGCCCAGACCACCGGTGGAGAACACCTTGATCCCGGCCCGGTGCGCGAGGAACGCGGTGGCCGCGACCGTGGTCCCGCCATGGACACCCAGGGTGGTCACGACCGGAAGATCACGCAGGCTCACCTTCACGATCCCGTCCGCGCCGGACAGTTCGGTGATCTCCTGGGTGCTCAGACCGACGGTCGGGCGTCCCTCGAACACCCCGATCGTCGCGGGCACCACCCCCTGCGCCCGCAGCGTCTCCTCGGCCTCCAGGGCCACCTCTAGATTCCGCGGACGCGGCAGACCATGCGTGAAGATCGTCGACTCCAGGGCGACGACCGGACGCCCCTCACGCACAGCCTCCCGGACCTCGTCGGACACCTGGACAGCGGCCACAGACGTGCTCATCACAGACAACTTCCCTCTTCAGCGACAACGCTCCGGAGCAGCGGGGCTGCGCAGCCGCAGCGCTCCGGAAACCAGCCGGTCGGCCGGTCGCCTCACGGTAGGAAGCCCATCACCCAAAAACCATAAACAGATCCGGCCGGTTTCATTGACTTCGTCTATGAGTTGTCCAGCTGCTACGCGGAGTTCGGGCAGCGCGCGGACGGCGGTGCGCCGGAGCGAGGCCGGCGTGTTATGCCGTGGCCCGGCCCGGAACGGGGGTGACGGGAGCGCCGTCCTGGCGCGCCGAGGACAGCGCGGCATCGACCACGGCGACGGCCGCGTGGATGTCGGCCGCCGTCACCAGCGGCGTACGTCCGTAGCGGATGTCGTCGCGGAACTCGGTGAACAGCCGCCGCAGCGCCGTCTCACCTGCGGCCCCGCCGATCCGGCGCGACACCCTGCCGCCGTCCGCCCCGCGCACGGTGACCGAGGGGGCGTCCTCGTCGGCGAGCACATGGCCGTGCGAGCCGAGCACGCGCAGGCTGGACGAGACCGGGGCCGGGCCGACACCGGCGGGGGTACGGGCCACGGTGGCCGTCGCCACGACCCCGTTGCGCAGACGGAGCGAGAGGACCGCCGCGTCCTCGACCCCGTACGCACCGTGCGGGCCGTCGAAGAGCGGCGCACGGGGTGCGGCGCTGCTGAAGGCGACGACCTCCTCCACCTCAAGACCGGTCAGATGACGGATCGCCAGCGCCGGATACCAGCCGAAGTTCATGAGTTCACCGCCGCCGGACAGGGCGGGGTCACAGACGAGTTCGGGCCGCTCGACGGTGGTTCCGTCGAGTCCGCCGGCCGCGAGCCACTCCGCGTCGACGGCCAGGGGCAGACCGATGGCACCGGAGTCGACGATGCGCCGGGCGCGCACGAGCTGCGGCGAGTAGAGCCGGTGCACGGCGGTGAGCAGCCCGGGTGAGCGGTCGGCGGCGTCCCACAGGCGCTGTGAGCCGACGGGGTCGGTCGCGGCGGGTTTGTCGACCACCACATGACGCCCCGCTTCGAGTGCTCGCACCGCGAGGCCGACATGGCGCGTGGGTTCGCTGCACACGAGGGCGATGTCGCAGGAGGCGAGCCCCTGGTCCAGGTCGAGCAGCGGAATGCCCGTCGTACGGGCGAGTGCGGCGCTGTCCCCGGCGAAGGGGCTGTCGGCGGTGTCGGCGCAGCCGATGACCTCGATACCGGGCAGCGACCGCAGCAGCGGAACGTAGTCACGGGCGTGCCGCACCCCGGACGCGATCAGGACTCTCATCTCAGCGGACCTCCTTGATGTCGACGGGGCGGCCCTCGTCCGTGCTGAGCTGGGCTGCGAGGGCGGCGGCCAGGGCGGCGCGCACCTGGCGGGGTGCGGTCAGCGGGGGAGCGGCCCCGTCCAGCACGTCGCGCAGATGTCTGGTCTGCTCGGCCATCGCCCCCTCGATCGAGGCGGGGGCGACGGGGGAGGCGGAGTGTGCCCGCGGTTCGTCCTCGCTGCTGTGGTGCAGGGTGCCGGTGGTGCCGGACAGCATGAGGCGGCGGACGAACGTGCCGCGTGCGGCGAGCGCGTAACACAGTTCGACGGTGGCCAGGGCGCCGCCGGCGAAGCGGACCAGGATCTGGAAGCTGTCGGGGGTCGGCATCCCCGGTGCCCAGGTACGGCAGGGGCGGGCGAAGACCCGGACCGGCTCGTCGTCCATGAGCCAGGTCAGCAGATCGAGGGCGTGCACACCGTTGTGGGCGACGTGTCCTCCGGACCGGGACGCGTCGAGCTGCCAGCCCCGCCATCCGCCGGGCCAGACATGGCCGGTGTACCAGGTGAGGTGGGCCAGCCGGGGGGTGCCGATCGCGCCTTCGGCGACTGCCCGGGCGATCTCCAGATGGACGGGCTGGAAGCGCGCCGTCTGGGCGATGAGCAGGGGCCGGCCCGCGGTATCCGCGGCCGTGAGGACGCGGTCGACGTCGGCGACGTTCAGCGCGGCGGGTTTCTCCAGCAGGACCGCCTTGCCGGCCTGGAGCGCGGCCACGGAGAGGTCGGCGTGCGATTCGGGGGAGGTGCATACGGCCGTGACGTCGATACCGTCCGACCATGCGGTCGCCGGGTCGGTCGACCAGGTGGCGCCCTCGGCGAGAGCGGCCAGCGCGGCGGCCCGTTCGGGATGGCGGTCGACCACGTGGGCCAGCCGCAGGCCGGGCACGCCCGCGAACGCGGTGACGTGATCACGGGCGATGGCACCGGCACCGATCACGGCCACTCGGTGCACGCTTCCCTGCTGTCCGGGGCCGCGCGGCCCCTTCTGTCCGGGCACAGGATCGAGGTCCACCCGCGACTCCTCACAGTGGGTTTCATGATCAGAATTAAGACATCAGACATCTTATCTCTGAGGTTCAGCTGTGAACAGCCCATGTCGGCGGCGGTGTCCGGTGTCCGGGCCGCCGGGGCCGCAGCGCGAACGCCGGGGGCGCCGTACCGGTCCGTCACCCGGATGGCGTCTTCCGCTATGCGTCCGGCTGTGGAAGCCAATTGGCTGGGCACGCGGGTCCGGTTTCCCCTTTTCCGGCGGCGCACGGGCGTCGCGTGCCGGCTCGCTGGAAGGAACACCCCCATGCCTATAGCCCGTCTCATCGCCGGCACCGCGCTCGCTGTCGCCGCAGTGGGTCTCCCGACGTCGTCGGCGTTCGCCGCCGGCGGCGGAGTCGAGGTCAACCCCTCGACCGCCGCTCCTGGCTCGGTCGTCACGGTCAACACGACCGGATGTGGCAGGTCGGTCTCGGCGGCGGACGGCGACAGCACCGCCGGCGGCGAGTTCCAGCTGGCCACCGGCACCCACAAGGGCGACCTGGTCGGGCAGTTCACCGTCCCGGCCGGAACGAAGGCCGGCTCCTACGGTGTCGGCGTGATCTGCCCGGACGGGACGAAGCTGCAGAGCACCTTCACCGTCTCCGCCGGCAGCAGGCCGACCGGCACGATGAAGACGGGCATCGGCAGCACCAGCCAGGGCTCCAACAGCACCCAGATCGCGGTGGGCGCCGGGGTGCTCGCCGCGGTCGCGGCAGGCGCCATGGTCATGCGCCGTCGCAGGACGGACGGCCGGGCGTAGCCGTACCGACGACAACCCGGCCCACTGCATGCCGTGGCGAAGGCGGGTGGGACCGCGCCGACCTGTCTTCGTGTCCTCGCTCCAGCCGCGCGCCCCCCAGGGCTCCCGCACAGGACAACTCCCTGTGCGGGAGCCCCTTTCCGTACCTGGCGGCAACCGGGCCTCACCCCAGCGGGATGCGGATCGCCTCGCTCGGCAGCAGGGCATCCGCACACGATTTTGATTCTGAAGCGAACCTGTGGAAGGTGTTGTTCCGTCCTGACGTGCAACGGCCCCTCCAGCACACCTGATGAGGCCGCACACGCGAACGCAACAGGCCGGGAGGCGACAGCGCATGACAGGGAGCGACACCGGAACCGATGGCGGCATGCGACGCGGAGGACTCTCCAGGCGACGGCTGTTCACCCTCTCCGGGGCCGCCGCGCTGGCGACGCTGGGAGTGGCGGGATGCGGCGAGCACCGGAGCGGCGGGAGCAGCTCCGCGACCCGCACCCCCACCGCGACGCCGGCGCCTTCCTCCACCGCGGGCAAGGTGTCCGCACCGCCCGCCTCCGGCGTACTCGCCGCCAACGTCAACCAGGCCCTGGACAAGATCGACTTTGCCGAGCTCGAGGCGGTCTCCGCCACCTGGATACGCGGCTTCTACCTGATGTCCGACGTCGACCACGGGGACCTCGCCGGCCAGACCGGGCCCGCGAAACTGCTCCAGGGGGCCGCCCGCGGCTACGGCACCGTACTGACCCTGAAGTTCCAGTACCACGACGCGCCGATACCGGCCCCCGGCAGCCCGGCCATGCGGACCGCCCTGGCCCGGCTGGACAAGGTGCTGGCAGGGGCCATGGGCAAGGTCGACATCCTGACCGTCGGCAACGAGCCGTTCTTCGAGACGAGGAAGGCCGACCGCGAAACCGCCCGCATCAACGTCTTCTACGAGGAACTCGCCCGGCACACCGCCCAGTACCGGCAGACGCACTTCGGAGCGGACTGCAGGACGAAGATCTACATGGGCGCGCTCAACGCCCTCGACAAGCCCGGCGGCCGGACCGCGCAGACCCATCGCTGGATGACCTTCACCGCGCACACCCCGTCCATCGCGGGCGTGGACATCCATCCGCATGTGGCCGCCCCGGGCGCGGCACAGAAGTACGTCGACTACGTGCTGCCGTACCTCCGCAGCGACCAGAAGTTCCTCGCTACGGAGTTCTCCCTGGTGCAGCTCTGGAAGCAGCACATGAACGATCCGGTGAACCCGGCCTTCGCGAGCCGCCACGGCATCGCGAAGGGGACCCCCGTGTGGCAGGTGATCAACAACGCCACCCAGCACCCCGTCGACGAAAAGGAATGGAACGACTTCCTGCTCTCCAACCCGTGGTTCGCGGCACACAAGACCTTCCTGACGGACCAGATGGCGCGCTTCCGCAGCACCGGCAAGCTCGCCGTGGCCGCCTACGGCATCACCCAGGACGCCGCGATGTCGAAGAGCTTCGGCCCGCACAGCACGCCCTGGGTGCTCAACAGCCTGTTCTGCCCGTACGTGTGCAAGCCGGAGCCGGGCGGCCTGCCGGGCCGGAACCGCACCTGGTGCAGCACGTTCCGCGGCGTGCAGCACCAGTGAGAGCGTGTCCGGTGCCGCGGCGGGACGGGACACGCGTCCTGCCGGGCGTCAGGGCTTCGCGTACTTCAACGGCCGGACGTAGAAGTCCCCGCCGATGGCCCACAACCGGGTGTTCCGCAGGGTGATGCGCAGGGCGTAGAAGGCACCTGGGGTCAACGAGCGTACGTCGGCGCCGCGCCAGTGCACCTGGTGCCAGCCGTCAGGTCCCGGCGTGAGCAGGCTCCTGTCCGCCCCGAAGCCCGGCTGGACAACGGTTCCGTTCTGGTCCGTCAGCGCTACGGAGACCGAGCCGCCATGGTCGATGTCGGCGAGGAGACGCAGGTCATCGCCGTAGAAGTCGAGGCCCTGGGTGGTGACCATGGCGGGCCGGTGCGCCACCCGACTGCCGTAGCAGGCGAACTTGTCCTTCTGGATCCAGCCCCGCCCCAGTGCGGTCTGGCGCCAGGAGGTGTGCAGGCCCTTGCCGCCCATGTAGTAGAACCAGAGCCGGTCGCCGGTCTCGACCGGCACCGAAGCGAAGATCACGCTGCTGTCGAACGCGCCGCGGGGGTACTGGCCCATGCCAGGCCCGTGCGGGATGAACGTGCTGTCGTCCGGGGCGACGTCGTTCCACTCGGTGATGTTGGTGGACCACTGCAGGGCGAGGCTCACCGTGTCGTAATCGGGGAGCGTGTCGTCACCATCGGTGTAGACGGAGTCCAGGCCGAGGTACAGGCCCTCGCCGTACTCCCACGACGGCATCGAGTACGTCTGCGCCTCCAAGCCGTTGCCGCGGTGCACCTCCACGGGCTTCGACCAGCTGATGAAGTCGCGGCTCCGCGCCATCGCCACCACGCGGATGTTGTTGTCCCACAGCCGGGTGATGAGGACGTAGTCCCCGCTGACGCTGTCCTTGAAGACGCGGTTGTGGCAGTCGGCCCCAGGAGCGGGGCTGTTGGCCGGCCAGGGCTGCAGTGGCGTGAAGTGGATCCCGTCGGCGGAGAACGCGACGGACAGTGTCGATGCGAGGGTGAGCAGCTTGTACCGGCGGGACGGGTCGGGATCCCCGGGGTCGTGGAGGACGGAGGTCCCCTGGACGTTCTTGAGGAGGAGGTTGTTCGCCGTGCTGCCGTTGAAGTCGACGATGCCCAGGGCGGGTTTGGTCCAGTGGACACCGTCGGCCGACTCGGCGTAACCGCAGCCCGTGACCCGGCCCTCGGTGGAGTACGGCTTCCCGGGGCGCTGGTCCACCGGGGTACTGGACGATGAGGGGTCGACGATGAACAGCGTGTAGTAGCAGCGGTACTTGCGGGCCCCGGGGTCCCAGAAGACATTCGGATACCCGTTGTCGAAGCGCGGCTCCCAGGGCAGCGAAGGGCTCGCGTACAGCCCCTCGCCGAACAGCGGGTTGTTGCTCGTGTCCTTCTCGAACTTCCCCATGCTCACCTGGCAGTTCGACATCAGATGACCGTTCCAGAGGCCGGTGTCGAAGGAGAAGTACTTGTGCTTGCCACGGGTCGGATCCGCGCCCGGCGGGGCTGCTGCCGAGCGCGCGGTGGCGGCGAACGCCGGAGGAGCGGCCCCCGCCAGGGCGGCGCCGGTGGCGGCCCCCACACCTCCGATGAGGACGGCTCTGCGGGACACGCTGCTGTTCGCCCTGCTCGTCATCGCGACTCCCTGAAGGAGGAAACATAAGACGTCCGATGTCCTATGTGCGGGACGGTAACCGGGGCTTGAGGGGGTGTCAACGGTGCTGCTGGGCGCGGGTCGTGAGGTGCAGGTTCGGGGCGGTGCGCGTGCGGCCTGTCCTGGGCGTGTTCCGGAAGCCCGAGCAAAAACCCCTTGCCCAATGGTCAAGAAGTGTTGACCATTGGGTGCATGCCCACCGACGATCTTCCCGAGACGTTCCACGTCACCACTGAAGAGCAGCTGCGCGCCGTTTCCAGTCTCACGCGTCACCGGATCATGGCCGTGCTCCGCTTCGAGCCCGCGACGATCACGCAGATCGCCGAGCGAGTGGGCCTGGCGAAGGGGAGTTCCAGCTACCACGTACGGCTGCTCGAACGGGCCGGCCTGGTGCGGGTGGTACGGACGCGGAAGGTCCGGGGCGTCACCGAGCGGTACTACGCAATGGCAGCGCGCACGATCGTGCTGCCCGATCCGGGAGCGGGAGGGCCGGATGTGCTGATGCGGCATGCGGTGGCGGACCTGGAGGCGGCGCCCGCGGACGGCGAGCGGCACGTACGGATGGCCCATCTGCGGCTCACCGGGGAGCAGTTCGCGGAGCTGGGGGCGCGGCTGCAGGCGCTGGCGGACGAGTACCGGCAGCTGTCCGATCCGTCACTGCCGGACGCCTCACTCGTCTTCGCGCTGTTCCACCCGGCAGCGCGTGAGCAGGCCGAGAGGGACACCGAATGACGCCGGATGCACGGACGTTACCGACCGGGTTCGGGCGGCTGTGGACTGCGCAGACGGTGTCCTCGCTCGGCGACGGGGTGTCCCAAGCCGCGCTGCCGCTGCTCGCGTTGGCGTTGACGCGGAATCCCATGGCACTCGCCGTCGTCACGGCCGCCGGGACGCTGCCGTGGCTGCTCCTCGGGGTGCTCGGCGGTGCGCTGGTCGACCGCTGGGACCGCCGGCGCACGATGTGGGTCATGGACGCGGCGCGTGCGGTGCTGCTCGCGACACCGGCGGCAGCCGCCACACTCGGCATGCTGAGCATCCCGCTGCTCGCGGCCGTTGCCTTCCTGCTCGGCCTCGGCGGACTCTTCTTCGACACGGCCGCCACGGCCTACCTGCCGGATCTGCTCGGCCGCGCCCCCGCCGTCCTGGAGCGCGCCAACTCCCGCCTGCGCGGCGCCCAGACCGCCGCGTCCGGTTTCGCGGGGCCGCCTGCGGGCAGTGCGCTGCTCGCACTCGGGCGGGCGTTGCCGCTGCTGGCCGACGCGGTGTCGTTCGCGCTCTCCGCGCTGCTCGTACGGTCGCTGCCTGCCGCACCCCCGGCCGTACCGCAGGCGCGTGAGCCGCTGCTGCGGCAGGCGCGGGCCGGCGCCTCGTACGTGTTCCGGGACCAGTTGCTGCTCGGGCTCGCGCTGCGTCCGGCGGTCGGGAACATCGCCTTCCTCGCCGTGGAGACCGTACTGGCCCTCTTCGCGCACGATCGTCTCGGCATCGGCGCCTTCGGGTTCGGCCTCCTCCTCACGGCGGAGGCCACCGGCGGACTGCTCGGCTCGGGCATCGCCTCCCCTCTCGGCCGACGACTCGGCACCGGGGCCGCGCTCACCTGTACGGCCGCGGTCGAGGGACTCGCCATCCTGGCCCTCGCCGCTGCCCCGGACCCGTACGTCGCCGGCCTCGCACTCGCCGTCTGCGGAGCGGGCATGGGCGCCACGATGGTGCTCGGCCCCTCCCTCCGGCAGGCGATCGTCCCCGCTCGCCTGATGGGCCGGGTCGCCTCCACCTCGCGCATGCTCGCCATGTGCGCCGCCCCGTTCGGCGCCTTCATCGGCGGCTGGCTGGCCGCCACCTACGACGTACGCACCCCGCTCTACACCGCCGCCGGCCTTCTCCTCACCATGACCGCCGTCACGGCGACCATGACCGGCAACCGCCGGGTCGAGGCGGCGCTGCGTGCCGCCGCCGCGGCCGATGAGCGGGAGCAGCAGGAGCAGCCGGAATGCTGGGATCCCGTTCAGGGGAGTCCCCTTTAGTCCCTTGGGCTCCGGGATGTCGTTGAGCGAGTGCTGAGCCCGGCCCGGCGGGCCTTGCCCCGGCCCGAGTGCGGCGGGCGCCCGGTCTCCACGGGCTTCGGACCTGTCAGCCGCCCGGCCTGTCGGTGTCCGGGCGCGTACGGCTCCGTGTCACCGCCCGGGCGGCTGCCCCGGGGAAGCCGCCCGGGTCCGCCCCGTGAGCATGCGGGCGGGGTTCTGGCGGGTGAGGGTGTCGATCAGGGCGCGGTCGATTCCGCGGGCCGCGAGCATTTCGGTGAAGACCGTGGGGACGTAGATGAGCCCGTTGCCGCCGTGCTGGGTCCACATCTGCTTGAGGAAGAGGTCGTGGCTGAGCAGCAGCTGTCCTGCGTGGCCGTGGTCGATGTGGCCGGCGACGGCATCCGCCGTGTCGGTGGACGCGGGTGACTCGCCCTCCTTCGGGAACGTGACGTCCATACCGATCATGTCGAATTCGAGCCACACGCCGCGATCAGCCACCGAGCGCTGGTAGTCGACGTCGGCGCCGGAGGGGTCCATGTGCGCCAGGACGACCTTCGCCGGTTCGACGCCCACCTCGTCGAGCACGATGTCGAGCACCTCGTGTGCCCTTCGCTGCCAGCCGGGCAGGTGGACCATCAACGGGACGGACGGGTGGCCGAGTTGTGCCAGCGCGGCCGCCCGGAGCGATCCGCGCTCGGCCGCGGTGAACTCGGGGGACACCCCGATCTCGCCGATGACGCCGGGCCGGACGCCGGAGTCTCCCACACCGTTGGCGAGCTCGTCCGTGATCGCGGCCGCCTGCCGGTCGACCTCGCCGGCCGGGATCCGGTCGGCCTCGAACTTCTCCAGGTAGGCGCCGCACCCCATGACGATGTTGAGGCCGCTGCGGCGCGCGAGGTCGAGGAGGCGCTGGGGATCGCGTCCGATGGTGGGGCTGGAGGTCACGTCGACGACCGTGCGCCCGCCCACGGCCTGGAAGGCCGCCACCTCACGGTGTACGTCGTCGACCGGCTTGGCGCTGACGTTGTCGAAGCAGCAGTAGGGGTCGTGCCGCAGAGCCCAGGCGGAGGAGGCGCTGACTTTCTCGTTCCTGAGCGCCGCGGAGAACCGGTAGCTCGGCTCGTCGAGCACGCTCGACAGGTTGTTGAACAGGTGCTCGTGGGGCAGTACGAGACCCAGCTCGGCCGCCGGCACCGCCCCCGTGACGGTCTGGACGTACGGCTGCCCGCCGGTGCCGGTCATGATGCGCCCGCCGACGACGCGGAGCGGGAGGGGATCATGCCGATACCTGCCGCGACCAGGGCGATGACGGTGCCGATGACCGTCACCACATGCAGAGGCTGGCCGACGGACGGGCTGATCACGTCGAGGAGCAGTGAGCCGACCAGCTGCCCGGCGATCGAGGCGAGCCCGAGCAGCAGGAGGCCGAGTCCGCGTACCAGCAGTGCCATGAAGGCGATGGAGAGCAGGCCGAGCACACCGCCCGTGTACATCCACCAGGTGCTGGGGAGCGTGAAGCTCACCGAGCCGGTGGAGGCGCGCACCAGCAGCCCGATCCCCAGGACGACGAATCCCACCAGGAAGTTGAGTCCGATCGAGACCAGCATGGACCCGCTGCCCTGAGCGACGGCGGAGTTGCCCGCGGGCTGCCAGCCGGCGAGCAGTCCGGCGGCGAACGGCAGGACCGCCAGCGCGATGGCTCCGGGGACCTGGAAGTTCGGTGAGATCGCGACGGCCGTCGCGACGATGGCCAGCAGCGCGCCCAGCCCGCGGGGGAGTGTGATGGGCTGCTTGATCGTGGACGTGGCCCCGAGCCGGTCGCAGACCACACCCGAGATGACGAGCCCGGAGATCAGCGCGATCTGGAAGACCGCGACGCCGAGCGTGCCGACGGTGATGCCCTCGGAGAGCACGACGGCGGCGCCGCACAGGCCCGCGACACAGTTCCACCAGGGAATCGTGCCGTCGCGGAGCTTGCGGGGGACGCTCAGCGCCTGCCGGCGGGTGGTCGGCCGGGCGAACACGATGACGGCCATCAGGATCAGGCCGGTGCCGAAGGAGATGACGGCTGCGGCGTTCCCGTCGTTGATGTTCTTGCCCAGAGCGCCGTTGACGGTGGACTGCAGGGGGCTGAGCAGTCCGGCCAGCACGGTGGCCAGGACCAGCACTGCCGTGGTGGCGCGGCGGGCTGTGCGCGCTGGTGCTGCGGGCGCGGTGCCCGGTTCGGGTCCTGCGGTGTTGAGGCTTGTCATCGTGTATTCGCTCTCCTTTGAGCCAGTATGTCCGACGGGACCGATGCAATCTCTGGGCGTGTGGGGGTTGTCATAGCGGGCGCGGGCGTCCGTGCTCGCTGTCGCGGCCTTGCCGGCCCGGCGGGCGGTGGCCCGACGGGCCTGGCTCCTGCGGGGTCAGGCCGAGGGGCCGGCGAGCCAGGTGACGGCCTGGTGGAAGAGCTGCTGGTAGCCCTCCCACTCGATGAACTCGGTCGGGGCCCAGTGCGGCGAGATGTCCGATGCGAAGGCGAGGGTGCGCCCCGCGCCCTCTTCGCGGACCGCGAGCAGGGGGCGCGATTCGATCGTGGCGAGCACGTGCGCGTCCGGCTTCGCGGTGAGCCGCTGGTAGCCGAGGAGGATCGGCCACTGGGCCGCCAGTCCGGTCGTGACCTCGTGCGCCTCCCCGGTCAGCTCGCCCCCCACGCCTTCGGGGCACTCCACGCGGTCGTCGTACGGGAGGATCTGCACCGGCAGGATGTCCTCGATCGGGGTCGCGTGGTAATTGGCCTTGGCCTGGAAGCCCTGGAAACTCAGGTAGCCGCCGGCCATGGCGAGGCCGCCGCCCTGCCGGACCCACTCGGCGAGAAGCTTGAGCCGGTTCGGGAACGGGCGCCCCTGGGCGAACACCTGCGGGTGGAGCAGCAGCGAGTTCGCGCCGATGTCCGACAGGATCACCACGTCGAAGGCGTTCAGCTTCTCCAGGGTCTCCGGGAAGTGGGCCGCCACATCGTGCGAGAGCAGATGTGTGACCTCGTGGCCCGCACGCTGCAGGGCCTGGAGCAGCGGGGTGACGCCCACTTCCAGCTGGGCGTGGGGGAAGGCGTCGTAGCCCTTGAAGTCGGTGGATGCGTTGATCCAGGACTCGCCTGCGATGAGTACGCGGCTCACACGTACCTCCTCAAAGATTGTGCGCAACGTTGCGCTAGTTTTGCGCAACGATAGAAGGGTGTGGATGCGCCGTCAATGCCCTACCGTGACCGCACTAGACTGCGGGAAAGGTGAGGGAGGTTCGGATGACGTTGACCAGCGTTGCGCAACATGCGCAGGTGTCGGCCTCGACGGTGTCGCGGTACTTGCGCGGACAGCTGAAGGTCCAGCCGGAAACAGCGGCCCGCATCGACGCCGCAGTGCGCGAGCTGAACTACGAAGTACCGGTCGCGGCCCCGTCAGGACCCCGCGCGGGCCGCCCCGTCATCGCCCTGGTCGTACCGGACCTGGTCAACCCGTTCTTCGCGGACCTGGCCGAAGAGGTCGCCGCGGCGGCCGCCGTCAGCGGAGTGGCACTCGTCGTGGGAATCACCGGCCAGCAGGCCAGGCGCGAGTCACTCTTCAGCGACTTCGCCGCCTCGACCGAAGCCATCGACGGGCTGATCTACGTCGGAATGCACCGCCAGAACCCCCGGCTGACCCAGGCGATCGCCGACGGCCTGCCCGTGGTCCTCCTCGACGAAGAGGTCGCCAGCCCGTCCGAGGTCGACACCATCGCCGTCGACAACTACAGCGGCGCCCACCAGGCGACGTCCTACCTGGTGCAGCTGGGACACCGGCGCATCATGCACATCGCCGGGCCGCGCGAGCTGTCCACCACCCGCGACCGGCTGCGCGGCTACCGGGACGCCATGGCCCACGCGGGGCTGGAGGTCGACGAGGACCTCGTCCTGCACGGCCCCTACACCGAGCAGTTCGGCGCCAGCACGTTCCCCTACCTCGCGAGCGCCGCGCACCCGCCGACCGCGGCCTTCGTGGGCAGTGACATCGTCGCGGTCGGCATCCTCGGCGCCGCGGAACTGCACGGGCTGCGCATCCCGGAGGACCTCTCGGTCATCGGCTGCGACGGCATCCGGGTCGGCGAGTGGCTGCGCCCCAAACTCACCACCCTGCAGCAGCCCGTCGCCGACCTCGCGCGCACGGCGCTGGAAGTGGTCCAGAACCGGATCGAAGCCCCGGACGGCGCCCGGGTGACGAAGTCCTTCCCCCTGCACCTCGTGATCCGCGGCTCCGCGGTTCCCCCGCAGCACTGACAGGAGACACTCGCGTGCTCGACCCCGTTTCGCTGACCCAGCAGCTCGTCGGCCTCGACACCAGGGCGGGGAACGAGAAGTCCGCCGCCGGGCTCCTCGCTCCGATCCTCACCGACGCCGGTTTCAGTGTGCGCACCGACGAGCCGGAGCCCGGACGGGTCAATCTCGTCGCCCGCTTCGGCAGCCGCACCCCGCTCACCCTGACCGGGCACCTGGACACCGTCCCCGCCGACGCGGCCGGCTGGTCGTTCGACCCGCTGGTCGGCGACATCAAGGACGGCCGGCTCCGCGGGCGCGGCAGCAGCGACATGAAGGCCGGTGTGGCCTGCATGGTGGCGGCCGCTACCCACCGGGTCGCGACCCACCCCGCCGAAACCGACGTACAGCTCGTTCTCACCTTCGGCGAGGAGACCGGGTGTGAGGGAGCGGCGCGGCTGGAGGGTCTGACACCGAGTCCCGTGCTGCTGGTCGCCGAACCCACCGCCAACAGAATCGTCCTCGGTCACAAGGGTGTTCTGTGGCTGCGGCTCACCGCCGAAGGCCGCAGCGCACACGGGTCACGGCCCGAACTCGGCGACAACGCGCTCGCCCGGCTCGCCGCGGCGGCGGTACGGATCCACGAGCACCAGGACTGGCCGCGCAGCGCGACACACGGTGCGGCCACCGTCAACGTCGGCACCTTCCACGCGGGCGTCCAGCCCAATCTCGTCCCCGACCACGCCGAGTTGATGCTCGACATCCGTACCATCCCGGGGTTCGGCTCCGACGACGCGCTCCTGGCGGTCGAGCGGCTGGCCGGCCCCGGCACCGGGATCGAGCGCGTACTCGACCTGAACGGCGTGGCCACCGATCCTGCCACCGCCCTCGTCCGCGACCTCGCCGACGTCCTGCGCCCCGCGGAAGCCGACGGGCGTCCGGAGTACGCGACCTACTTCACCGACGCGTCGGTGCTGGCCCAGAAGCTGGACGCCCGCGCGGTCGTCATCTACGGTCCTGGCGACCCAGACCAGGCGCATGTCACGGACGAGACCTGCTCCGTGGCGGCGATCCCCGAGGCGGCCGATGCCATGCACCGGCTGCTCGCTGCCTGGAGCGGAGACCGGTCGGCCGTCGCGTCACCTTCTCACTGACGGAGCGTCAAACCCGCGCAGGGGCAGGCTCGTACGATCCACTGCCGTGCCGGGATCGGGCCAGCAGCCCCAGACACGCCAGCGGGTCGTCCCGGACCGGTCGGCGTGTGACAGCCGCGCCCAGTGCCATGACCTTGTCCAGGCGGTGGTGGTAGAGGCCGAGAAGACTCCGTACCACCGGCCGGTAGGGGCCGGGCACTTCGCCGACCGTGCGCTGCGCCGCGATGAGCGAGGCGCGGGCGCGTCCGGCGGTATCGGAGACCAGGGCGGCCACGGCGGGGGTGCTCCGGCCGGCTTCCAGTTCGGTGCGGCTGACGCCGTGCCGGTCGAGATCGGCCATGGGCAGCGTCAGTCGGCCGCCGCGCAGATCCTCGGCCAAGTCCGTGAGGAAGTCGACGCGTTGGAGCCCGTCGGCGACCAGACGGCACGAGGACGCGAAGTGCTCGTCGGGGACCAGATGCGGCGTGAGTCCCGTGCTGAGCATCAGGCCGGGCCACGTCAGCGTCCCGACGTACCGCTGGTAGGCGTCCTCATCGGCGAAGCCGGGGAACTCCAGGTCGATGCGCGTACCGGCCAGATAACTGTCCGCCCAGCCGCGGGGCAGCCCGCAGACCCGAGCGGAATGCAGATAGGCACGCAGCAAGGGGTGGTTCGAGGTGCCGGAGTCCAGAGCCGACTCCACCCGGCCCGCCCACGCGTCGAACCGTTTCACACGGCCCGAGGCGGCGCCCCGGTCGCAGATGTCGTCGGTGAAGGCGAGCAGCGTGGCCCCGGCGAGGGCGTGCGGCTGGAACTGGGGCGGCGCCAGCAGCCGCACCACACCCCACATGGCGAGCTCCCGGCGTTGCAGATACCGGGCGGCCGCCGTGTAGTCGGCCCGCAGCCGGGGACTCCGTACGCCGCTCATGTCCAGACAGTGTCGCCACGAGCGCACGTGCAGCCCCCGAAAAAATGGTGGTCAGCGGGAATCAACGGGAAACAAGCGGCCACCAAAGTTAGCAGCGTGCGAGTTGCTCCTGGACGGCCGCCTCCCCGCGGCACCGCACGGCGCGCGGCTCCGCTCCGTGCCCTACGCAGGCTCCTTGAAGTAGTGGCCCTCCCCGATGTCGGCGATCAGTCCGGGGTGCGTGGGCTCCCAGCCGAAGCGCTCCCGCGTCAGCGCGCTCGATGCCGGGCTGTCGAGTGACACCAGCGGGGCGAGAAGGCCGAAGTGCCGGCCGGCCTCATCGGCCGTCAGACTCACCGCCGGAAGCCTCAACCGGCGGCCGATGGCCTCGGCGATGTCCCGGAACGGCACCCCCTCCTCAGCGACCGCGTGCACGGGCGTACCGGGCGAGGCGGACTGCAGGGCCAGCACGAACAGGGCCGCCGCGTCACGCCGGTGCACCGACGGCCAGCGGTTGGATCCCTCGCCGGCATAGGCAGACACCCCCGACGAGCGAGCGATGCCGATCAGCATCGGGACAAAGCCGCGCATGTCCTCCTGGCCGTGCACGGTCGGTGCCAGCCGCACCGACGACGAACGCACCCCCCGCCGGCTCATGGCAAGGACGGACGTCTCGACCGGAAGCCGCAGCGCGGCGGGGTCGGGAACGACGGGGGTCTCTTCGGTCAGCAGCCGTCCCGGCGTACGGCCGATGACTCCCGATGCGACCACGAAGGGCTTGCCGGTCTGTTCCAACACCGATCCGATCGCCTCCACGGCTGTCAGCTCGGCCCGCGCGCGGGCGCCCGCGTCGGTGGTCTCGCTGATGTGCTGGTTCGCAGCGAAGACCACACCGTCCGCCCCCGCCGCCCCCTCCCGCAAGCTGCGCAGATCCCCGAGGTCGCCGCGATGCACCGCGATGCCGGCCCCCGCCAGAGTCGCGGCGGAGGCGTCGGACCGGGCGAGCCCCACAACCTCGTGGCCCGCTCGGAGCAACTCTCCGACGACGGCCGATCCGATGTATCCGGTTGCCCCTGCGACGAAAATACGCACGATGAGAATCCCTCGTCAGCTTGCGGGTTGACCCGCCGCAGCAAGGCGCCGGGCTGGTACGCAGACGGTAGGACCCGACGGAGCGCGGCGTCCAAGACCTGTTCCGCACCGACTGATACGGATCGGGTATCACGGAGTACGATGCGCGAGTGCCCATCGCCCATGTGGCCCCAGCCGACTTCGACCTTCGCGTGGTCCGGTATTTCACGGTCCTGGCCGAGCACGGCAACTTCCGCCGTGCGGCAGCCGAGTTGCGCCTCGCGCAGCCCTCGCTGAGCAGACAGATCCAGAGCCTCGAAAAGCGGCTGGGCGTCCGCCTGCTCGACCGCACCACCAGGGGCTGTCACCTCACCGACGCCGGACAGGCGTTCCTGCCGCAGGCGCAAGCGCTCCTGCGCGCCGCGGAACTGGCCGCGACGACGACCCGCGCGGCCGCCGTACCCGGCGCCGTCACCATCGGGTACGTGGGCGGACTCATCATCACCGCCGCAGTGCGCGAGCTGCGCACCAGCCATCCCCGTGCCTCGGTCGCCACTCTGCACGTGGACTGGAGCGAGGTACGGACGGCGTTGTTGGACCACCGCGTGGACGCGGTCGTCGCCCGGGAGCCGTTCCCGGCCGACCGGCTGCAGGTGACGCGCCTCTACCAGGAGCGCCGGGTGCTCCTCGTTCCGACGACGCACCGCCTCGCGAACAGGGAGTCGGTCACTGTGGACGACTTCGCCGGCGAACCCCTCATCCGCTACCCCGACCCCGCCTACGACGCATTCTGGCGTCTCGACCCCCGCCCGGACGGACGCCCGGCGCCCGACGGCCCGCTGGTCGAGTCACACGCCGACAAGCTCGAAGCCATCGCCGGCGGCCAGGCCCTCGCTCTGGCACCGGCCGCCGACGGGAACGGCGCGCCGAGGCGTGATCTGGCGGCCGTGCCCGTCCGGGGGATCGAGCCGTGCACCGTCGTACTCGCGACCCGCGACCGCGAACAGAACAGCCTGGTCGCGGCCTTCCTCGAAACGGCCCGATCGCATCTCACCGGTCGTGACGCTCAGGGCCCCTCCGGCCGTGGCGATCGGCGGCTCGGCAGGGCAGCGGCCGATCGACGGGCAGCGGCAGGCGGGTGAGGGCGGTGCGGTACTCGGCGACGATGCGTTCGACGACCTCGGCGGCGGGCAGCACCTCGTCGACGAGGCCCGCCGACTGTCCCGCCTCCACCTTCCCTTCGCGTACCCGGCCGTGCAGGGCGGCGTCCTTGAGGCTCGCGGCCTGGAACTCCGTACGCCGCAGGCCGAGTTCGGCGGCGTCCTCCTCCAGGCGTTGCATACGGGCGGTGAATTCGTTCTCGACGGCCCGTATCAGGCCGAGGCCGTGTCCGACGGTGCGGGTGTCCTCCACACCGGCGGCGATGACGGCCGCCTTGTAACCCGGGTGCACGGTGGCCTCCCTGGTGGCGAGGAAGCGGGTGCCGAACTGGGCGGCGCCCGCCCCCAGCGCCAGCATCGCGGCCAGTCCCGCGCCGTCCGCCATGCCGCCGGAGGCGATCACCGGAGTCTGCGGGACAGCGGAGACCACCGCGCGTACGAGGACCTGGGTGGCCACCAGGGCGGGCGGCGGGTGTCCGCCGGCCTCCGCACCGACGACGACGAGACCGTCGACACCCGCATCGGCCGCCTTGCGCGCGTGCTCGGCCCCGGCCACGACATGCAGGCAGACGGTGCCGATGTCCTGGAAACGCTTCAGATAGCGGCGCGGCCCGCCCTGGGAGGCGATCAGTACGGGTGGGCGGCGGGCCAGGAGCAACTCGATGACATCCTCGGCTCCCGCCCGGTGGAGCGGAAGGTTGACGCCCCAGGGGAGGTCGGTCCCGGCCGCCGTCTCGTCGAGCACCCGGGCCAGATCGTCCAGGCGCATGGGGCCCGCGGCGACGACACCGAGGCCACCGGCCCGGCTGACCGCGAGCGGCAGGGCCGATGAGGAGGAAGCCCAGGACATGCCGGCCTGGATCACCGGGAGGCGGATGCCGAGAAGCCGGGTGACGGGGGTGGGGATGCTGGTCATGCCGGCACCTCGTGGTCGGCCCTGCCGAGCAGGGTACGGGCGTGGGCGGCGAGCCGGTTGCGCTGCACCTTGGAGCTGGCGGTCATGCCGATGTCCTCGAACCCGTCGACGACACGCAGGTGCCTGGGCACCTTGAAACCGGCCATGCGGGTACGGGCCCAGGCGATCAGTTCGTCCACGGTGGTGCCAGGTTCGGTGAGGACGACGAACGCGAACGGTACTTCGACCAGCCGCTCGTCCGGCACACCGACCACGACGGCCTGCCGTATCCGGGGATGACGGTGCAGGGCGTCCTCCACGTCGGCCGGCGCGACGTTCTCACCGCCGACCCGGATGATGTCCTTGGTACGTCCCATGAAGTGCAGCCGGCCGGTGCCGTCCAGTGCGCCGACGTCGCCGGTGGCCAGCCAGCCGTCGCAGTCGACGGCCGAAGCGGTGGCCTCGGGGGCGTCGAGGTAGCCCTGCATGACGTTCCATCCGCGTACGAGGATGGCGCCCGGCTCGTCCGGCGCGCAGTCACGGGTGTTGTCCGCAGCCCGGATACGTACCTCGACCCCCGGCTCCACCAGCATCGCGCCCGACGCCCGCACCCGGTCGTCCTCCCACCAGCAGGACTGGGCGACGTTCGGGGACGCCTCGGACAGCCCGTATCCGGCGACGCACTCGGTGGCGCCCAGTTCGTCGATGACCCGGCGGATGACGGTGGGGGACGCCGCGACCCAGGCGCCCCGCAGCCGGAGCCTCCGGCGGGCGCGGTCGGGGTGGTTGAGCAGCAGCAGGGCGATGGTGTCGTTGCCGGAGAAATGGGTGCACCGCTCGGTCTCCATCAGCCTGAGCGCCTCGGCCGGTTCGAACTTCGGCATGGTCACCAGTGTGGCGACGTGCTGGAGGCAGGACAGGACGGAGAGAGTGCTCCCGGCGACGTGGAAGAAGGGCCGGGCGCTGTGGAAGCGGTCGCCCGTCCGCAGACCGAGACGGGCGCCGGAGAAGAACGCGTCGGCGCACATGCTGCGCTGGCTGAGCAGCACGCCCTTGGGGCGGGAGGTCGTGCCGGAGGTGTACTGGACGAGCAGGACGTCGTCCGGGGTGCTGGTCGCGGGGGCCTCGCCGGTGGCGGCGGCCAGGAACTCCGTCCAGGGCGTCGGCCGGCCGGGAGCCGTCTCGCCGCACCTGACGACCCGCCGCAGATCCGGCAGGGCGGGGCAGGTGCCGTCCGCGCCGACGCCGATCTCGTCCAGGACGGCCCGGAAGTCGGTGCTCAGGACACGGTCGGCGACGAACAGGGTGGACACCTTCGCGTGGGCGAGGGTGTGTTCCACCTCGTCGGCGGTGTAGCGCGTGTTGACCGGTACGGTCACGGCGCCGACCGATCCGATGGCGAGGAACAGGGCGACCCAGCGGGGCCCGTTGCCGAGACAGAGGCCCACCCGGTCACCCCGGCCGACACCCGCGGCGGCGAGCGCGGCCCGGATCCGGGCGACCTCGGTGGCGAGTTCGCCGTAGGTGACGCGTTCGTCGGCGGTGACCACGGCCTCCACATCGGGCGCGATGACGGCGGCCCGGTCCAGCGCCTCATGGACGGTCAGGGGACATGTCGCTTCGAGGTTCATCACTTCTCCCCTTCGGTGGTGCCGGAGTTGCCGGAGCCGCGGCGGGCGAACCGGTCGACGCCCTCGCGCCAGCCGCCGTCGGCCAGACACTGCTCGATGGCCGCCATCTCGATCCTGATGCCGCGGTCCAGGTCGGTCTCGCTGCCGAGGTCGATGGCTCGTTTGGTCAGCCCGATGGCCAGTGGCGGCGCCCCCGCGATCGTGGCGGCGATGTCGGCGCCCGTCCTGGCCAGCAGCGCGTCGGGGACCACGCGGGACACGATGCCCAGGTCGAGGGATTCAGCCGCGGACATGGCGCGGTTGGTGAAGAGGAGTTCCTTCGCCCGGCGCTTGCCGATGGCCCGCTGCAGGCGCTGCGTGGCGCCGACCGTGCCCCAGTGGGGCTCCGGGAAGCGGAACGTGGTGCTTTCGGCCGCGACGGCGAAGTCGGCGGCCAGGGTGATCTCGCCGCCCGATCCCACCACCGCGCCGTGCACGAGCGCGACGACCGGGTGGCGGCACTGTTCGACGGCCTCGTAGGCGGCGAACGAGGCGAGGCGCCTGCGGCGTACCCAGGCGGCGTCCTGGCCGGCCCGCTCCCTGAGGTCGGCTCCGGCGCAGAACGCGGGGCCCTGCGCGGACAGGAGCACGGCGCGCACGTCATCGGCGGCGTCGATCTCCTCGAAGGCGGACCGCAGTTGCCGGCACATCGGCAGGTCGACGGCGTTACGGGCCTGCGGTCTGGCGAGTTCGACATGGGCGATCCCGTCGGTGACCGTGCAGTTCACCCGTGGGGAGTCCGCGGGCGGCGGCTCGCTGGTTTCGTTCATCTCAGATCACTCCCGCGGCCCGCAGGCCGGCTATCTCGCCGTCGTCAAGCCCGGCGAGCCGTACGAGCACGTCATCGGTGTCGGCGCCCAGCAGGGGTGGGACGCCTGCCGTGGTCGGTTCGCCGCCGGTCTCCCGCAGCGGTGTGCGCAGGGCGCTGAAAGTGCCCTCCGTCGGGTGCTCGAAGTCGGTGACGACCTCCCGGGCCCTGACATGCTGGTCGGCCAGCGCCTCCCGGACACCCCGGACCTCGCC
Source organism: Streptomyces sp. SID10853 (assembly GCF_010548145.1). Classification (GTDB taxonomy): domain Bacteria; phylum Actinomycetota; class Actinomycetes; order Streptomycetales; family Streptomycetaceae; genus Streptomyces. Next base: position 29,111 of record NZ_JAAGLN010000054.1, read on the forward strand.
GGCCGGGATGTCGGCGGCGCGGAACTCCTCGACGAGCCGGTCGCGGTCCCGGCCGGCGATCGCCGTGCGCAGGGCGCTCATGACGCGTTCACGGTCGGCGACGCGCCCCGCGTTGTGCCGCAGGACGGGGTCGTCGGCGAGTTCGGTGAGACCGAGGACGGAGCAGAGCGGCGCCCAGTGCTGGTCGCTGCCGCTGATGTGCAGCCAGCCGCCGTCGGCGGTCTCGAAGGCGGCGGACGGGACGCGCCCCGGATGCTGGGTTCCGGTGCGTACGGGGTCCTCGTCCAGGGCGAAGAGCCGGGCCGCGTTGAGGGCCTGCAGACTGAGCTGGACGTCCATCATGGAGATGTCGAAGTGGCGGCCCCGCCCGGTGATCCCGCGTCCGGCCAGACCGGTGAGGGCGGCGATGGCCACCCACAGCCCGGACGTCATGTCCGCCACCGGGATACCGGACTTGCTGGGCGGCCCGCCGGGTTCCCCGGTCATCTCCATGACGCCGGAAAGTGCCTGGAAGACGGTGTCGTACCCCTTGCGCATACGGTCGGGGCCGCTCTGCCCGAAGCCGGTGGCGGAGACGTACACCAGGCCCGGATTGCCGGCGGACAGCTCGTCGTACCCCAGCCCCAGCCCCGCCATGACGCCGGGCAGGAAGTTCTCCGTGACGACATCGGCGCGGGCGGCGAGCCTGCGGGCCACGTCCCGGCCACGGGGGTCCTTGAGGTTCAGGGTGATCGAGCGCTTGCCGCGGTTGAACGCGAAGAAGTAGGCGCTCTCACCGTGCGGCAGGCGGGGCTCGAAGCCACGGGTCTCGTCGCCGCTGCCGGGGCGTTCGACCTTGATGACGGTGGCGCCCAGTTCGGCGAGGATCTGGGTGGCCATCGGAGCCGCCAGGACCCGTGAGAAGTCCAGGACCGTGACACCGTCGAGCGGGCCGGGCACTGCGGGGGAGTTCACCGGCGGAACCCCCGCATCAGCGCGTTGACGTCCTGGCCCGTCCGCATCGCGGCGTCGGTGGGCAGATCCGCGACCCGGTAGAAGAGGTCCTTCGCCGCTCGGATCGCGCGGGGTTCCACTGCGGCCCACCGCTCGGCTGTCTCCAGCGCGGCGCCGACCACCTGGTCCGGCTCCACGACCCGGTTGGCCAGGCCGTGTTCCGCGGCCTCGGCAGCGGACAGCAGCCTGCCTGTGCTGATCAGCTCGAAGGCGAGCTTGCGGCTGAGGTGGCGTTCGAGTCCGGTCATGACCAGGGCGGGGACGATCGAGTGCCGCAGCTCGGGATAGCCGAACTTCAGGTCGGTGCCCACGATGGTCATGTCCGCGCCGATCGCGAGTCCGGCGCCACCGCCCACCGCGGCGCCCCGCACGGCGGAGACCACCGGCGTTCCCATCCGCTGCATCTGCGTCTGCAGCCGTGCGGTGAGCGCCGCCCGTTCCAGGACGGCCTCCGGCCGGTCCGGGGTGAGGTCCGAGAACTCCGACAGGTCGGCGCCCGCGCAGAAGCCGCGGCCGGCGCCGGTGAGCACCACGGCGCGGATCCGCCCGTCGTCATCGGCCGCGGTGAGCGCGGCGCTGAGGGCCCGGGTGAGTGCGGTGTTGAGGGCGTTGAGCTTGGCGGGACGGTTGAGGGTCAGGACGCGGACGAGGCCGCGGTCCTCGACGAGCAGGACGTCGGCATCCGCCGCGTCCGGATCGGTCGGCTGCCCGCTGGTCGTGACGGTCACGGAAGGTTCTCCTCGGTCGTGCGGTGGTGGGGGCGGGTCAGGCGGCGGCAGCGGAGTGCCGGAAACCGGCGCGGGCCACCATGCTGTGCAGGGGCCGGCCCAGAGCCTCCTCGCACGCCCGGGATACGGAGGCGAGTGCGTCCAGGTCGATGCCGGTACGGACGCCCATCGCCTCGAACAGGCTCACCAGGTCCTCGGTGCAGAGGTTCCCGGTGAGCCCGGCCCCGTAGCCGATCTTCGAGGGATGGCCGCCGACGCCGCCGAGCGCACTGTCGAAGTGGCGGCACCCGGCCTCCAGGGCGGCGACCGCGTTGGCGAGCGCCGTTCCGCGGGTGTTGTGGAAGTGGGCCACGACCGCCAGTTCCGGGTGGGCCCGCAGCAGCCGGCGGAAGAGGGAGGAGACCGCCGCGGGAGTGGCGACGCCGGTGGTGTCGCCCAGCGTCACCGCGTCGGCGCCGAGGCCGGCGAAGCGTGCGACGTCCTCGGCGACGAGGCCCGGGTCGACCTGCCCCTCGAAGGGACAGCCGAAGGCCACGGACACCACGCCGATGAGCCTGATGCGGCCTCCCGCCAGAGCGACCATCTCTTCGACCCGCTCCCACTGCCGGGCCCGTGTGGTGCGCAGGTTCTTCCCGGTGTGGCTCTCACTGGCCGACACCAGCAGGCTCAGCTCCTCGGCTCCCGCACCGCGGTCGAGGTCGGCCAGGGCGCGCTCGACGGCCCGCGGGTTGGGGCAGGTCGCCTTGAACGCCACGCCGGGGCGGTGGGTGACCCCCGCCAGTACCTCACTCGCGTCGGCGAAGGCCGGCACCCACCGCGGATGGCTGTAGCTGGTCGCCTCGATACGGCGGAAGCCCGCGCCGGCGAACGCTTCCAGGAGGGAGGTCTTGGTGTCGGTCGGAACGAATGTGGGTTCGTGCTGCAGCCCGTCCCGGGCGAAGCATTCGCAGATGGTGACCGCGTCGGTCATGGGCCGCCTCCTCAGGGTGACGCGACCAGAACTATCCGAAGGGTGTTGATAATGTCAACACCTATACGTCGTTCAGGCCCTCACGCTCCTGCTGCTCCAGGGACAGGGCGAGGTCCGCCAGCTTCTCCAGCGCGCGGTCCAGGACCCGCAGCTCCTCGCCGGAGAGGAGCGCCGCGAAGGCCGCGTCCCGCTCGTTGGCGGCCCCGATCAGGCCGCGGTACACCGCCACCCCGGCTTCCGTGAGGGCCAGTTGACGGCTGCGCCCCGCTCCCTCGGTGCGGTTCACCAGGCCCCGCTCCACCAGCCCCCGGACGACCCGGCTCATCTGGGCCTTGTCCAGTCCGGCCCGCCGGGCGAGTCTGTTCAGTGTCAGTGTCGGGTCGGCCGCGATGAGTGCGACGGTCCGCCACTCGCCGAGGCTGACGTCGAACTCGCGGCGGTATCGGAGCGCCGCGCTGCGCGACAGGGCCGACGACGTACGTGAAAGCCGGTAGGACAGCAGATCGGAGATCGGCACCAGGTCCCGACCATCCTCGCGATTAACCATGGGTGGCATGCTATGCCCATCGAAGGTGTTGACTTTATCAACTTAGGCGGCTGAGACTCGCCCTATCCGCCACTTCCGGCGACACACCTCAGCAAAGGAGCTGTACGTCGTGGCCGATCCCTCAACGTGCACAGAATCCCAGGACGCCGTGGACACGGCCGGGGTCGACCGCACCGCGACCTACCGCACCATCGCCTGGCGCGTCATGCCCCTGCTGGTCATCTGCTACATCGTGAGCTTCATCGACCGGACCAACATCGGGATCGCGCAGCAGGGTCTCGAACGTGACCTCGGTTTCGGCTCCGCGGTCTACGGCCTCGGTGTGACCCTCTTCTTCGTCGGTTTCATCATCTTCGAGGTACCGAGCAGCGCGCTGCTCGCCCGGTTCGGCGCCCGCAGGACGCTCGTCCGCATCATGGCGTCCTGGGGTGTCGTCACCGTCGGCACCTCACTCGTCAACAGCGAGTTCACCTTCTACCTCGCCAGGTTCCTCCTCGGCGCGGCCGAAGCCGGCTTCTTCCCCGGGGCGCTCTACTTCCTCTCGCGCTGGTTCCCGTCCGCCCGGCGTACGCGTATGACCGCGCTGTTCTTCGCGGGTGTCCCCGTATCCGGAGTCCTGGGCTCCCTCATGTCCGGCAGCATCATGAAGGCGTTCGACGGCAGCGCCGGTCTCGCGGACTGGAAATGGCTGTTCATCACCGAAGGCATCCCGCCCATCCTGCTCGCGGGCGCCGTCCTCCTGTGGCTCGTCGACGAGCCCGAGCAGGCACGCTGGCTGACACCGGCGCAGCGGGCGGCCGTACGGGACGATCTCAGGGCCGACCAGCGGAGCAAGGGGGAGGGGAAGGAGCGGCCGGCCGGCGCCGGGCACGCCGGGCTGTTCCTCGCGCTGCGCGACCCGAAGGTGTGGGTCATCGGCCTCTGCGCCTGCGGCGCCTACACCATCGCCAACGCCGTGTCGTTCTGGACACCGCGGATCATCGCCGAGGCGGGCGTCGGCGACGTCCTCGACCTCGGACTCTTCTCCGCCCTGCCGCCCCTGCTCGGCATCGTGGTCATGCTGCTCGTCGGACGGCACTCCGACCGCACCCTGGAACGCCGCTGGCACGCGGCCCTCAGCTGGGCCGTCGCCGCTCTGGCCCTGGTGGCGCTCTCCGTGTCCGGAGGCGACGTCGTCCTGGTCGTCGTCCTTCTGGCGGTCCTCGCCGCCGCCCACTATTCCGGCCTCACCGTCTTCTACTCCATCCCCTCCATCTACCTCGGCGAGCGGGCCGCGGCCACCGGAATCGCGCTGGTCACGTCGATGGGCTCGTTCGCCGCCGCCGCATCACCGTCCCTGCTCGGTTTCATCCAGCAGAGCACGGGCAGCCTGGCACTCGGGCTGCAGATCAGCGCCGGTGTCGTCCTGCTCGCCGTCGTGCTGCTGCTGGTCGGCGTCAAGCCGGGCGACCTGCGCGAACACCACCCGTCCTGAGCGGGATGAGGCGGCGGGGCGGATGTCCGGCCGGGCACAACGGGCCGGCCGCACACCCGCCCCGCCACCCTCTTTGGTCTGCCGTACCGCCTTGCGGCTAGTTTGTGGGCAGGACAGGTACGCAGGCCCGTGGTGGCAGAGTGCACGGGGGACAGGAGGTCGGGGAGAGTGTCGCTGCGCGGAGGTGATCCAGCCGAGATCGGCGGCTATCCGCTCGAGACGCGGCTCGGCTCGGGCGGCATGGGCACGGTCTTCCTGGCCCGCACGAGCTCGGGGCGGCCTGTCGCGATCAAACTCATCCACCAGCAGTTCGCCGGGGACGACGAGTTCCGTATCCGCTTCCGGCAGGAGGTGGCGGCCGCGAGGCGGGTGAGCGGGGCCTTCACCGCCGCCGTGGTCGACGCCGACCCGGAGGCCGAGCAGCCGTGGATGGCGACGACCTATATCGAGGGGGACACGCTCGCCCAGCGCATCGACAAGAAGGGCCCGGTCAACGGAGCGGAGCTGAGGCGGCTCGCCATCGGGCTCGCGGAGGCACTGCGCGACATCCACCGGGTGGGAGTCGTCCACCGTGATCTGAAGCCCTCGAACGTGGTGCTCTCGCCCGAGGGCCCGCGCGTCATCGACTTCGGCATTTCGCGCGCCGTCGACCAGCAGACGCTGACGATGACGGGACGGGTCATCGGGACGCCGCCCTTCATGTCGCCCGAGCAGTTGCAGGCGCCGCGTGGCGTGGGGCCGAGCTCCGACGTGTTCTCGCTCGGGACGCTGCTGGTGTACGCGGCGACAGGCCACGGACCCTTCGACGCGGACAGCCCGTACATGACGGCGTACCAGGTGGTGCACGAGGAGCCGTCGCTGGGGCCGGTGCCGGTCATCCTGCGCGCGGTCGTCGAGCCGTGCCTGGCGAAGGAGCCCGAGGCGCGCCCTTCGGCGGACGAACTCCTCGTACTGCTGCGGGACCTGCCCGCCGACCTCGGAGGGGCCGAAGGGGACGGCGCAGGAGCGGACGTGGCCGGCGCGGGCCGCACCCGCGACGTGAGCACCCAGCATCACCTGGAGACGACGCGGGGCGCCGCCGCGTCCACCGACCCGACCGTCGCCCCGGCGGCCGGACCCGGACCCGGAGCCGGGACAGGGAGCACCAGCACCGCCATCGGCCGTCGGCTGCGCCGCCGCTGGCGGCC
>NZ_JAAGLN010000055.1 GCF_010548145.1 Streptomyces sp. SID10853
GGCCAGGACCGGATGGTCGCGGCGCGCCACGGACTCCACCTGCCCACCGTCCTCGGCGACATGCGCGCCCTCAGCGCCTTCGGCGCTTGATGCTCCATCACCTTCGGTGACGGTGCCGGGCCTTCGGCCCGTAGGTCCGGCCTCCGGCCCGACCTCGGCTGGCTACGGGAGACCGTAGCAGATCCGTCTGTTTGTGCTGATCAGATGGTGTGAACCGGTGTGCTCTCCGTGGTCCTGGTCGTGTTGCCAGTCCCCCATGCCTTCCGATCCCCTGGCCGCTTCCGGCCCATCTCTGACACCCCGTCAAGGACACGGCTCATGGCCGGCCCCAATTCCAGAGCCGTCATAACCTCTCCTGGCTAACCATCAACCGGTCTACACCAATCCTAGCCCTTGAAAGGCAGAAACCATGATGACATCACGTCAATTCCACGAAGACGAATGCGAAAAAGCCATCATCACTTCCGCCATTTCATTTCTCTGATTGAACGTCAGAGTGAGCCGCGATCTCCCAGATCCGTCAACAACTGTTCTTCGTGGGATGCGGAAGTCCTGGACGTAGTACGAAACTCGAAAGCGCATCTTTACGCCGCTGCTTGTCCCGGTGTTTGGGGAGGGGGCTGGCATGTCTCCCAGCTGCAGGGCCAGGAGGCAGGCGTGAGTGAGCATTTCTCAGCCTCCGGCCCCTGGCCCGCAACCGTGGGCCGACACTTGAGGCGCCGCGGCTACTTCTCCATGGCGCTGCTGCTGGAGCAGGCGTGGGACACGCTCTCCGGCGGCACACTGGGGCCCGACCTCTACCGGGACGGCTCCGAGAACAATGGATGGGGGCGGCTGGTTCTGACACCCCCATCCGCAGGAATCGCTGTATGGTCTATGCGCATCCCGCATAGACGGGGCCCCTCCCAAGCTGAGGGTGCTATACGCGTCCGAGGCGGCTAAGGACTGCCCGGCAGATCTTGTGGTTCGGTTTCGTTGCGGTTCGCCCGTCGGGTGCTCTGTCAGCTCCGTTCGCTAAGGTCTGCGGCCATGACTGAGACAACGGAAGCTTGGCCGGAAACTCCACTCGCCGGCACCGAGGGAGCAGCCATCCTCGGCGCCCTCGAACGCCAGCGGGCCACCCTGGCCTGGAAGTGCTCCGGCATGGACGCCTCCGGCCTTCGTGCCACACTCGGCACGTCCACCGTCACTCTCGGCGGCCTTCTCAAACACCTGGCGCACGTAGAAGACAGTCACTTCGCCCGGCTGTGGCTCGGCTCACCCGTCGGGGCTCCCTGGGACAGCGTCGACTGGGACAGCACCCCCGACTGGGACTACCGCTCCGCTGCGGAGGGCACGCCCGAGCAACTGCGCGCTCTTTGGCAGGAATCAGTCGGCCGTCACCTGGTCAGCGACCTACCGACACACCCTCCCTCTCCTGGACATGCTCAGGAGACGGCGTCTGCAGGTTTGGGTCCAGGATCTTGCGTCATACGCCAACTCGATCGTGAGCCGTAACTCCTAGAACTGCAGCGCAGATTCATGATCCGAACTTCTTCAGGCGTCTCCAGCAGATGAGGCTGCAGCCCAACGAGACCAAGGCGTCGTGGAGTTCGAGGCGTCGTTCCCATTGGATGGCGAGACGTTTGAACTGGTGGAGCAGGGCGAACGTCTGCTCGACGACGTAGCGGAGCTTGCCCAGGCCCTTGATGTTCGGGGGCACCCTTGAGGGAGATGACCGGCAGGATCCTGCGGCGCCGCAGTTCCAGGCGTACGGCCTTCGAGCCGTATGCCTTGTCGCCCAGGACGGCCTCGGGGCGCCGTCGCGGTCGGCCGGGCCGGCCAGCGACGGGCGGGATGCCGTCGACCAGATTGAGGGTCTGGGTGATGTCGTTGACGTTCGCCGCGGTGGTGATGACTTTGAGCGGGGTGCCGCGTCCGTCGCAGATCAGGTGGTGTTTGCTGCCCGTCTTCCGCCGGTCGACCGGCGACGGCCCGGTATCGGCGCCCCCTTTTTCGCGCGGATGTGAGAACCATCCACGCAAGCCCGCGACCAGTCGAGCTCGCCGGCCGCGTTCAGCTCGGCGAGCAGGACCCGGTGCAGCCGGTCGAAAACCCCGCCTTCTGCCACCGGTTTAGGCGGCGCCAGCACGTCTGTCCCGAGCCGAACCCCAGTTCCAGGGGCAGAAGTTGCCAGGCTATGTCGTTGCAGAGGACGAACAGGATGCCCTGGAGACAGAACAGGTCCGACACCGGCCGAGGCCCCGGTGACCGCTCCGGCCACGGAGGCAACAACGGCTCGATCAGCGCCCACAACTCATCGTCCACGATCCACGGTCGAGTACTCACACCATCACGAACGGCCGAATCTTCACACCCGTCACGGCCAACCAGCACGTTTCACCAAGATCGTGTTACGAGCTCTAAATAGTGTGAGGTCACCGCATGATGCGGGCGAGGCAAAGGAGAACCCGATGAGCACGAACGAACAGGCCCAGACCGAAGCGGCATGGGAACGAATCGAAGTGTGGCTTGAGGAGAATGCCCCGGCATCAGCCGCACTGCTGCGCCCGCCGGCGAGTGACGCGGACATCGATGCCGCCGAGGCAACGATCGGGGTGGTCTTCCCGCCCGCGTTACGGGCGTGGTACAGGCTGCACGACGGCATAGACGACCCTGAAGGCGGGAAGAGCTGGTGGCCCGCGGGGTTCTTGCCGGGGCATCAGGGCTGGTATCCGCTGCAGACCCTGCAAGACGTCTATACCGTGCAGACCCGCGACCAGGAGCGCGAACCGGGGCGTCTTCCAGTCTCTTGTGTTGTGGGTGACATCTGGCACGGCCTCTACGTCGATGCCCGCCAGGATGAACCGTCTTACGGCAATCTCGGCCGGTGGGTGGTGGACCGTGAACCAGAACTCATCCCGGAGTCCACTGTGGGATGGTCGCTTCACGTTTGGCTGGCCGGGATCGCCGATGCCCTTGAGCAGGGCCGCTGTCTCATCGAGCCGGGAGGGTGGCGTGATGAGGACACATGGCCGGCGCTGACCGTCTGCGGGGGGCTGATATGGGTAGCCCCTGACGAGGAGCCCCATTCACCGCAGGGGCGGGTCCTTCTTGGAGGTGGGCCCCTCCCGTAGGAAACACCGAGCGGCCCGGGGACTCTTGCCGGGCCGCTCCGTGTTCTTACGGCTTGGGAACGGTGCAGGTCACTGTTGCCTTGCTGGCGTCGCAGTGCCCGAACTCGGGGAAGTTCACCCAGTACGGGTCTTTGTCCAGAAGCCGGTACTTACCGGAAAACCCTGAGCTGAACGCGCCGCCCATCGAGGTGGAGTTGATCCAGCCGGACATGGCCGAACGGCCGCAGACCTCGCTCCAGGTGGGGCCCGCCAGACGCTCGTCGTCGTACAGGTGCCACTCGCCCTGGACGGCGCGGGTGGCGTAAGTCTGTACGCACTTGTCTCCCGAGGTGACCGGGTTCATGCCGCCGATGACGCCGCCGGGCATACCGCCAGAGTTGTAGCTGGAGGCGTGGGCGAACTCGTCGCACGACGCCTTGTCGCTGGCGCTGATCTCCGGAACAGTTGTGGTACGCGGGTTTCCGTACTTACCTGCCCAACTCGTTCCATCACTGTTCTTCGGGCAGATGACGTCCCGGTTCTTGTTCGGATCACGGCCGGGCGCGTTCTTGTCCGCCGCCGGCAAGAAGAACATTGGCTTGTTGGCGGCCTTGCTTCCGGGATGGTTGGCCAGCTTCGACTGAATCAGCCACGCGTGCGCAACAGCCGGGGGCGTCTTCTTGAAGTTCATCACCCAGGTGGGTATGTACTTGTAGAACGTGCATCCCGGCGTGGTCGAGGAGATGCTGTCGCAGCGGATCTGGGCGCCATCGGCCTGCCAGCGGGACGCGGCCGGGTTCGCAACCGGCGAGTAAGCGGTGATCTTCGTGGACAGGTCAAGAAGGTCCGTGTTGTCCGTTGGCGTCCAGGTGTGGTCGATCTTCCCGATCGCGTCATGGGAGAATGGGTCTGCGCCGGTCCACTCCAGGGCACCATCCCAGGACTGTGGGCCGTTGGAGCAGTTTTCGCCCAGGAGGCAGTCGAACCTGACGTCCAGCGTCACGGAGACGAACTTCGGGTCGACTTCCACTGGTATGAGGATGAGCTGCTGCGTGAACGTTCCGGATGTCCCGGAAAGTTTGACTTCCTGGGCGACTATCCATGAGGCGTTCAGGACCTCACCGGTGGGCTTGCCGTCCTTCACGACGATGCCCTGGTACTCGTACGTGAGGCCGGAGATGCACGCCTCATACCGCTTGATGCCCGAGTCCGCGTGGTTTTCACACCAGTCGACCAGGTGCGGCAAGCCTGAACTCGCTTGCTTGACCAGGGACTGGCGTGCCTTCTTGCTGATGCCGGGCACGAGCCGTGAACACGGCTGGATCCCGGTCTTCGAGTTGACCTTGCCGCAGTTCCAGCCGGGCGCAGCGTGCAGACCAGTGGGCGGCACCGCCGGGGGTACTTCAGCCATGGTCGGTTGGGCGATCTTCTGCGGCTCCTGAAAATCGTCCTCGTTCAGCACCGGGGCGTTCTTGTCAGGCTCGGGCAACTTGATGTCCACTGCGCGGCCACGGGTCTTGAACTTCGCCCAGGGAGACCACTCCGTCTCGTACAGGCTGCCGTCGTAGGCCGAGGTGCGAAAGGCGTAGGTGGTACCCGGCTTCAGGTTCCCGTCCGGGACGGTGACCTTGGCCGTGCCGCCGGAGGCGACATAGCCCGAGACGAGGACACCGTACGGCTCATCCTTGATCATGATTTGCTTGTCGGGGTTGCCGAAAGCATCCGTCGTGTAGACCGCGAACGTTAAGTCGGCTTTATCGCCGTCCGGGTCAGTGACGGTGTTACTCAGGACAGCCATGGTGCGGTTGACCTGCCACACCCCTCCCGCCTGAGTCCCCGTCGGCCCCGCTGACGGGGACTTCCCCGAAACCGGCCGCCCCCCCCCTGCCGCGGCCAGACCCTTCACCTCAGGGCCATGCACCTGCGGCGGCGTGCCTAACAAGTCAGGCGCCTTCGGCGATCCGGCCGCGGAAGCCGTTCCGTTCCAGCCAGAACAGCAAGGATGGCGCCGGCTGCCATGCAGCGCAGCGCCGCCCCTATGCGTGTGCGTCTCAACGATCCCCCTTAATGGGTATGGGTTCGACGCGATCGCATCATGCCCAACTCCCCTGCACCAGCAGCGAGATCGCCATTCTGTACACGCCGCACTCATGCGATCACACAACGAGAACGGCCGAGCCAGCCGGCCCCCGGGGCATCGACTTGCCCGGCAGCACGACCTCGCGCAGAGCAGCCGGTCGAAGACCCCCTCCTCCTGCCACCGGTCCAGACGCCGCCAGCACGTCTGACCCGAACCAAACCCCAGCCACGGCCGAATCCTCACACCGGTCACGGCCAACCAGCACGTTTCACCAAGATCGTGTTACGAGCTCTAAGAATCGAGCACGGCGGCGACGGCCTCGATCTCGACGAGTTGGTCGTTGTAACCGAGCACGGTGACCCCCATCAAGGTGCTGGGGACGTCATGGTCGGCGAACGAGTCCCGGACTACCTGCCAGGCGGCCACCAGGTCCTCCCGCCGGGCCGATGCGACGAGGACCCTTGTGCTGATGACGTCCTGGAGCGACGCACCTGAGGCAGTAAGCGCAGCCTGCATGTTCTCGATCGCTTTCGCTGCCTGGCCCGCGTAGTCGCCGATCGCTGCCGTGGAGCCGTCATCGCGGTCAACGAGGCCGGGTCCAGGGCGGGTTCCGTCCGAGGTAGTGAGAGTGCGGGAGCGTCGGTTCGGTGTTGGGGGTGGTCACGTCCATGGGGGTCTGCCCGTGGGAGGGGTGTGGTCAGGAAGTGGTGGGGCCGAGGCGGGAACAGGCGCGGGGCAGCAAGGCGCGGTCCACCGCAGTCTCGGAGTGACGGGTCATGGCCGCGTACGCGTGAGAGGTGATTTTCGCCCAGGTGCGGAAGTTCTTCTTCTCGTAGTGGGTCGGCGTGCACCAGATCGGCGTCCGTCGCGGCGTCCCGCAGTGGGTGGAACAGGCGTAGCACCGTGGGGATCTGCTGCCGGTCCAGGCGGGGCATCAGCTGCCAGGTCAGCACCCGGGAAGCCAGCGCCGGAGCCCGCGTGAGAGTGCGCTCAGCACTTGCGCCGCACAGCGCGAGCGAGGTCTGTGTCGTCGGCGTGTCGACGGCGCAGACGCAGGTAGTCCAGTTCGGGCGCGGCGATGCGCTGCACATCGTCGATGACCAGCACCCCCGGGGCCTGGGATGCCTCCAGCAGCGCGCGGTCGGTGGCGTCCGTGCGGTTCGCCAACGCTGTGGCTGGCAGACCGTACGCGGTCAGCAGCGCGGCCCGCAGCTGCGGCAGGGCGGGTCTCACCGCCACCAACGCGCAATGCACCGGGATCCGCGCGGCAGCAGGCGCAGAGCCTGATGCACCACGACCGTCTTACCGTGTCCGGGGTCCCCGTACACGCACATGAGCGCGCTCAAAGCTCCTCGCCGTCGTCTTCGACGCGGGCCCACCTTTGCTGATCTTCTTCGTGCTTCGCGCGCTCGGGGCCGGCGACGTCATCGCCTACAGCGCGGGGGCGGTCGTCTCCCTGGTGCGGCTCATCGTGGACCGGCTGTGCGGGCGCTCCTTCAACGCGATCTCCGGCCTGATCGTGATCTTCCTCGTGGCCTCGGTAGTCCTTGCCCTCGTCTACCTTGTGCTCGCGTTGGTGGCGGCCGTCTCCGTGTCTACCCGCCACCCGCCATGCTGGTGCTCTCTCGCTATCGTGCCCGGCCCGAGGCGGCGACACGTTTCGACTAGGTCTTCCGTCGCCCGTCGGCCCTGCGGGCGATGCGGTTGGTCACAGCTGTCTGGGCGCTCGGGTTCCTGATCGCGGCCGTGGCGTGCGTCGTCTATGTCGCCATGGCGCACGCATCTGCTGAGGACGGAGTGGGGCGCGCTCCCCGGCGGCGTGCTTGGGTCCGACATCTACCGGGACGGGTCCGATGAGACGAGTGGGGCGGCGGCTTCTCTGACCGCCCCATCCGGGGCAACCGTCGTATGGCGTATGTGCATCCCACACGCGCGGTGCAGGAGATGAGCCGGGCGGCGGCCGCCGTTCCCGAGCCGTGCCCCCGGCGCGGCGACCCCGGGCAGAAGAACCGCGCAGCACCAGCAATTCGGGTTCCCGCCATTGGTTGGCGGGAACCCGAATTTATGTCGTATCCGATACGCGCGTTGTGCTATCGGAGGCATCAGTCAGAGTTAACGCAGGTGTTCCCGAATGCCGGGTTGAGTCCACCGATCACGTCGACAGTGTTGCCGCAGAGATTGACCGGGACGTGAACCGGGACTTGGGCCATGTTGCCGGACAGGACTCCCGGGGAGTGCGCCGCGACGCCCTCGGCGCCGCCGTCGGCGGCGGCAGTCCCGACACCACCGAGGGCGATGAGACACGTGCCAGCGACGGTGGCCGCAGCTTTAACGAGTCGAGTCATGAGCGCGCTCCTTGCGTGTAGGGGTTACTGATGCTGAACGGGCTGCCTTGTCCATAACAGCAAGTAGGGTGCCCGCGCTGGACCGAGTAAAAGGCGGATACCAGACAGAGCACCCGATCAGCCGAACAATGCGGCAGCCCTCGTCCCCGTGCGCGGCCTGGTTCGTCTGGAGACGAGATAGCGCAGCGGCCGGTACCGCTTCCTGATCCGACGCAAAAACGGCCCGCCCGATGAAGGGTGGGCCGGACTGAGTACCTGATGGGAACGGGGCCAACCGCTGTGGCGGTGGGCCTCATGGCTTCCCCTGCGCGCCAATGCCGGTGGAGCCGACGTACGCGTATGCGGCGTAGTCGGAGTCGAGGTCGGTGATGATGTCGTCCCAGACGTAACGTGCCTGAACCGAGCGCTCGGAGACTTCCGGCCGGCGCCGCTTCTCCTCTACGGTGGTCTGGTCGACGGGGTAGATCTCGATGCGGCGGCCGCGGCCTTCGTTGTCCAGCAGCCGCTTGAGCGCCCCGGAGCGGACCAGGTTGTCCTTGCGGCGTTCCTGGTACGCCCTGTCGACGGCTTCGAGCTTGGCGCGGCTGGGGTGCGCTCCGCGCTGCCAGGAGCGCAGCAGGCGGGTGCTGATGCCGTGTTCGGCCACGGGTCACTCCCCCAGTGCGTAGAGGGTCTTCGCTTTGACCTGGGTCAGGTCGCGGCCTTCCGGGAACACCGTTTGCCAGTCTCCGGCGACGCGCAGTTCGTCGGTGCCCGACACCTGAACGACCGTCAGCCCTGACGTGTGGGCTCTATGCGCCTTCAGCCACAGGTTCGCGAATGCCTGGGAACGGATGATGTGCATCTATCCGCAATGGCTTCCTTGCGCGCTTCCGCAAGAGTGCGGCGCATTCCAGGATTCCTTCGGAGGCGCCGGATGTCCATGATTCGTGAATGCCGGGCGCCTCGCAGTAGCGCAGCTTCGCGCAGCGCAGCAGGAGGCGGAGCGTGGGTTCGGTGACCCACAGGTCCCCCGGTTCCTTCCGGGCGCCGAGCGGTGAGGGGAGGTCCGGCGGCTCCCAGGTGGCCGGAGTGACCCGGTGGATGCCAGAGCGCTTCGGGTCGCTTTGATGGCACCTGCTGGTGTGGCGGAATCGTGTCAGCGGCTCGCGACAGGGCTGTCACAGGTTCCAAGATTGCTTGACCTTGCCCCCAGGGGAAGGACAACAGTGTCTTCGTAGATTCACAGGTGTGCGCTCGCTGGCCAGGCGGGGCGAAGGGGGAGTTCGTGTGACCACGACCTGCGTCATTCTCGACATCGGTGGCGTACTGGAGATCACGCCGGAAACCGGAGTGGTGCAACGGTGGGAAGAGCGGTTGGGGCTGCCGCTGGGCACCGTGAATGAGCGGATGCGCGACGTGTGGCGTGCTGGAAGCGTCGGGAGCATCAGCGAACACGACGTTCACCGGGAAGTGGCATCACGCTTGGGCCTCGACGTTCACCAGCTCGAAGCCTTCATGGCTGACCTTTGGGCGGAGTATCTGGGGACGCCGAACGAGGAACTCATCGCCTATGTGCGGGGGCTGCAGGGACGATGCAGGCTGGGCATCCTGAGCAATAGCTTCGTCGGGGCTCGGGGACGGGAGACGGCGCTGTACCACTTCGACGAACTGGTCGAGCAGATCGTCTACTCGCACGAGATCGGCGTGGAGAAGCCTGACCTGCGTGCCTTCGAAGCTGTTTGCGCCGGCTTGGGGGTGGGGCCGGAGAGCTGTCTCTTCGTGGACGATGCCGCAGCCAACGTTGAGGCCGCCCAGGCGGCCGGCATGCAAGGGCATCTGTTCGAGGACAACATCGGGACGATCACGCGCATCGCAGCTCATCTGGACGCTGGGCCCTTGGCTCCAGCACGTGTCCTGCGCGGATGATGCGTCTGGCCGGTCTCTCCCTGACAGATCGAGTTGCTCGCCTTGCGAACCATCCGCCATGAAACGGTCCTTCAGCCCGTCGATCCCCTCGGCCTCATAGCGCCGCAGCCACGTGTAGTAGCACTGACGGCTGATCCCGTAGTAGCGGCAGGTGGCAGCCACGCTCCCGCTCACCTCCTCCACGTGGCGAAGCACCGACAGCCGGTGCTTCGCCCGCCTCGAGAGCTCGCGTTCAGTCATGAAGGTCTCCTGGATACGAGAGATCCGCCTGTCAACACCGTCGGTCAGTTTTGTACCTAGGCATGTACATCAAGTAGCTGTTTTCCGCGATCGGTCGTCGGTCTTCCCCGCAGCCTCGACGGTCTCGGTGGCGCACCGGCTGGTGGTCGCAATGACACCCCGGTCTGTTCCGGTCTGTTCCGACCGCAAAAGCATGTCGCGCTGCTCATGCCCTCAGGGCTCTGCGTGCAGGGGTTGAGGTGCTTCGCCTATTCGGGCATGGGGGCAGTTGTGGCGTCATCGGTGAGAGCGATGATGCGCTTGCCGGCGGCTCCGGTTCCGCGTTCGGCGTCACGGTGGGCGTCGGCGATGTGCTCCAGCGGATAGGTGTCCGCGATCACGGGCTTGAGGTGTCCGGCCTGCACTTCGGCTGCAAGCCGGGTCAGAACGGCCGTGTCCGGGTTGCGCGCGGAGAAGCGGATCCGCCGGCTGCTGTGGACGCGGGATACGGCGACGGCCAGCATGCCGCGCAGAGGTGGTTCGACCGTCACCGCGGCCATGCGTCCGTTCTTGTTCAGATGGCGCCGGAGCGCCAGGAGTTCGGTGCCGACCGTGTCGATGATGACGTCGAACTTCGGAAGCCGGGCCAGCGGTGTATCGCGGTGGAGCACGTGCGAGGCGCCCAGCTCACGCGCCACGTCGTCGCCCGTCCGGCCGATGAGCGCGGTGACCATTCCGCCGGCGGCGACGGCGAACTGGAGCGCAGCCAGGCCGACACCGCCGGTGGCGCCGCGCACCAGGACGCTCTCGCCCTCACGGATGTGAGTCGTGTCCTTCACGGCGATCATGGCTGTCTGGCCGACTACGGGGAGCGCGGCGGCTTCCGCGAACGTGAGCCGGTTGGGCATGCGGGAGATGCTGGTTGCGGGCACGACCACGTAATCGGCTGCAGTTGCGGTCTGTGCGCGCAGGCTCACATTGCGGGGCAGCAGTCCCCACACCGCGTCGTCCGCCTTGAACCCTGTGACGTCGTCGCCGAGGACCGCGACGGTTCCGGCGAAGTCTCCGCCCACTCCCTTGGGAAAGCGCCGGCCTGTGAGGAGCTGCATCCCGCCCTGTCGGAGTCTCAGCTCCCCGTTGCTCACACCGGAGGCCACCACCCTCACCAGGACCTCGCCCGGGGCGGGCGTCGGGGTCGCGATCGTATTGACGCTCAGGACGTCCGGATCTCCGTAGGAGTGGTACTGCGCTGACCGCATCGTGCTCGGCGGGGAAGGTCGCTCGTTGCTCATACACGCCAAACTAACCCATGGGTCAGTTTGAAACCAGCCGGGTGGTCGGTTTCGTCGGCCCGTGGTCGGCCCGTGCCGCACAATGGAGGGGTGGCACAAATTCGTACACGCACGGGACTCGACGCGAGAGATGCGCTGGCCCGCGCCGCGCTGGAAGTGATCCGCGAGGAAGGCTTCGGCGCCCTCTCGCTGCTCCGGGTTGCCCAACGGGTGGGCGTCAGCAAGTCAGCCGTCTACCACCACTTCCGCACCAAGGACGAACTCGTTCAGCGCGCGCTCGCCCCGGTTGCCGACGGGCTTCGCGACATCATCGGGACACCCGCGCCGGTCGAGGAACGGATCGACCGGCTCATCGACCTCGCCCTCGCCCACAAAGAGGTCATCGCCCTGTGCTCGCCCGCCACCGCCGCCCGGATCGGCGAGCAGACCCTGGGCGACAACAATGCCCATGGGGTGGAGATCATGCAGGCCCTGGCCCCGCCGGGCACCGGAGCCGTCCAGGCGCGCATACGCGTCGAGGTGTTCCTCGCAGCCCTCGCCGCAGCCGTCAACGCCTGCGAGCACAGCAGCGACATCGACGAACTGCGCCCCGCGCTGCGCAGCTTGATCCTTCCCTGACAGGCCCACGAGCAAGGGGGCGGAGCATTCGCCCCACGGCGTGGTCCGCTCGCACGGAACAGATTCTGCGTCTGCCCCATGCCCCTCGGCGCACAGGACGCAGCCGTACTCCGCACGCCGGGTCAGACAGGAGTAGACCTCACCCGGGAAGCGGGACAGTTCCGCAAACGGATCCTGGGCTCCGACTGGTCGCAGCGCTGAGCGACCCCGTCTGCGTGGTTCTGACCAACTTGCTGCCCGCCCCGTCGGGCGGACAGGGTCTGAATCATGCTTGAACTACGCACCCTGGAAGCAGACGACTGGCCCCTTTGGCGGGAGTTGCGACTGGCCGCGCTTACTGAGGCGCCCTACGCGTTCGGATCGACGCCGGCCCAGTGGCAGGGCTCCGGCGACCGAGAGGAACGCTGGCGTGCCCGTCTGTCGATTCCTGGCGCGCACGATCTCATCGCGCTCCTCGACGGTCTCCCCGTGGGCATGGCCAGCGGAGTGCCCGGCGAGGGGGCAGAGAACGTGGAGTTGATCTCGATGTGGGTCAACCCCACGGCTCGAGGCAAGGGCGTGGGTGACTACCTGATCCAGGCGGTCGAGCGGTGGGCGGCGGAGCGCGGTGCCACGACGCTGTGGTTGTCCGTCATGCCGGACAACCGTAAGGCGACCGCACTCTATGAGCGGCACGGTTTCACGGACACGGCTGAGCCCGGCGGTCTTCTGCCCCATGGCGTGGACAGGGAGCGGGTCATGGCGAAGAGCCTGGCCGCTGTCTGATCTCCACTTCCGGGCACGGCGGGATCCCCCACGTGCTCAGGCTGCGGCGGCAAGAGGGCGTCCGCCCCAGCGAATGCCCTTCTCGCTGCGGACGCGAGCGCGTTCCCGGCGTTGTGCGACGAGTACGTCGGGGTGGCGAGCGTTGGCATTGCGCCAGCGCAGGCAGGCGTGCAGCGCGCCCGGGTCTGCACCGTGTGATTCGGATGGCTGGAATTGGCCGGGGTGGACTGCCGCAGCCGGCCGAAATGCGCCCTCGGTCGGGGACACCCCGCAGCCGGTCGTCGCCGACGGAGTAGCAGCCGCGGAAGTAGGTCACGCCGTGCGTGCGGCGGTAGGTCGCCAGCGGACGGTCAGGCTTGCCCTGCCTCGCCCAGCAGGAACCTGTGGTCGGCCTGATGCCCAGGGGCCCGAACTCGTCGAAGGCGAAGACTCGGTCGAGGAAGTGCTCCAGCACGTGCTCGATGCGGTCGAGCTTGGCGTCGCACTCGAGGTCGGGCAACTCCTTCCATGCCCTGGTGCGCTGGAAGGTGATTGCTGCGGCGCAACAGCAGGCACCTTAAGGCTTCACGGCTGATACGGATGACGCGTCCGTGCACGCGGCGCAGGTAGGCGGCGAGTTTGCGGACCGACCAGCGGGTGAAGGGCTGGCCGAGCTTGGCGGGGCGGGTGGTGGCCGTCTGGATGACGAAGTCCTCGTCGTCCAGGCTGAGCAGGCGGGGACGGCCTCCCGCCCATCGAGGCCCCAGACGGGCCAGGCCGATCTCGTTGAACCGCTGGATCACGTCCAGCACCGTGCCCTCGCCGGCCTGAACCAGCCGGGCGATCCCGGGACACGGTTCCCGTCGGCCCATCGGTACGTAGTCGCGGCTCTTGGGCGGTTTCATCCGGCCGATGGTGGCGCCGCGCTGCACCACCTCGCCGCAAAGACCGCAGGCGATGTCCGCAAAGGGGGCGGTGCCGGTGGCGTACTGCCACCAGAAGCGTGCGCAGCCACCCGATCGGTGGCGGCGCCGAAAAGGCTCCGTGTCCAATACGGGGAAGATTCACACACTTTAACCGCTAATATAAATTGCAAATGAGACATGAGGTGATTTACGCCATGGGCATGGTAAAGGAAATCGCAAAACCCTGAGACAGAGGAGCCGGAACTATTCATTCCTGGATTAGTTTTCTTGGCGCAGGAGTTCACGGATCGAAGAAAAGGAGAGTTGGGTGAAGCG
This sequence comes from Streptomyces sp. SID10853, assembly GCF_010548145.1. Classification (GTDB taxonomy): domain Bacteria; phylum Actinomycetota; class Actinomycetes; order Streptomycetales; family Streptomycetaceae; genus Streptomyces. The sequence goes on from NZ_JAAGLN010000055.1 coordinate 13,543, forward strand.
TAAGTTCTTCGTGACCGCAGGAGCTGTAGCCCTCACCGTCGGCGGTTTGGCTACGACCAGTGCGCAGCCGGCGGCTGCGGCGGACAGCTACCTCCTCAAGAATGTCGCAACCGGTAAGTGCATGGAAGGCGATACCGCGTCCAAGGCCATCGCCGTGAAGATGGTGACCTGCAACAAGAACAGCGCTTATCAGAAGTGGGGGATATCGAGCGGTAAGATCGTCCTCGTATTCAGCGGCCTGGCCGAGAACTGTCTAGGAATCCCCAAGTCTCCCTCGGGAGATATTTCCCGCACGGTTGTAACCACGAGCTGCACGAACACAGCCTATAATTTCCAGATGCAAACAGGAGTGAAGTCGAATTACCCCATTGCATCGACGAATCCCGGTTGCTATGTCGGGCATTACAGCTCAGGAGACACCTGGCCATCCTGCTATGTCAACAGCGGAAGCAACACTCGCTGGGACTGGGTGTCGGCTCCGTAAGCATCTGTTGCTGTCCCGATCTTCGGGATTTCCGCCGAACGGCAATCCCGAAGATCGGGCGGTCGTGGGGAGGCCGCCGGCTTCCACCCTCTATCCGGTAGTCGGCCCTGTGCTGCGTCAGGCATCCAATACGAGTCACAGGTCGACGACCGCTTGCACAATCTGTTCGTCCAGGTCCACCTGACAGACAGCCGCTCGCGAGCCGGCCGCGCACGGCCGGATTGGCGTACCGCACCCCGGGGTTGTGCTCCGCGAGCCGCTCGGCGAGGCGGTCGGCGCAGCCGCGCAGACCGGTCGTGTCGTCGCCGACGCCCTCGGTCTGGCTGTCGCCGAGGGCCACGTAGCGCAGGCAGGCCGTCATCGGCCGGACCTCGCCGTGCGCAGGCCGAGGATCTCCAGAGCGCGCTCGCCCCACCGCAGGTTCTCCTGCTCCAGGGAGATGCCGCGCAGCAGCGTCAGGTAGGGGCCGACCCGCTCGCCGTCCCGCAGGAACTCCTCCTCGGTCATGCCCTGCAGCAGGTGGGTGCGTACGCGCTCGTACCGGGCCAGCTTGCCCGTGGCCCACGCCATGCGCTCCTCGATGTGGGTCCGTACGGCGGCCGTGTCGCCGACGTCCGCGGCCTGCACCTTGACCATCAGCTCGTCGCGCACGGCGATGGGCCGCGGCTCCTTGGCGGTGAACGCGGCGAGGTCGGCACGCCCGCCGTCGGTGAGCGTGAACAGCCGCTTGTTCGGCCTGCGTTCCTGCGGGACGACCCGGGCCTCGATCAGGCCGTCGGCGGCGAGTCGCTCCAGCTCGCGGTAGAGCTGCTGGGGCGTCGCGGCCCAGAAGTTGGACACGGACACATCGAAGATCTTCGCCAGGTCGTAGCCCGAAGCCTCGCCCTCCAGGAGGGCCGCGAGCACCGCGTATTTCAAAGACATCTGGACACCGTACAGTGATGCGATTATTTTCATCCGCACCTATTAAATAATTTGCATATGGGTGCATCGGGGCCCGGATCAGGAGAGGTGTCGCCATGCAGGCATTCCGCAAGGCCGTGGAGGCGGACGACCACGGGGCGATCGAGGCGCTGCTCGCCGACGACGCCGTCTTCACCAGCCCGGTCGTCTTCAAGCCGTACCCGGGCAAGGCGGTCACGATGGCGATCCTGCGTGCGGTGACCCGCGTCTTCGAGGACTTCCACTACGTCCGGGAGATCAACGACGTGAGCGGGCGCGACCACGTTCTCGTCTTCGATGCGCGCGTCGGCGACCGCTCGATCAGCGGCGCCGACTTCCTGCACGTGAACGACGAGGGCCTGATCGACGAGTTCACGGTCATGGTCCGCCCGCTGTCGGCAGCCAAGGCCCTGCAAGCAGCGATGGCGGAGCAGTTCGACCGGATCGCGGAGGAGGCCGCTCAGGCCTGACGGCGCGCAGCCGCTCGGCACCCTCCTCTCCAGTGGCGCCGAAGAGCCCTACGAGGTGGAGCTGGCCGTCGCAGTCGATCGCTGGCCAGGGCAGGCGCGAGGCGGTGCGGCAGGATGCCGTGCGGGCGGAGCGGGAGGCCCGGCGGGAGGAGCAGGAGGCTGCGGAGCGGCGGCGCCAGGAAGTGGAGGAGCTGGTTCTGGTTCGCAGCGCCCCACGAGGCGCGCAGACTCGCCGCCGTCCTGCCCCGGGGGGCCGGATCGTCCACCTCGACCTGCCCGAGCACGAACAGCTCACCCTGTGCGGAAGCGGCCGGCCGGCAGCACTTCTCGTCCGCAACTTCCACGGTGCCGTGCAGGACTTCACGCCCCCGTTCCGACGTGCACTGGCAGACGCTGCTCCCTCCCGAGGGCAGCGGCATCATCACCCATGACGGCCTGGCCTCGTGGAGCCTCGGGTCGCAGACGAGACGCGGTGGGCCCCTCATCGACTGGGACACGGCAGGCCCCGGGCCCCTTCTGTGGAACAAGTTCGGCGCATGCAGGGGCAGTTGGCCCGCTAGGGGCGCAGTTCCAGGGTGATGTGCGGGGACAGCGCGCGGAGGAAGTCGGGGGCGTCGAAGATCTCTCCCGCGGAGGCGACGCCGGACGCATGGGTCCGTCCGGTGAGGATACGGTCGACCGCCTCCACCACGAGCGGCGCCGTGACGGCGTAGATGTCCTGACCGCGGGCCACAGCGCGGCGTTCGTCGGCGCCCGAGCGCACGACGACGTCAACGAGGAAAGTCTGAGCGGAGCGGCCTCGCTCGTCGACCGCGGCCGGCGCCGGCGTGTCCGGGGCGGCGATGTCCCGGGCCGCCTCGACCGTCATATAGGTGCGCACTTCGGGGATGGACAGGTGGCTGGGTACGGTCACGGCCTCGGCCATCGTGAACTCCCCGATGACGGGGCGAGGGCCCATCGGTTCGGGGAAGGGCCACTCAAGGGTCGGCGGGGCATCGTGACGGAGCTCCAGCCTTCCTTTGGTGTAGAGGATGCGCCGGCCGCCCCGCCGCTGCCGGGAGACCGCGCCCGCCGTGCGCGTCCCCGCGGTGGGGTGCCAGCTGCTCAGTCCGTACGCGATGTGTGCCTCGTCGGCCGCCGTCCAGTCGTCCATGGCTGCGGTGGCCAGCAGGTCGCCGAAGCCGCCGAAGAAGGCCATCGCCGGGACGATCAGCGCTCCCGCGCCCCGTGCCCGGTCGGCGAAGTGCGCGAAGGTGTCGATGTTGGCCTCGATCTCGGCCGCCACGTCCAGGTACGGGATCCCGGCCCGCAGGGCCGCTTCGATCACGGGGGCGGCCGTCGTGGCGAAGGGCCCGGCGCAGTTGATCACGGCCGCCGCACCGGCCAGCGCGCGGTCGAGCGAGGCCGGGTGCTCGACCGACGCCGGGCGGGCGTCCAACCCGGCTTCTTGCGCCAGTGCCTTCAGCTTGTCGGCGTCGCGGCCGGAGAGAACCGGGAGGAGCCCACGCTCCCTCAGTTCCGCCACCACGAACCGCCCGGTGTGCCCGTAGGCGCCGAACACAGCCACCTTCTGGCCCGATCCCATGAGTTTCTCCCCCGCGCTCGGTGATCCGCTTCGCTCTGTCACGGACATCCTGACGAAGGCTGCCCACCCACCGCGACTGTCCGGAACGCCATGGGCCATACAGTTCCGGACATGAGTACTGTCGCGCTGGCCGTCACCGACGGCATGCTCCACTTCGAGCTGGCCCTGGTGTGCGAAGTCTTCGGAGCCAACCCGCCCGGCGGGGCTGACCCGTGGTACCGCCTCTCGGTCTGCGGACCGGGCGCCGTGCGGGCCGGCCGCTTCTGGCTGGAGCCCGACCACGGGCTCGACCGTCTCGCGCGTGCCGACACCGTGATCGTCCCGGGCTGGGCCGACATCGGTCAGGACCCGCCGGCCGAGCTGATCGACGCGGTGCGCGCGGCCCATGAGGCGGGCGCACGCGTGGTCTCCCTCTGTACGGGCGCCTTCGTACTGGCCGCCGCCGGTCTGCTGGACGGCAAACGTGCGACCACGCACTGGGCGCACACCCGGGAGCTGGCCGAGCGCCACCCCCGTGTGACGGTTGACCCGGACGTCCTCTACGTGGACAACGGCAGCTTGCTCACCTCCGCAGGCAAGGCCGCCGCCATGGACCTGTGCCTGCACCTCGTCCGCCTCGACCACGGCTCGTCGATCGCCAACACCCTCGCCCGCCGCCTTGTCGTGCCGCCGCACCGGGACGGCGGTCAGGCCCAGTTCATCACCACTCCGGTGCCCGCACCGGACAACCACCCGCTCGCCGGGCTCCTCCCCTGGGTGATCCAACGGCTGGACCGTCCGCTCACCGTGGAGGACCTGGCCCGCCAGGCACGGATGAGCTCGCGTAACCTGAGCCGTCATTTCAGGTCAGTGACCGGCACCACCCCGTTGCAATGGCTGCTCGCCCAACGGATCGGCCACGCGCAGGAGTTGCTGGAGAGCACCGACGACACCGTCGATGCCATCGCGGCGGCCACCGGTATGGGCACCGCCACAACACTGCGCCGGCACTTCCATCGGACGGTCGGTGTGCCGCCGGACACCTACCGCCGTACCTTCCGCGCGCGGGCCCGCCCCGGCCCGGACGACGGCGGGCCACACCGTCGATGTCCCGCGTGACCGTAGCCACGGTCGAGGGAGAGACGTGACCTTCGGCGAGGACGCCTGCCGGGCCCGCACCGGCAGCCTGCCCCGCGCGCTCGCCACCTACCGCAGCCTTGTGGTCCGCCTCGTCCATCTCGCGGGACGGACCGACAGCGCCGCCGCCCACGGCCACTGCACCCACCCCGCCGACGCCCTGCGCGAACCCGGACTTGCGGGATGAGCACGCATCACCCCTGCCCGGTAAGACGCGAGAAAGGGGGAAATCCCGGTGCAGCCCGGCCGGATTTCCTCTCCTCGCGCACCTCTTTTCCCGGTAGCTTTCCGGGGTGAAAACACTGCGGAGACTCGCCCTGTTCGCAACAGTCTGTCTGGCCGCCCCCTTCCTTACGTCGTCCCCGGCAGCCGCAGCCGACCGCGACTTCTGCGGGAAGACCGTCTCCGGCGTCATCCTCGACAAGTACATCGCGATGGGTGACGTGTCCTCGCCGCTGAAATGCCCGGTGACGGACGAGATGACCACTCCCGACGGGCGCGGCCGGTACACCCACTTCCAGGGCGGCTCGGTCTACTGGTCGGCGGCCACCGGCGCCCACCCGGTATGGGGGGCGGTCCGCGACAAGTGGCAGGCGATGGGCTGGGAGACGTCCGCGCTCGGCTACCCGAAGTCGGACGAGCTGAAGAACGCGGACGGCAAAGGGGTGCGCCAGGAGTTCGAGGGCGGCACCGTGTACTGGTCGGCGCCGACCGGCGCCCACCCGGTATGGGGGAAGATCGGCGCGACGTGGGGCGAGTACGGCTGGGAGAGCAGCGCGTTCGGCTACCCGGCGTCCGACGAGAGGGACGGTACCGGCTCGTGGACGGATGTCGACAACGGGCAGGTTCACACGTACCGGCAGGTGACGCAGAAGTTCGCCTCGGGTGCGACGCTGTTCTGGATTCCGGGCGGCGCGACAGAGGGCTGCGACGGCGAGTGCACCGGCTACGAGGTGGAGGCACCGGGCAGCCTCGTCAAGCAGGTGCGAGTGAACCTGCCGACGGATTCGGACAAGTTCGTGCTGATGGTCTTCCCGACGGATGCCGGGTTCCGGGGCGGCATCGACAAGGCCGTCGACGGATGGCAGGAGGTGTGGACGAACACGCCGAATCCGCTGCGCCTGGACACGGCCGACGAGGCGGAATCTCTGCGTGAGCAGTATGCGTGTCACGCCGCGTACGCGAGCCAGGAGTCCGACGGCAGCTGGAACACCGGCAATTCGTGGGATCTGGAGTCGGACAGGCCGAGCGTGAGCTGGACGTACGCCACGGACGCCCTGTTTGTGGCGGTCCACAAGTGCAACTGGACTTGATCACGGGCCGAACGAAAACGCCCGGACAGGTGCCGGGAGGTCTGGTCGGCGCGTGAGGCGAGGTGTCCGGCTTCCTCCTGCTCGGGCAGCCAAGGCGCCATGCCGCCCACGGTGGTGACGCGCTGGTGTCCCGCTACCGGGAATGCCGCCGGGCCGCCGAGGGAGTTGCCCGCCATCGCGACGGGCACGTCACCATGCAGCTCCTCGATCCGTTCCAGCGCCCGGAGAGCGTCGGCGGGAGTGTCCTCACGGTTGCCATTCCAGCCGCTGACACGCAGATGCCGGGGTCCAGCTGCCACTTCCCTGCAGACCGTCGGTTTGGCGCGGTTGCCGTCACCCGGGATCTTCTGTGAGCAGCGTGACCGGCTCACATGTCACCCAGACGCTCATCCGAGGACGAGCGGGAGTTTCGTGGCCAGCTGGCCCAGTTCAGCCTTCTCCGTCCGGGTCGGGGCACGTCGTCCGGTGCCGACCAGCAGCGCGTCCTTGTCCGAGAACGATGCGGGGAACGCGGCCCGGGCGATAATCTCCAGCAACTCGCGTGACCGGCCGAGGCCCTCCGTGGGCGGCTCAGCCGCGTCGGGCAGGTGCGCAACCAGATCGAGGTGGTGCAAGGTCCACTCCAGTCGGGTGTGTCAGAGCCGTCTCGTGGTGAACAAGGTGGTCCCGTGCACCGCGTCCGCTTCCTTGCGGTCGGTCTCGGTGAACCCGACCTTGGCCAGCACTCGGCGAGAAGCGGTGTTCCAGTCCCAGACCGTGGCCCACAGACGTTCGTACCCAGACGATCGCGCCCATTCCAGCACCGCCAGCGATGCCTCGGTCGCGTATCCCTGACACCAGACTCGGCGTAGCAGCTCGAATGCCAGTTCCGGCTCCCCTGCCGGCCCTCGCCCGCTGTCGACCAGCCCGCAGTAGCCGATGACGTCACGTGAGGTCTTCTGTTCGGCCGCCAGCAACCCGGTCGACCACACCGTGTCGGTGCGGATCGAATCCTCCAGCTCCGCGACCGTGGGGTGTCCGTCCGTGTCGACTCGACGGTGGGGCGGCACTCGTGGATCACGTTCGGTCCACAGTTCACGCAGGACGACAGCCTCGGCTGCCCGCCAAGGTCTGAGCAGCAGGCGACTCGTCTCGAGTACAACCTCGCTGCCCGGCGTGCCAGTTGCCATGGCAGCAACCATCTCACGGGCTGCACGCGCTGTCGTGACGGGGCGCGGTCGGTCCTGCCGGGCGTGGACGCCCAACAGCCCGATATACGGGACAGCCGAGATCGATGTCCGTCGATCACCGACTGCCTTCGGGAACGCCGGCAAACGCTGTTCCTGGACATCAACGAGGCCAGGTCGCGATGTACGGCTTGGCCAGTTGCGCCGTGTTGGGCCGTGTTGGGCCGTGTTGGGCCCGGGCCGCCCGGTGCGGCTGCGCGGAGGGTCAGATCGTGGTGAGGCGGGGCAGCGCGGGTGCCTGGTGCTGGAAGGTCATGGAGGAGTATGTGGCCCCCAGCCCGGAGGCCACATAGATGTAGTGGCGGCCTGGCTGCAGCCGGTGGGAGTCGCGAAGCTCGGTGTAGTTGAGGAATACGTCCGAGGCGAAACAGTGGCTGTACTCGGCCAGTTTTTCCAGGTAGACGCGCGTCGGGTCGATGCCCAGGTGTTTGACGGTCTCGGTCAGGGGCGCGTTATGGGGAATGACCCAGTGGATGTCGTCCCATGTCAGTTCCGCCTGCTCGACGGCCTCCTGCATGACGTCGGCCAGGGCACGGGCGCTGTCGCGACCGTACTGTTTGGACTCCTCGGGCGAGAGCAGGACGCCTCCGGAGTACTGGCCCATGGTCTGGGTCGCGTAGGACAGGACGCGGTCGCCTGCTGTGTCCGCGGTGGCCACCAGCATGGCTGCGCCGGCTTCTCCCATGAGCGCCCCGGTGTTGTACAGCAGCTGGTTGCCGGGGGTGAAGGTCTTGTCGCCGGTGACGATCAGTACGCGCGCGTAGGGGTCGCCATCGTCCTCCAGCAAGGTGCCCGCCAGTTCGATCGCGGCCAGGGCGGTGGCGCAGTTCTGCTGGGTGACGGCGAAGGAGGCGGCGTGCTGGAGGTCGAGGGCGTCGCTGATCAGGGCGGCGGCGTTGAGGTGGGAGGGTGTGACTTCCTGGGTGGAGTGCACATAGAGGACGTACCGGATGTCGGTGGGGTCGGGGACGCGGTGAAGCACACGCCGGGCGGCGGGAAGGACCAGGTCGAGGAGGCTCGCGTCGGGGTCCTGGCGGATGCGGTGCAGTCCGTGCACCTTCTGCAGGAGGCGGACCTGGGCGCGCTTGAGGCCCAGGGGGCCGGCCAGTTCCTCGATGGTGTGGGAGCTGTCGGGCAGGAATGACTCGACGGCTTCGATGGTGGCGATGCGGTTCATACGGCTTCCTTGGGGTGCGGAAGGGCGGCCGGGGCCGCGGATGTGGTGTTGCGGCCGATGGCGAGGGCGAGGAAGGCGGCCAGGAGACACAGGGCTCCAGCGCCGTACCAGGCCATCGCGTAGTCGCCCAGCTGGTCGCGGACGGTGCCGGCGAGGATCGCCGCGGCTCCTGCGCCGACCTGGTGGGCGGTCCACAGCCAGCCGAAGATGATGGCGGAGGCTGAGCCGTAGCGCTCCTGGCACAGGGCCATGGTGGGTGGGACGGTGGCCACCCAGTCGAGGCCGTAGAAGATCGCGAACAACAGCATGCTGGGGGTGGCGGTCCGGGCGAACAGTGAGGGCAGGGCGAGCAGGGACACGCCGCGCAGGCCGTAGTAGACGAAGAGCAGGACGCGGGCGTTGAAGCGGTCGGTGAGCCAGCCCGATGCGATGGTTCCCACCAGGTCGAAGAGGCCGGCCATGGCCAGCAGCCCTGCCGCCGTGGTCTGCGGCATCATGTGGTCGCCCGCGGCCGGGATGAAGTGGGTCTGCACCAGTCCGGTGGTGGTCGCGCCGCAGATCGCGAAACCCGCGAAGAGCATCCAGAAGGGGCGGGTGCGGCCGGCTGCCAGCAGGACACGGAAGGCGCCGGTGACGCCGAGGGGGTTGTGTTCCTGTTCCGGGGCGGTCGCAGTGGCTTCCGGTGTGTCGGTGGTGTCGTCCTTCGGCGAGGTGGTCGTGGGGTCCTCGCCGAAGGGGCGCTGGCCCACGTCCTTCGGGTGCTCGCGGATGAAGAACATGACCAGTGGGACGACCATCAGGGCGGCGGCCGCGACCGTGAAGGAGGCGATGCGCCAGTTGGTGTGGTCCACCAGCCAGGCCAGGAGGGGCAGGAAGACCAGTTGTCCGGCGGTGCTGCCGGCGGTCAGGATGCCCGTGATGAGGCCGCGGCGGCGGGTGAACCATCGGTTGGTGACCGTACCGACGAAGGCGAGGGCGACGGCCCCGCTGCCCACCCCCACCAGGACGCCCCAGTACAGGGTCAGTTGCCAGGGGGAGCTCATGAACGTGGGCAGCGCGCTGCCCACGGCGATCAGGAGAAGGGCGGTGGTGACCACGGGGCGGATGCCGTACTTCTCCATCCAGGAGGCCGCGAAAGGGGAGACCGCTCCGTAGAGGACCATGTTGACCGACGCCGCGGTGGCGATGGAGGCGTGGCTCCAGCCGAATTCCATGTGCAGCGGGTCCATCATCACGCCGGGGACCGCGCGGAATCCGGAGGAGCCGGTCAGGGCCAGGAAGGACACGACGGTGACGATCCAGACCCAGGGCAGGCGGGATGCCTTGCCCAGGCCGGCGGTGGGGCCGGTGCCCGCCCGTGCGTGGTCTTGCGGGGCGGAGTCGGTGGGTGTGTGCGTGGTGGTGTCGAGCTCGTTCATCAGCGGTTCCTGGTCGGTTGGTTCTGCAGAGCGGCGCCCGGCCGCAGGCCGGTGGGCCGGGCCGCTTTCACCCGGTGTGGCGTGCGGCTTTCACCCGGTGTGGCGTGCGGCTTGTGCCTTGGCCATGGGGACGACGCTTGTGCCGGTGGCCCGGCAGACCACCTGGGATTCGCTCAGGACGGCCGCGCTGCTCGTGCCGTCCTGGTACCGGGCGGCGATGACCTTGCGGGCTTCGAAGGCGATGGTGCGGCGCAGGCGGGTGTGGCGCTGGAGGGTGCCTGTCACTTCCAGGAAGTCACCGGCGTGCACAGGGGCGGTGAAGTTGACGTCGGTGTAGCCCGTCAGCAGCCCTTCGTCGTTGTCGGTGCGGATGGTCAGCTCGGTGGCGACGTCGCCGAACAGTTCCAGGACGCGGGCCCCGGGGACGAGGTCTCCGCCGTAGTGCACGTCGCCTGCGCTGATCCGTACGCGCAGGGTCGCGCTCAGGCCGTCCGGCGGGAGTGCGCTGGTGGCGGTGCGGGAGGCCGGGGCGGTGCGGGAGGGGGGCGTCACGGGGTGAGGCTCCTTTTCGGTAGGCCGAGGGCCAGGGCCAGGACCACGTCTCTCTTGTGGGTGAGAGTGACGGTGATGCCCGCCAGTCCCAGGGCGTTGCTGCGGTGGCGCGCGCTGTCGGCCAGATGCAGGTCGGGGCGGCCGGAGGCGGTGCGGTGTACTTCGATGTGCCGGGGCAACACCTCGCCGAACAGACCGCAGTTGAGGACTTTGAGGACGGCTTCTTTGGCGGCGAAGCGGCCTGCGAGGAAGTCACGCCTGCGCTCGCCGGTGAGGGTGTCGGCATGCCGTAGTTCGGCTTCGGCGTAGAGGTAGCCGAGGACCCAGGGGCGTTGGAGCAGTGCGTCCAGCTCATCGAGGTACAGCAGGTCGATGCCGATGCCGGGCATGGCGGAGGCCGGCCCGGCCGCCTGCGCGGAGGTGGTTTCTTCGGCCTCGGTGGAGGCCGGCCGGACGGCCGGGGCGCTCACCACGAGGTGCGCCGTCCTGTCAGATCGATGACGGCGGTGGCGCGGGCTCCCGAGCGCGGGTCGACGTCATGCAGGACGAGTGTTTCGTACTGGCGGCGCCACTGCGGCAGCCGGTTGCTCAGTTCGAGCCATACTCCGGTGCAGTAGGTGTCGGGGCGGGTGCGGTGGATGTCCGCCTTGGTGGCCGGGGGCAGTTCGGTCCGTTCGCTGGTGACGAGCAGAGTGGCGCCGTGCTCGGGAGCGTCCAGCAGCGTATGCAGGGCGCCGAGGGTCTGGCCTTCGGTGCCGGCGCGCAGGACGTGCGGGAGGCCTCCGCCGTCAGCGTCAAGGCTCAGAAGCACACCGGAGTCGATCAGTCCGGCGTCGTGCACGAGCGGGTCGTACGCGGGCAGCGTGGTTTGTTCCAGCACCGCGATGACGGCGCGCCTGCTGCGGCCGCTGCGCTGGTAGGCCGAGACGATCTGCAGGGCCGTGAAGGGAGCGAGCAGCCCTTGTTCGGAGACGGCGAAGCTCCTGGCCTGGTCACCGAAGTGGTGGTTGATGTAGGAGGCCGTAGTGATGAAGGGGTGCAGATCGGGGAGGGCGTAGGCGACGATGATCAGGTCGGGGGCCGGGGCGGCGTCGGCCCTGTGTGTGTCGAGGAGACCGTCTGCCAGGTCGGGGAAGCCGACTTGGGGCCCGGTTGTCCACCGCTCTTCATCCAGGTCCGTGCCGTACGGACGCAACAGGTCGGCGTGGTATTCGGCCAGGCCCGGGATGTCGGGGACAGGGCGCCGGGACGGGGCCAGCACGTGGTGGGTGGCGGTCAGGGTTGCCATGGTGTTCTTCCGCTTCAGTGGGCGGCGGCCGCGGCCGGTGTGCCGGCCGGGGTTCCCGTCGCGGCGAGTACGAAGTCGGTGAGGGTGGCGATCGTCCGGAAGTCGTCGGCGTCGATCTCTTCCGGGTCGACCTCGATGCCTGCCGAGTCCTCCAGGGACATCAGCAGTTCGAGGACGGAGGTGGAGTCGAGGTGCAGGTCCTCGAAGAGGCGGGTGCTCTGCTGAGTGCCGGTCACCTCACGGTCCAGGACCTCGGTGAGGGCGGTCTCGATGGCTGTGACGGCGTCGGTGCGCTGCATGGTGGCTGCTCCTTCGTGTGGGTGGTGTCGTCCGGAGGGGGATGTGTGGGGCCGTGGTCGTGCCGGGTGCGGTGATCCGGCTCACGGCGCTGTCAAAGGCTGATCAGGTGCTGGGGTTCGAGCAGGTCCTCGAGGGTGGCGCGGCGGCGGATGAGGTGGGCGGTGCCGCCGTGGACCATCACCTCGGCCGGGTGGCCGTGGCTGAGGAAGTTCACCGGTGAGGCGCTTGGGCCGTACGCGCCCGAGCGTTCGACGCCGATGAGGTCGCCGGCCTGGACCGGTGGCAGGGTGGCGCGCTTGGCGATGACATCGTTGGGGGTGCACAGCGGGCCGGCCAGCGTGTACTGCCGGGTGGCCGGGGCGTGGTAGTGCGTGAGCGAGGTGACCGGGAAGTTCCGCTTGACGAAGCTTCCGATGCCGACGGCGGCCATGTGGTGGTTGGTCCCGCCGTCGGCCACTACGAACTCTTCCCCGAGGGATTCCTTTACGTACAGGGCGCGGGTGACATAGGTGCCGGCCGGTGCGGTGAGGTAGCGGCCGAGCTCCATGATCAGGCGGCACTGCGGGTGGCGGGCGGCGAAGGGGGCGATGACCTCGCCCAGCCCGGCCGTCAAAGCCTCCAGGTCCAGGTCCTTCTCGTTGTCGAAGTACGCGATGCCCAGGCCGCCGCCGAAGTCGAGCGTCTCCAGGGCGATGCCGAGGTCCGCGCTGAGCTGTTCGGCAGTGGTGAGGATCTGCGCTGTGTTGTGCACGATGTCGCTGTGGTTGAGGAAGCGAGTGCCCATGTAGGCGTGGAGGCCGCTGACTCGTACGGTGCGAAGTCGGGCGATCTCGGGGGCGGCGGAGCGCAGGATGTCGGCGTCGATGCCGAACTGGCGGGGCTTGCCGCCCATGGCCAGTCCTGATCCCTTGGTATGGAAGTCGGGGTTGACCCGCAGTATGGCTCGCACGTCTGTCAGTTGCTGTTCGGCGGCGAGCCGGTCCAACTGGTGCAGTTCTTCCAGGGATTCGCAGACGACGGCGTGTATGCCGGCGTCCAGGCATGCCTGGAGGTCCTCGGTGGTCTTGCCGGGGCCGAGGAAGATGATGTCGTGCGGGGCGACGCCGGCCCGCAGGGCGGTCTCCAGCTCGGCCCGGGAGGACAGTTCCGCTCCGGCGCCGAGCGAGTGGAGGTAGCCACAGATGCTGATGTTCGGGTTGGCTTTCAGCGAGTAGAAGATGTCGACCGCGGGCGGGAGGAGGTCTCGCAGGTGCTGATAGCTGTGGCGCAGGGTGTCGGTGTCGTAGATGTAGGTGGGGGTGCCGAAGGTCTCAGCGATCTCGGAGACGGGCACGCCCTGGAAGTGTCGCTCCGTGCCGGGAGCTGTAGGGGTGTGTGAGGTCTGGGTTTCGGTCATCGTGCGGCGCCTTCCTTGGTGCTGAGGCGGGCCAGCCGTGCGGTGGCTGCCGTGTCGAGTTGCAGCAGTCGTTCCTTGTCGGGGGCGAAGAGCAGGGTGTAGAGCCGGCCGTCGAAGCCGGCTGGGGAGACCCGGGCCTGTGCGTTGACGGTGCCGAAGCAGTTGATGACGACACCGGTGGTGTTCTCGTCGAGGCCGTCGTACGGGCCGAGTACTGCGCGGATGTCCTCGAACGCCAGGGGCCGGTCCAGTTGCAGCGGGTAGTGCTTGGCCAGCACGGTGCCGCCGTGGGGCGCGAGCATGTCGATGGCGTGGCCCTGGTAACTGGACATGTTCAGGCGCGCGTTGATCTCCAGCACGGGGTAGACGAGGTCGTCGGCGCCCAGGATGGCGTCCACGCCGACGACACCGAAGAACCCGTCGGCGAACAGCCGGGCACCGATGGCGTAGGCGGCTTGTTCGATCTCCGTGGACTGCGCTGAGGTCAGTCCGGCGGGCATCAGGTGCCCCTTGTGCACACCGTTCTCCGTGAGGGCTTCCTTCACGAAGTCGAAGTACACCGAGCCGTCACGGCCGATGACGAACTGGTAGTTGAGGTCGGCCTTTTTCTTGAGGAAGCGCTCGACGACGACGTCGATTCGGTCCGAGCCCGACTGTGCGGCGCGGCGCTGCACCATCCGCAGCAGCCGGTCCGCCTTCTTCGGGCTGTCGATGACGATGAGGCCGCGTCCGGAGACGCCGTATGCCTCCTTGACGATGACGGCAGGGGAGTCCGTGAGCCCCCAGGTCAAGGCGTCGGCCAGTTCCCCGGCGTTCTCGCAGCACCGGCCGGCGATGCTCCGCAGGCCCAGTTCGTCGGTGATCCGGCGGCTGTAGATCTTGCTGTTGACCTTTTCGGCGATATCCGACCCGGCGCTCGCCAGGCGCAGCCCGGTTTCTTCGGCTATTTTCTGTTCCTCTGCCGAGGTTCCCATGGGCATGAGGTAGGCCCCGCCGTCCGCCAGTTCCCGCAACCGGGTGAGGAGGTGGGGCGAGGAGAGGACGGCGGCGGCAGTTCCTGCGCCTTCGGGGCGGTTTTCAGGTATCAGCTCGGTCGGCGGCGTCAGTCCGATGGCTGCGGCGTAATCGCGGAATGAAGAGTCGAGGGGTTTTTGCACCAGCAGGAAATCGCTCTCCGCGCCGAGCAGTGCTCCAAGTTCTTCCATGCGCTGAACAGTTTCGTCCGATCCGGACAGCTGTGGCCCGGGCAGCCCCACGTAATCCTGCGCCCAATTCCGCTCCACCTCGAAATTGCAGAGGAACACGAACACGGCGTCCGGGTCGCCGGCTACGGCCTTTTTCATCGCCCGCAAATAACTGGACATATGGCGAGGATTCCTCCCTTTCACTGGAAGTGCGCACACAGCACTGATTCAGCACCGATTCAGCACTGGCTCTGAACGGCCTGGTCAGTCTTCGAATGTGTTGCTACGGTCGTTGGTCATCCGGGCGCCGGCACAGCGGCCGCGCCTGGAATGCCGGACGAGAAGGGGCGGGGGAATGCACCACTCGACGCAGCCACGGAAGCTCCGGCGGCAGCTTGCGGGCCGCCCACTCCCCTGTGCGGCGGGGGCGCTTGGCCTGCACCGCATATCAGGCACGTCTTCCGTCCAGGATTCAATGAAAAGACGCCGAGTCTCCACTGCGCCTCTCGCGCGGAGCGTGAGCGTCACCTCGGTGGCCCCTGTGGTCGCCAAGGAGCGAATCCCAGCCATCTGACCTGCATTCTGATGAGGTTCCGATGAACCCTCGGTAAAAGCCTGTCCGACCTCCACTTTGTGTACCGACGCGCCGTGGTGTTCGCCTCGCTAAGAACACTGCCGCATCTCTCACTGCGCCCGCGAGTAATGCCGGGCCAAAAAATGAAGGATCTGGGTCATGCCAGCAGAGTCTCTGCAACCCCACCGTGTCGCCGTCCTCGCCCTGGAGGAGGTGACCCCCTTTGATCTGGGCATCGCCGAACGGGTCTTCGCCGCCGCCAAGGACAGCGCCGGCCGTTCCCTGTACGAGGTCATCACCTGCACGCTGGACGGCGCGCCAGTCAGCACTGACGCCGGTTACCGGATTCACCCCGCGTACGGCGAGGACTCCCTGGTCTGGGCCGACACCGTCGTCATCCCCACGCCCAACGGCTCGTCCGCCATCCGGGACGGGACCCTCCAGCCGGCCCTGGCCCACGCTTTGACTGCCGCAGCGGACGACACCCGCATGGTCACCATCTGCACAGGGTCATTCGTCCTCGCCGCAACAGGTCTCCTCGACCACCGCCCGGCCACCACCCACTGGTCCTACACGCAGCACTTCCGTTCGCTCTTCCCCGACGTGGAACTGCTGCCCGACGTCCTCTACGTCGATGACGACACCGTCCTGAGCTCCGCAGGCGGCGCCGCCGGACTCGATCTGTGCCTGCACATCGTTCGCCGTGACCACGGCAGCGAAGTGGCCAACCGCGCCAGCAGAAGCTGCGTGGTGCCTCCCTGGCGAGAGGGCAACCAGGCCCAGGTCGTCGAGACGCCCGTCCCCGAGGCGACCGGCAGCACCACAGGACCGACCCGGCAATGGATTCTGGACCACCTCGCCGAGCCCCTGGCCCTCCCCGACCTCGCCCGGCACGGGCGAACGAGCGTACGTACCTTCACCCGCCGGTTCCGCGACGAAACCGGCCTGAGCCCGGCTCAGTGGGTCCTCCAGCAGCGCATCGCCCGCGCCCGCCACTTACTCGAAACCACTGACCTGCCCATCGACCAGGTGGCCGGCGACGCCGGCTTCGGGTCCGGTACGACTCTGCGCCAGCACCTGCGGGCCGCCGTAGGGGTCTCCCCCGGCGCCTACCGCCGCGCCTTCCGTCACGAGCCGGGCGACTTCGGATCGCGCTCCGCCGGCTGATGGCCCCGCTGTCAGCCGGCGGCACCGTGACGCTCCAGCGCTTGCGCCCCAACTCGCCCCGGAACCGCATGAGATGGCGCACCGCATCGGGCGAGTCCCGTATCGGCGCATGCGGGGCGGCCGGTCAACACCGGGTGAGTGCGCGGATGTGGGCGGCGATGGCAGCGGGCTGCTCCGTGGGCGCGTCGTGTCCGGCCGGTACGCGGACAAGGCGGCTTCCCCTGATGCCCTGGGCGAGTTCGTCGGAATGGCTGGGGGCAACGAGAATGTCCTCGGACGCGGCGACGACGAGAGTGGGCGCATCGATGCGCCCGAGGTCGGCGCGGACATCGAGATCGAGCGCGAGGTCGATGTGGTGCCGTGTGCCCGGCGCCAGCCCGGCGGCCGTCTCCTGCGCGATCCGGTCGAGATCCCTGCTGTCCAGCTGGGCCAGGGCGGCCGGGCCGCACGAGAGCTGCATGAGGTAACGACCGAGCACCCGAGGATCGGCCTCCAGCAGATCCCGCCAGTTGCGCAGCGCCAGCTGCAGCCGGCAGTCGGGCCGGGCGAATCCGGCGACCAGCACGAGCGCGGCGGTGCGGGCGGGGTGCCGGGTGGCGTGCCGCACGGCGATGGCACCGCCCATCGAATAGCCGACGACGGTGTAGCGATGGAGACCGGCGCGCTCGGCTGTCGCGGCGATGCTGTCGGCGAGCACGTCCAATTGAAGCGGAGCACCGGGGAGCGGGCTGTGGCCTGAGCCGGGGTTGTCGATGGCGATGACGCGATGGTGCTCAGCGAGATACTCCGGCAGGCTTCCCCAGCTGCCGGCGATGGAGCCGGCCACTCCGTGGACCAATACCAGCCCCTCTCCCCGGCCCTGCTCAAGGTGGTGGAGAACGACAGACTGCGCGGCGGAGAGGTCGGGCATAGAACTCCTTCGGATGGGGCCAACGGAAACTCACGCCACCGTATGCGCCTCAAGGGGACGGGCGTCGGAGCCGGACGTGCTCTCCGGATCCCGTGCCGCTGTCATGCCTGCCCGTCGAGTCGCCTGGAGGTCACAACGACAGTGATGCGTACGCCTGAACTGCCCGCTGTGCGGGCGGGGTTGGGGTCATGGGTGGGATGGGGTGGCGAATCGGCCGTTGAGCGGGCGGCGGACAGCCGAGCCTGGACCGTGCGGTGCGGCACCGGGAAAGAACCGTCGTTGTCAGCGTCTGCCGCCGAGCGTGTCGAGGATGTGCGGCCGCGCAGCCGCGCCCAGGAGTGCGTCAGCTCCGGGTGCGCCGTCGTACTGGAAGTGACGGGGAGGCCGATGTCTGGGTCCCACCTGGAAAACACCGGCGTACGACGGTCCTGGTGCGGTCGTGGACGGCCGTCACGGGGGCCCCGCCGAAGTGGACGAACATCGCGTCGGTCAACGGCGCGGCCTCGTCCACCACCCGGCTGCGGGGCCTGCCGTTCACCGTGCGGCGGTTGAGCCCGGTCTCCTTCGTGATCTCCCGCAAGCTCATCGCACCGGACTCGTACAGCCGCGTCGGCAGGGCTGCCCCGGAAGATCCGGTTGAGGTGGTGGTTCATGACGGTGGCGGCCGACTCGGGGCTGCGCCGGCCGACCAGGATGCTGGTGCCGAGTCCCGCGGACATGGCGAGCAGGCTGACAGCTTCCAGATCCGCGTCCACCCCAGGCCGGATGAGACCGTCGTCCTCCGCCTCCCGGAGGAGAGCGACGAGGGCGCTCTCGGCGGCATCGGGGTCCGTGAGGAAGGGCTGGGCCGCGAGCACCTTGTCGGTGACGGACAGAACGGCGTATGAGGTGTAGACGAGGTGGAAGACGCGGCTCTCCGCGTCGACCGGCAATGCCGCCGTCAGCATCGCCTCGATCACGGCACGCGGTCCCGGATCACGGCCGGCGGCCCGGACACGGGCGGTGACCCGCTCCCCGAACCTCTCGGTCAGATGCTGCAGCCCGTAGAGCAGCAGCTTCTCCTTGGTCTCGAAGTAGTACTGCACCAGCCGCAGCGAGACGCCCGCCTCCGCTGCCACATCGCGCATACCCACAGCGTGCAACCCGCGTCGCGCCGCAACCCGAAGGAGCGCCTCGGCGATCTCGGTACGCCGCACCGCGTGGTCCACACGCTTGGGCATCGGCCGCTCCTCCGCTCGCCGCTTTCACCGGGCCGGGGTCGTCCCCGACACCGGCCACGGACCCCAGATCGACCACGCGGACGAGATCAACCGCCGGATACTGAGCTTCATGGACTCCACCGAACGAAGCTCACGTATCCGGCGGTCCGGATGTCTCCCGGACCCGCGGACATGACGTCCACGACTCGCCGATGAAGCCAGGCGCGCCGGGCCGTCAGCCTCCGTCCTCGTCGCCTTCAACGGCATCAGGAACGAGACAGCACCGGCGAGTTGATCCCCCCGCCCCTCGTGGTACGCCCGAAGGATCCGGTCCCGGCCGCCGTGGCAGATCGCGCGGGCCCTCGGGTCGATGTGCGCCGCGTACGGGAAGGAGGGCGACGGTTGGTCGTGTCCAGCGGCCGCCCGCCCGGGGAGCACCATGGGCACAGCACGTCCGCCCAGACATCGAAGGTCAGCCGGTGGCTCGGTGGCCGGCCGGAGCGGAGATTCCTGTCCCGCCCGGGAGGTCGGCGCCGAATTGCGCGATGACCGCGTCCAGGTCGAGTGGCGCGAAGGCCACGGGGTTCACCTCGTTCGTCCTGTCGGCGGGCACCAGCCAGCACACTTCGAACTCCAGGCCGTCCGGGTCGTTGGCGTACAGCGACTTGGTGGTGCCGTGATCGGTGTCGTAGGCCAGTGCGCCCTTCTGCAGCAGTTCGCCGCGGATCCGCTGGAGTTCCGCCAGGGTGTTCACCTCCCATGCCAGGTGCGCGAGTCCGGGGCGTCGGCCCGGGCCCTGCGGGGGAACCGGGCCCTCGATCTGGAGGAAGGCCAAGTCGTGGTCATTGGTCGACTCCTCGGCCTGCAAGAACGCGCCCTCGAGCACCTTGCCGCCGTCGGCGTGGAAGCGGAAGACGGTGCGGAAGTTCAACAGGTCGGTATAGAAGGCGACGCTGCGTTCGACATCGCGGACGTAGAGCACGGCGTGATTGAGACGCTGGACCGGCATATCACTCCTACGCTTGGTTACGAATAGTGCGTAGCCCCACCGTAGGGAAGTATTGGGGACCTCACAAAAGGCACATCGATGTGCGCAGAGCACACCACTGACCCTGACCGTGCCGCCCCGCACCCGGGCGACGCCTGGCCCACCGGGAGCCCTCACCCGTGCGTTCATCTCTCCGCGAGCCGGTGCGGTCGTCCGCGCAGCCGCAGCCCCCGGCCCGCTCGGGGCAGAGCATCTGACGGGTGCGGGTGTGGTGTTCAGGCGCCGATGCCGATGGCTCCGACGTAGGCGTATGCCGCGTAGTCGGAGTCGAGGTCGGTGATGATGTCGTCCCAGATCTCGTCCAGGGTGCCCGTGTCGCCCTTGCCCCAGGCGTCGACCATGTCGTCCCAGACGTAACGTGCCTGAACCGAGCGCTCGCTGAGGTTCGGCCGGCGGTACTGCTCGGGGACGGTGGTCTGGTCGACGGGGTAGATCTCGATCCGGCGGCCGCGCCCTTCGTTGTCGAGCAGCCGCTTGAGCGCCCCGGAGCGGACCAGGTTGTCCTTGCGGCGTTCCTGATACGCCCTGTCGACGGCTTCGAGCTTGGGGCGGCTGGGGTGCGCTCCGCGCTGCCAGGAGCGCAGCAGGCGGGTGCTGATGCCGTGTTGGGCGAGGACGTGGCGGCCAGGGCGGGTGTTGAGGTAGCGCAGGCGGGCGGAGAGGCCGCGGTTGGTGGTGACGGGTGAGGCGATGGCGCCCTCGCGGGTGATGCGGTCCAGCTCGGCGGCGAGCGCCTGCGCGCCGCTCAGTCCCTGGGCGCCGTGTTTCTGCCACTGGCCCCACAGGTCGGTCGCTCCGCCGGACACGGGTCACTCCCCCAGTGTGTAGAGGGTCTTCGCTTTGACCTGGGTCAGGTCGCGGCCTTCCGGGAACACCGTTTGCCAGTCTCCGGCGACGTGCAGTTCGTCGGTGCCCGACATCTGAACGACCGTCAGCCCGGACGTGTGGGCTTTATGCGCTTTCAGCCACAGGTTCGCGAATGCCTGGGAGCGGATGATGTGCATCCAGTCGGGGCGCCGGATCTCCCGGTTCGCACTGGACTCGCCGATAGTGGACACGAACTTAGAATACATGGATTTCACGTATTCCAGGGCTACTTCGTCATTTTTGGAAATGGCTTCCTTGCGTACTTCGGCGAGTGCGCGGCGCATCTTTTCCAGGAGTCCTTCGGAGGCGCCGGATGTCCATGACTCGTGGATGACGGGTGCGTCGCAGTAGCCGAGTCTCGCGCAGCGCAGCAGGAGGCGGAGCGTGGGTTCGGTGACCCACAGATCCCCCGGCTCCTTGCGTGCGCCGAGCGGTGAGGGCAGGTCCGGCTGCTCCCAGGCGGCCGGGGTGATCCGGTGGATGCCGGAGCGCTTCGCGTCATGATGCTCGCCTTCGGAGTGCACGAGTTTCCCGATCGGCAGCCATGTTTTGAGCGCGCTGAGGTAGGCGGCGTTCATGTCCAGGGCGGTCACTTCGAGGGTCACATGGCCGCCGCGTGCGGCGCGGTGCAATTCCTCGGAGCGCCATTTCGGGCGGGCTTCCCAGACCTGGTCCGCGCCTTTCTGGCGCGCCTTCGTGAGGATCGCCGCCGTCGGCGGGAATTCCGAGTGCTCGTAGCGGCCGCCGACCCGTGAGGCGGCGAACAGCGCCATCACATCCGGAACCGCCGACTTGACGAGCGCGGTCCGTGCCGCCTCCATGTCCCCTTCATGTGCGGCGAGTTCCTCCTCGACGCGGCCACGGACCCGGTCGGCGAGCGGGCCGGCGGGCGCGGCCACCCGCTTCGGGGACGGTGGTACGGCCTCGGCCACGGCGGCGGCCGGCTCCAGCTCCGGCTCCGGCTCCGAGGGGGC
>NZ_JAAGLN010000056.1 GCF_010548145.1 Streptomyces sp. SID10853
AGCGCAGCGCAGCGCGGCGCAGCGCGGCGCAGCGGTTTGGCTGGTGGGTGCGGGACGGGCCCGGGCGGTCGGAGCCGGACCGCCCGGAGGGGGTGTGCGCGCGAGTCCGGCCGGTCACGGGCAGCGCTGATGTTCACCGGCCCGCCGGCCGTTTACGGTTTTCCGCTGCGGGATACGAGCCGCACCACTGTCACCCGGGCAGGTTCAGCTGCCAGGAGACACCGAAGCGGTCGTTCACCCAGCCGAACTTGGCACTGAAGCCGTACGAGCCCAGCGGCATGAGCTCGGTGCCCTGCTCGGCGAGGGCACCGTAGAGGCGGTCCAGCTCAGCCTCTGTGGCGCACTCGACGAACAGCGACACCGCCGGGGTGAACCCGAAGCCGTGCTTGACGTAACTGTCAACGCACATGAACCGCTGTCCGGCGAGCGAGAACGTAGCGCGCTGGACCGTGCCCGCCTCGCCCGGGCCGTCGGCACCGTAGCGGGAGATGTCGACGATCTCCGCGTCCTCGAACAACGACATGTAGAAGGTCAGCGCTTCCTCCGCCCTGCCCTCGAACATGAGAAAAGTGGTGATCTTCTGCGGGACCGATGCCATGGCGCTGCTCTTTCGGATGCTCGTGTCTATCGGATACTCGTGCCGGCCGCCCGGATGCTCCGGCCCGGTGCTCCGGCCCGGTGCTCCGCCCGGGTGCTTCGGGCCGGGTGCGGGCCAGCCCGGGGACGAGGCTAGGACCTGCGGCTGGCATCGGCTCCGTGGACACCACCAGGTCACGGCTTCCGGATCCGGCCGGCCCGGGGCGCCTGCCCCCGGCCCCGAGGGCAGGCGGGGCAGGGGCGGGGGGGGCGGAGGGGCGGGGGCGTGTCACCGGTGGTGGTGCGCCCCGGGCCCCGGCGGCCCGCCGGGGATCGCACAGGAGCAGGATGCCAAGGGGCTACCGGTGTGAGCTTTCCCTGCCCGGCGGGGGTGTTCCTGCGGGCCGTGTGCCGTGGATGTACTGATCGGCCCAGGCACTGATGATGTGGGCGGCGCGCTGCGCCTGGCCCCGGGCGGTCAGGAGATGGTCCGCCCCTTCGAGCGCGACGAAACTTCGCGGGTGCCGTGCCTCGCGGAAGATCTCCCCGGCGTTGTCGATACCGACCGTGGAGTCGGTGGGCGAGTGCAGGACGAGGAGCGGCAGGTTCAACTCGCCTATCCGGTCACGCAGATGAGCCTTGCTGACGTCTTCGACGAAGGCGCGCTTGAGGACCAGAGTCCGCCCGCCGACGAACCACTCGTGCGCCCCTTCGCTCAGGACACGGTCCATGACCGCGTCGTACTGCCGCTCGACATGGCTGGGATCGATGGGCGCCCCGATGGTGGCGAGCGCCCGGACACCGGTGGCCTCGGCCGCCGCGGCGAGGACCGCGGCGCCTCCCCACGAGTGCCCCACCAGCAGGTCCACCGGAGTCCCCCGCTCCGCCATCAGCGCCACCGCACGGAGCGTGTCCTTGACCTTGATGGTGAAGGAACCGTCCCCCCAGTCACCGTCGGAACCGCCGATCCCGAGGTTGTCGTAACGCAGCATCCCGATCCCTTCACGTGCCAGCTGCTTGCTGACACGCGAGGCGGCCGGCGAGTCCTTGCCCAGGGTGAACCCGTGCACGAACAGCCCCCAGCCCCGGGTCCCGCCCTCGGGAAGGTCGATCACCCCGGCCAGTTCAGGACCGACGATGCTCCGGAATCTCACTTTTTCACTCATGTTGTGCTCACCTAGGCGTGACTGTTCGCAGGACAAAAAAGAAGGGGGCCGAGAGCGCTGCTACCGGGCCCGCGCCCCACCCGCTCCACGCAGCAGGAGAGCGGTCAACGCGTGAGCCCGGTGCCGGCCGCAGCCGGCCGCAGCCGGTCGCTTGCCGGTCGCTTGCCGGCGGGTCAGACGACCGGTTCCTGCCCGGAGGCCGGTTCCGTGGCGAGCAGCGCGGTGATCTCCTCGGTGAGGCGCGGGCCGAGCTCGCCCCAGCCCTTCTTGTAGCCGTAGACGCTCAGCAGGGTACGGGCGTCGTAGTCACCGTTCATGATCTCGATGTCCGAGGCCGTGATCAGCGCCGGGTGGGCGACACCGACGGCCGCCGAGATCTTCATCAGCTCCCTGCGCAGGGTCCGCAGGTAGACAGCGGCCCGGGTGGACTTGGAGGCCGGATCGATACCGCGGGCCAGCCGGGGGTTCTGGGTGGCGATACCGGTGGGGCACTTGTCGGTGTGGCACTTCTGCGACTGGATACAGCCGATCGAGAGCATCGCCTCACGCGCCACGTTGATCATGTCGGCGCCCAGGGCGAAGGCAACCGCGGCGTTCTCGGGCAGACCGAGCTTGCCGGACGCGATGAAGGTCAGGTCATCGGTCAGCCCCAGCTCGGCGAAAGTGCCGTAGACCCGGGAGAAACCCATCCGAAACGGCAGCGACACCGAGTCGGTGAAAGTCAGCGGCGCCGCACCGGTACCGCCCTCACCGCCGTCGATGGTCACGAAGTCGACACCACGGTCCCCCCGCGCCATCAGCGTGGCCAGCTCCTGCCAGAACCCCATCTCACCCACCGCGCTCTTGACCCCGACCGGCAGACCGGTCTCCGCGGCGATCAGCTCGACGAAGTCGAGCATCGAGTCGACGTCACTGAACGCGGTGTGCCGCGACGGAGAAGCACAGTCCTCGCCCAGCGGGATACCACGGATCTCAGCGATCTCCGGGGTCACCTTCGCACCCGGCAGCATCCCGCCCAGCCCCGGCTTGGCCCCCTGCGAGAGCTTGATCTCTATCGCCTTGACCGGAGCACCGGCGACGACATCCCTGAGCTTGTCGATACTGAAAGTGCCGTCCTCGTTACGGCAGCCGAAGTACGCCGTACCGATCTGCAGGACGAGATCACCACCGTTGCGGTGGTACGGCGAGAGGCCGCCCTCCCCGGTGTTGTGCAGCGTGCCCGCCAGCGCCGCCCCCTTGTTGAGCGCGGTGACCGCCGCACCGGAGAGCGACCCGAAACTCATCGCGGAAATATTGACCACGCTCGCCGGCCGGAACGCATGGACACGCCCGCGCGGCCCGCCCAGCACCTTCGCCGAGGGCAACACGGCCTGCGGGTCGTGCACATCAGGCAGCTCACCGGCGAACGTGCGCTGCTTGAGATAAGCGTGCCCCTGCATGTGCTCGACGTCATTGTCGGTCCCGAACCCGAAGTAGTTGTTCTCCTCCTTCGCCGACGCATAGATCCAGGTGCGCTGATCACGGCTGAACGGCCGCTCCTCGTCGTTGGACGTCACGATGTACTGCCGCAACTCCGGCCCGATCGTCTCCAGCAGGTAACGGGCATGCCCGATCACCGGGAAATTCCGCAACAACGCGTGCTTCTTCTGAACGAGGTCGCGGGCCGCCACCACCGCTACTGCTGCTGCCGTGGCCGCTGCGATACTCCGGGCGCGCATGAACGTTCCTCTCCTCGGTGCTCGGCTCCATCCCCCTACGGTGGACGCCGTCGTGTCGGGCCGTGGGACGGCGGGCACGACCAAGCAGGCATCAGCGCCCCACCGAAGACACAGAATTCAAATATTAGGAGCCCACACGAAAACCCATGTGACCAGGGTCGCCAGACAGAACGAACCCCCCGCCCCCCAGCGGCACATGAGCCGGCAATGAGCGGCCCGACAGCAGGCGACCCACACCCCCACACCCGCCGGAGAGCTGCCCCACGGCGACAGAACACCCAACCCCATGATGATCATCAAGACCGTTCACGCACGGCCCGGACCACCAGCCACCACCCCCTTGAGGACCAGCGACCCAGACAACCAGCCCCCCTTGAGAATCAGCGACCCGGACGAACAGCCGCCCAGCCCCTGAGGCAACGGCCCGGAAACCGCCCGGCCCCGACACCGGACAGGACCCGAACCAGGCCCACAAGAGCACAGGGGCAAGGGGCGGGCGGCAAGGGGCGGGGAGCCGGGGGGGCGGGGGCGGGGAGCCGGGGGGGGAAGGGCCGGGGCAGGGAGCCGGGGGCAAGGGGCGGAGGCAGAGAGCCGGAGGGGGCGGGGGCAGAGAGCCGGGGGTCGGGCGGGGGGCGGGCGTTGCTAGGCCGTTTCGGGGGTGCGTGCCGTTGCGCCGTCGCCGGCGACCAAGCGGACAAGGGTGTCGACGAGTTCATCGCAAGAGGCGCGCAGCCCGCCTGCGCCGAGGTGGCCGCTGAGCTCCATATCCGCGATGCCGTGCGCGCCGGCGAGCAGCAGAGCACCGTAATGCGGTGCGTTCCGCTCCCCCACAAGGCCGGTGACGACAGCCAGGAACTCGTCCTGGAAACGTCCGGCCGCGCGGATACGGTCCGCGGCCGGACCCCCCGCCGTACCGGGCACCGGGGCACAGAGCCGGCCCCGGACACGATCACCCCCCTCACCCAGTTCCTCAGGACGGTGCCCAGGACGCCTGAAGAGCATCTGATACAGGTGCGGCTGGTCCCGGCCGACACCGATGAGAGCACGCAGAGCACCACGCAGCCTGTCGCAGGCCGACAGGCCCGGATCGATCCGCAGCGCGTGGACCCGGTCAGCGATACGTTCCCAGCCCTCGGTCACGACAGCCGTCAGCAGACTGTCCTTGCCCGTGAAATGCCGGTACGGCGCCCCCCTGCTCACACCCGCCCGCGCACCCACCTCCCGCAGAGTGACCGCTTCAAGACCACCGAGATCAAGGAGCACGGCGGCCGCGTCGAGCAGAGCACGGCGGGTGACAGCGGCAGACTCAGCTCGGGTGACCATGACACCCACCATACGGTTGACGACGTCACCCGAACTGATAGCGTCACCGAGATGACAACGTCATCCGAACTCGGGAAACTGATCGTCGTCACCGGAGCCTCCACGGGCATGGGCGCCGCGACCGCCCGCGAACTGGCCCGCCGGGGATTCCACGTCCTGGCCGGGGTCCGGCGGGAACACGACGCCGGCACCATTCGCTCAGCCCGCATCGAACCGGTGATCCTCGACATCACCCGGCCCGAGCACGTAGAAGCACTCACCACACGGGTCACCGACGACCCACGCGCACTGCACGCGCTCATCAACAACGCCGGCATCCAGGTGAACGCCCCGGTCGAAGTCCTGCCACTGGATCAGTGGCGGCAGGCATTCGAAGTCAACCTGTTCGGCCATATCGCCGTCACCCAAGCACTTCTGCCCGCCCTGCTGCACAGCAAAGGGCGCGTGATCAACATCAGCTCGATCGGCGGCAGGATCGCCATGGCCACATACGGCGCATACGCCGGCGCGAAGTTCGCCCTGGAAGCAGTCAGCGACTCACTCCGCCGGGAAATCGCACCACTAGGAGTACAGGTCATCGTCATCGAGCCCGGCGGCATCCGCACACAGATGGCCTCCCGCGGAATCACAACAGCCAACCGCCTCGCCGCCCGCATGACACCAGAACAGGACACGCGCTACAGCACCCTCATCCAGGCAAACAACAAACTGATGGCCTCAGGCACCGCATCAGGCCTGACCCCGGACGCCGCCGCCCAGATCATCACAAAGGCCGCAACAGCCCGCCGCCCCCACACCCGCTACACCGCCGGCCGGGACGCCACCCTCGCCACCCGCCTGGCCCGACTACTCCCCGACCGCGCACTCGACAACATCCTCGCCGCCAACCTACGCCGCCACCAACCACAGAAACCCACCCCCTGACCCCCACCCACCAGCCCACCAGACACCCCCAAAAACCACCCGGCGGACCACACCACAGACACAGAACACAGCACACCCACCCACGACACTGCCGTCAACCCCCCCCCCACCAGCCCGGAAGCCCCCCACCCTGCCCCGGCCCACCAGCCCGGAAGCCCCCCACCCTGCCCCGGCCCACCAGCCCGGGGGCCTCACACCCTGCCCCAACCCCCCACCCTGCAACCGGGCGCACGGCATCCAAAAGACCAGCAAAAGAGCCGAGACGGAAGGAGCGAAACGAACACACCACACCCCACCCACCAGCACCGAACAAACACCACAACCGCCCCGCAACCCGAACCGCCCGACACCCCCAGCCGCGACACGGACACACCACCCCAGAAAAAGAACCGCCCCCACCCCCGACGGCCAGAAACGCGGCAGCGAAGCCCCGGACACCCCACACCCCGCCGGGCCACACAGAACGAACCCGCACACCACCCCACACCCACCCCCACCCACCCCCCGCCCCGCAGCGCCACGCAGGACAAACCCGCACACCACCCCCACCCCCACCCCACCCGCTGCCCTGGACGGAACAACACCGCAAGGACGGGCTACTGCCGTGCACAAGCCGTGACACGGAGTAGGAAACAGAGCCCCCGGAGCCGGCGAAATGTGAGCCCGCACATAGGACCCCCGTCACACAGGACACCCCCTAGTAGACCCACACCCCACCCCCACCCCACCAGCACAGGCCCCACAACACCCCTGTCCGATTTGTCACTATCTGGGGTCGTAGGTCACATAATTGCCACCGACCGGGACCCTCTCGCAAGGTGATGGACATACCGGGAAGCCGCACGCCGGACCGGGCAGCACACACCGCCCGCCACCCACACACCGGCCCCACGACACACACCACGGCCACCGAGCCGCACCCGTGTCACCACCCCCCAGCCGGCCTCCCCACCACACCCCACCGGAGAGGTACACCCATGACCACCACCCCCCGCAACACCCCCAGCCTCCGCAAGACCGCCATCGCCGGCATCGCCACCGCCGGCGCCGCCGCCTGCGCCCTCACCCTCGCCCCCCACGCCCACGCCGCCGAACCCACCCCCGCCACCACCGTCTCCGCCGCCGCCATCACCACCGCAGCCATCACCAAACAGGCCCACCACACCGAAAAAACCGCCACACACCACACCACGAAGACCACGAAGACCACCGCGAAGAACACCACCGCGAAGAAGACCACCAGCACCAAGCACACCGACCCGGTCACCGCGATCGTCAAAAGCACCAAATACAGCAACAACCTCGACGGCTGGATCCGCGAAGCACTCGCCATCATGAAGACCAAACACATCCCCGGCAGCTACAACGGCCTCCACCGCAACATCATGCGCGAATCCAGCGGCAACCCCCACGCCCAGAACAACTGGGACGTCAACGCCAAAAACGGAATCCCCTCCAAGGGACTCCTCCAAGTCATCCAGCCCACCTTCGACACCTACCACGTCAAGGGCACCAAAAACAGCCTCACCGACCCCGTCGCCAACATCGTCGCCGCAGCCAACTACGCCGCCGACAAATACGGCACCATGGACAACGTCAACTCCGCCTACTAACCACACCAACCGACCCCCAACACAAACCCCCGGCCGCCATAAAAACCACCGCGACGAACCGTCATACGACACAGCCCCGACCACACACACCACCCCAGAGACACACACCGGCAGCCCGACACCCGAACCGCAAACAGAATGAACAACGAAAACAGCACGCCCCGCCCAGCTCCGCACACCAGAAACCCCCGAGACAGCGCACCCCCGTTACCTTTTTCGTGGCTCCGCAATGGGGCCTCCGGCTTCGGGTCCGGCATGACTCCCCCCCCTGTTGTTCATGATCCGGGGGCTGGTGTCACCGGGTCCGGAGGTATCGACGGACCGCCGATGAGGGGCTTGAGCACCGGCTCCACCCGAGCTTGAGCACCGGCTTCACCCGAGCCGGAAGAGCTCTCCGTAACGTGGATGTGGCAGCTCGGCGCCCTGGCAAGGCCAGACAGAAGCGTGATGGAGGGGCCTGCACGTGATCGACACCGGCGGCATCGACGTCTTCCTCGGTCTGGACATCGGCAAGGACGAACACCACGCCACCGCCAACGAACCCGGCAAAGGCATCACCAACACCACCACCAGCAACCACGCACCCGACCTCCCCGCCCAAAAAGGCACCCAGGCCGAACTCGCAACGCTCCCCCACTACACCAATGTCTGACCGGACTGCACGGCGGCCAAGCTCATCGAGACACGTCGGCACACGGTGAAGACCTGGACCGTTCAGGCGTCCTTGGTCTCAATCATGTCGGCCATGAGTCCGGCCGGTCGGCCTATCCAGCAGCTCCCGGACATCGACATCGACCTTGCCAGTGGTGACGACCATGGCCCCGACCTGGTCGCGCGACTCCCGTCCAAGATCGACAGAGGCATCCGCACGCCGCCCTCCCACGGAACCTCGACGGCCGTGGCGTTCAGGAACGTCTCACCCGCAGGCGAATCCTCCATCTCACGCGCCCGGTCCAAGAGCGCACCCAGCAGTCGTCCGCCGAACCGACCCTCTTCTCTCTACGT
The DNA here is from genome assembly GCF_010548145.1 of Streptomyces sp. SID10853. Taxonomy (GTDB): domain Bacteria; phylum Actinomycetota; class Actinomycetes; order Streptomycetales; family Streptomycetaceae; genus Streptomyces. Next base: position 8,326 of record NZ_JAAGLN010000056.1, read on the forward strand.
CACCGATAGAGTCTATGCTGATGACATAGAGGTGGCCGGGTAGGCCGAGAGCCCTGCGACATGGAGGAGATCCAGAGCATGTCCGAAGAGCACGTGCAGGTGGCGGAGGCGGACGCGGATCGGGAGTCGCCGCGCGATGAGTCGTTGATCGACTATTCCCGTCGGCGGCAAGCTGTCGCCCTGATCGTGGCGCCGATCATCTTCGGTGTCCTCGCGGGCCTCACGCTGAAGTGGTCGGTGGTGGCCTGGGGGACGATGCAGGTCATCGGCGTACTCGGCGCAGTCGTCGCAGGGCGCGAGCACAAGTACGGATGGTCGGCGGCGGCGCGCGGATTCGTTGCCGGGCTGCTCGCCACCGGTGTCACCGTCGGCATGCAGGCCCTGCTGCCCGGAGATGACGTCAAGACGCTCGCCTTCCCGTCCTACTTGATCACGGCAGCCATCGGGTCCGCCGTGCTCCACCTGGTCGGTGCCGCGCCGCGGCGGATACGCCGCCGCATCAAGTACGTGGCCACGCTCCGTCGTACGCGGTGACATTGAGAAAAGGGAGTCCCATGAGGATGTGGAACGAATCCGTCGCCTTCATCACCGGTGGCGGTCAAGGCATCGGCCTCGGCATCGCACGCGCGCTGGCCAAGCGCGGTGTGCGGCTCGCGTTGGCCGACATCGACGAGGAGATGCTGCACAGGGCCGGTGAGGAGCTGTCGCGGGTCACCGAGGTCGAGACGGTACGGCTGGATGTCCGTGACCGTACGGCGTTCGCCGCGGCCGCGGACGCAGTCGCGGCGAAGCTGGGGCCGGTCGACCTGCTTTTCAACAACGCCGGCATCGCTCCGCACGCTCCGGTCGCGAAGTGGACGTTCGAGAAGTGGGACGTCGCCCTCGGGATCAACCTCGACGGGGTAGTCAACGGGCTGCAGACGTTCGTACCGCGCATGATCGAACGCGGCGAGGGTGGACACGTCGTGAACACCGCGTCGGGCGCGGGTCTGATCCCCAATTCGAGCGTGCTGTACACGACGGCCAAATTCGCGGTGGTGGGGCTTTCCGAGTCACTGCGACGGGAATTGTCCGCATACGATATCGATGTCAGCGTGCTCTGCCCCGGTCCTGTCAACACCGGAATTCTTCACAACACCGGTTCGGTCGACGAGGGCGTATCGGTTCTACGCCGTGGAGCGGCCCCCAGCAGCACCGAGGGCTACCTCAAGGAAGGCACGGGCATCGACGCCGTAGGCGAAATGGTGATCGCCGGTATGGAAGCCAAGGCGATGTGGATTCACACGGATGACTTCGTGCGCCCGGCCCTGAAGGCGAGGATGGAAGCCATTCTCGAATCATTCCCGACATAGATGCAGAAGTAGATGCGGGCGTAGGTGTGGGCTTTGGCACAGGGGCGGGGGGGGAGGCGGGGACGGCGCAGAGGGTCACTGATCCGGATCGCCGGACTCCGAGCGATCCGGTACGTCCCACACGTTACGGAGGTTCTTGTCGAACTCGGCCGCGACCAGCCGCATGGCCTCGTCGAAATCCACACTGGCCCGGTCGACAAGCGCCTGCAGGTGAATTCCGAACAGTGTTCCGGTGAACGCCAAGGCGAACGTGCGCTCCCGCTTCGACGCGGTCTCGGGATCGGCGGTCTCGGGGCGGCGGGCCCGCAGCCAGAGTTCGAGTCCGTGCCGGTGTCTGGCGAAGAATTCCTGGTACTGAACCCGGACGGCGCCGGAACTGTTCATGGCCTCGTTCACTGCCATGAACACCAGCGCCGATTCACCGTTTCGTACCCAGGAGGCGAATTCCTCGGCCAGCTCGGTAAGCGTCGGAGAGGACGTGCGCGGCTCCGGAGTCATCGCGCGCTCCATCGCACGCTCGATCACGGCAAGGAACAATCCGTGCTTGTTCTTGAAATGCCACGGAATGGAACCCCGGCTAATGCCCGAACGTTCGGCGATTTCGGCGAATGAGGTGCGGTCGAACCCGCGGTCGGTGAACAGCTTCTCCGCCGAGTCGAGAATGCGGCGGCGGCTCTCGTTGCCGATCTCGTCGATCCGGCGTTTCCCCTGGGTGCTCACGAACGTCATTCTAGGTTACTGACGCTCAAAGCCGAGAGCCGTGGGGTGGGCCGAAGCCCGAGCGGTTGAGCACGCACGTCGACGCCTCCGCGCCTCGCCGGCACGTGTGTAGGCCGTTAACTCGCAGAGCAACGTATGCCAGCGAAGAAGGACCAGGTCCCGGAGCTGGGCACTGCGACAAGGCGTGCAGCCCATGCCGTAACTGCCCTGCGTTGTGAGGGGAGTCGAGCGCAGTCGCTCATAGTGCCGCGGGGGGGGAAGATCCATTTCGCACACACCCCACGCGCCTGGGCAGTGTCTGATGGCTCTTTGATGACGTCACGGAGCCAGATCCTGATGCGGTGGTGGTCGGCCGGCAGATGGACCTTGCTGGTCAGTCCGCCTCGGGAACGTCCCAGGGCCTCACGCCCCTCTTCGTCCACACGTGCCTCACCCCCTTTTCGGGATGGTCGGTCGGAGCAGGCGTGCCGGGCTCCTGCCACGTACTGGTGGGCCCGGCAGGTCGTCGAGTCGACGTTCGCCGCCCGCCGTCCGCATCCGACGCGGTGGCGTCGGCACCGGCCTGCAAGGCACGCAGGAATCTCGGCCAGGTGCCGGATCTTGGGCGGCTCTACACTGCCGGAGCGGAGCCCAGCTACGTTTCCGCTTGTGATAGCCAGGACAGGAGCCTGCCGTGACGACTGCCGTCATCAGCTTTTCACTCTTCGCCCTGTTGGTGACGGTGACTCCGGGCCCGGACACTCTCCTTGTGCTGCGCAACTGCATGCGAGGCGGCCGTTTCTCGGGCATTGCGACCGCGCTTGGTGCGGCAGCAGGCTCGCTCGCCTGGGCGCTGGCCGCGGCCGTCGGTCTGGCTGCGGTTCTGCAGCGGTGGGACGTGGCGTTCGCTGCGATTCGTCTCGCGGGTGCCGTGTATCTGATCTTTCTCGGTGTCCAGAGTCTGTGGGCTTACCGCCGCGGTACTGGGAGCCGACCGGGCATTCCCGGGGAACCGACCGGCCCGATCCCGACTACTGGGCGGGCCTTCCGCCAGGGACTGCTGAGCTGCCTGCTCAACCCCAAGGTGGGCATCTTCTTCGTGGCCGTGGTCCCACAGTTCCTGCCCGACGGCCACTCGACGCTGTCCGCCACCTTGGCCCTGGGCTTCATCGACGCTGCGATCGCCGCTCTCTGGCTGACGCTGGTGGCGGTGTTCGCAGCACGGATGCTGACCTGGCTGCGTCGCCCGCGAGTGAACACGGCCCTGGAGCGAACCGCCGCTGGTGTTCTGGTGGCGCTGGGCGTTGGCACGGCTGCCGAGACACTTTGAGTTTCTGCGCGGAGCCTGCCAGCTCGGGAGCCGGGGCCGGGGCCGGATCACCGCGACTGTGAGTCCTTGAGGGCGTTGATCGTTCGCTCGATGTCGTTACGGCGCTTGTACATCCGCAACGCCAGAACCAACCCTGTGAAGCTGCCCGTGTCGCGGCGGACACGCCGCCGTGTCCGCCGCGACACGGGCGTACGTGGAGTCCGGCCCGTCACAGACCCCGGACGAGGCCGCCGTCGCACCGCAGTGCCGTTCCCGTGACGTACGAGGCCGGTTCGCTGCAGAGGAAGGCCGCCGCCGCGGCGAACTCCTCCGGGGTCCCGTACCGCCCGGCGGGGATGGCGGCCCTGGAGTCGGCAGCGACATCCTCGACCTGGCGCTGCTCCCGCTCGGCCCGTGCGGCGTCGAGCTGGGCGACCCGGTCGGTGGCAATCCGGCCGGGCAGCAGCAGGTTGACGGTGACTCCGTCGCGGGCGACCTCGGCGGCCAGGGTCTTGAGGTAGGCCGCGAGGGCGGCCCGGCCCGCGTTGGACAGCACCAGGCCGGCCAGCGGCTCGGCGACACCGCTGGAGCCGACGGCGAGGATCCGCCCCCAGCCGCGCTCCCGCATGCCGGGCAGCACCTGTGCCACGAGTCGCTGTTGGGCCAGCAGCAGCGAGTCGACGGCCGAACCGAGGTCCGTGCCGGCGCCGTCGAGGTCGACGGCACGGCCGGGCTTCGGGCCCGGGCCGTTGAGCACCAGGATGTCCGGGTCGCCGTAGGCCGCACGGGCTGCCTCGATCAGTGCGCGCGGTCCGTCGGGTGTCGTGAGGTCCACCTGGATACCCACGGCCTCGGGCAGCCCGGCGGCGATCTCCTGGGCCAGGTCCCCGCGCCGTCCGGCGACGACGACAGCGGCTCCCTCGGCCGCGAGCGCCTCGGCCACCGCGCGGCCGAGGCCGCCGGTGGAGGCGGCGACGACAGCGGTACGGCCCTTGATTCCGAGATCCATCAACCCACCTCTTTCTGCGCGGACTTCTGCGCGGACTTCTGCACGGTTTCCTGCACGGTCTTCTGCGCTCCCTGCTGTTGCGCTGCCTTCTGCCCCTGCACCTGCACCTGCTGCGCTGCCCGCTGCCCTGTCGGCCCCTGCACCTGCACCTGCTGCGCTGCCCGCTGCCCTGTCGGCCCCTGCACCGCCTACCCCTGTCCCGCCGGCCGCACTGCCGCCAGGGCCGGGCCCAGATGCCGTTCCAGCTGCGGGACCAGCGACTCCGGCATGGCAGCGGCCGGCGGCCGCACGCCGGACTCCGTGATCAGCTCCCGGCGGCGGACCGCCTCCTTCCGGATGGCCAGCCCGATGCGCGCCTGGGCTTCGAAATTGACCAGCGGCAGATACGGCAGATACGCCTCGCGCGCGGCGTCGTAACCGCCGTCGCGCCAGGCGTCGACGCAGGCCACCAGCCCCTCCGGGCAGGAGAATCCGGTCATCGCGCCGGCCGCCCCGGCCGCCAGTTCGTCCAGCAGGCCCAGCCCGCCGAGGCCGCCGAAGACCGGCACGTCGAGCTGGGCGGCCAGGACCGCGACGGCCGCCGGTGTCGGCGGCGCCTCGGCCTTCACGCCGACCGCAGCGGGAACTGCCTGTACGGCGCGGACCAGGTCGGCCGTACCGATGGCGACTTTGCTGGCCTCCGGGTAGTCCTGGACGACGATGCCGGCGCCGGTCGCCTCGTGCACCGCGTTCAGGTGCGTGGCGACGACGCGCGGATCCGGCGAGTTCACCTGGACCATGAGCCCGGCGAGGCGGTTTCCGACCTCCTCGCGTACCAGCCGCGCCTCCTCGGTCACCGGTGCCGTGGCGAGTCCGGTGACGCCGACGACGAGCGGCAGTTGCACAGCCGCCGCCACCGCCCGCAGGACCGTACGGCGCTCATCGGCGGACAGCCGGGCGGCCTCGCCGAAGACGCCGAGCACGGTGAGGCCGGTGACGCCGATCCCCTCGTAGTGCTTCACCAGCCGGGACAGGCTGGCCTCGTCGACCTCGAGGGACGGGCCGACGAACGGTGTCGCGACCACTCCCCAGACGCCGGAGGACAAATTGCCGACCATCAGTTGCTCTCCTTAACCGGCCCGGTCAGACGGGCACGCGTTTCTCCTGGAAGACGAGTACGTCCTCCCTGCTGTACGGCCTCGTCGACCGGTCCCACTCGGTGCGGTACGGCCGCGGGCGCCATGCGGCCGGTGAGCAGCAATCCCATGCCCTGAGTGTGCTGCATACGGCGGACGATCCGGAAGACGCCACTTCGGCGTGAAGAACCTCAACCAGGCGGCGGTCGGCAGGTGTTGTGACAGCTGCCCCGGCCCTGACCGCCCCCTTGACAGAGGGTCCGCGGCCTGCGGATCATAGAACCGACGGACTGACAACGTTGTCATCGATCGGGAGCGACGTGACCCAGTTGAATCGCAGGCATTTCCTGTCCAGTGGGATCGCCGTCGCCGGAGGCGGAGTGCTCGGCGCACTCGGGCTGTCCGACGTCGCCGACGCGGCGCCGGCCGGCACCGCGGGCACCCGCCCCTTCCGTATCCAGGACGGCGAGATCACCAGCGGCTGGACCTTCACGGCCGCCGACGACACGGCCGCGTCCGGCGACGGGCTGGCCAGCGCGCGGCACATCGCCGGGATGAAACCGGCCGTCGTGCCGGGGACCCCGCTCACCAGCATGATCGCCAATGGCGACTACCCCGATCCGCTGTACGGCCACATCGTGACGGACACGGTCCCGGACACCCTCAAGGACACCGGCTACTGGTACCGGGTCGCGTTCCCCGTACCGCGGCTGGTCCCCGGGCAGCGGTTCTGGCTGCACTTCGACGGCGTCAACTACCTGGCCACCGTCTGGCTCAACGGCACCGAAGTGGGCACCATCGAGGGCGCGTTCAAACGGGGTGTGTTCGACGTCACCGATATCGTCGCGAAGGCGGACGGAACGGCCCATCTCGCGGTGCTGGTCGGTACGTTGGAGCACACCGATCCCCCGTCACAGCCGAGCTACGCCAGCGGCGTGACCCGCGGCGGACGCAACGGCGGCAAGACCGGGATCACCCTGGAGAACGGCCCGACGTTCTTCTGCACGGCGGGCTGGGACTGGCTGCCCACCATCCCCGACCGGGACCTCGGCATCTGGCAGCCGGTCACCTGGTCCACCACGGGACCGGTCCGGCTGACCGACGTCCATGTCGACCCCACGCTCTCCGCCGATCTGCGGACGGCCGACATCACGATCGGCCTCGGCCTCGACAGCGCCTTCGACAGGTCCCGTGCCGTGGTGGTGAAGGGGTCCATCGACGGTCACGGGTTCGAGCGGACCGTCACCGTGCCCGCCGGATCGTCCTCGGTCACCGTGACGTCGAAGGACATCGGCGCCCTGCGGCTGGACCGCCCGAAGCTGTGGTGGCCCAACGGATACGGCGACTCCTACCGCTACCGGCTGACGATCGGCGTCGAATCCGGTGGCCAGGTCCACGACGAGCGGACGGTGAATTTCGGCGTCCGGCGGATCGAGTACACCAAACAGCTCCAGTCGCCGTCCGGCACCCCTTCCGACTGTCTGGCCATCACCGTCAACAACCAGCCGATCCTGGTGATGGGCGGCAACTGGGGCCTGGACGAGGCGCTCAAGCGCATTCCGCGCGAACGGCTGCGTGAGCAGGTGCGGCTGCACCGCGACGCCAACCTCAACCTGATCCGGAACTGGAACGGCCAGAGCAGCACCGAGGACTTCTTCGACGCGTGCGACGAGTACGGCATCCTGGTCTGGCAGGACTTCTTCTGCTCGACCGAAGGCCCGCCGCCGGCGAACGTCGACCGCGACCTGGACAACATCCGCGACTGCATCGTGCGGTTCCGCAACCACCCGTCGGTCCTGCTGTGGTGCGGCGGCAACGAAGGCCCGCCGCCGCAGCCGCTCATCGACGGACTGGACGCGCTGGTCGCCGAGCTGGACCCCAAAAGGGCCGCGCTGACCAGCTCGGCGGGCGACACCGGCAAGGACCCGATCGGCGGGTACAGCTCGGGCGGGCCGTACCACTGGGTCACCCCGGGCACCCACTTCTCCCTCAACGACGGCACGCACTGGCCGCCGTTCCACAACGAGGTCGGCTCGTACTCGATCCCTACGCTCGAATTCATCAGGAAGATGCTCCCCGAGGCGTCGTGGGAGCACCCGGACGACTTCTGGGCCGACCGTGATGTCAACGGCAACGGGGGCAACGGCGGCGGCGCGGGGTATCTGCGGCTCACCGCGGAGCGCTACGGCGAGCTGAACAACCTCCCGGACTTCGCCCGCAAGTCGCAGCTGATGAATTACGAGTGCATCAAGGCGATCTACGAGGCGCACGCCGCGAACATGGAAAGTGCCGCGCCGGACAAGCCGTACCCCCGCACCGGCGTCATCATGTGGATGACCAACCCCGCGCAGCCCAGTTTCGTCTGGCAGATGTACAGCCATGACCTCGAGGCGCACGCGTCGTTCTACGCCGTCCAGCACGCGTGTCGGCGGGTCAATGTGATCCTCAACAGCGAGACACTCGACGTGGTGGTGGCCAACCACACCCGAACCGCTCTGCGGGGCACCGTCGCCGTCACGCTCTACGACCTGAACGGGAAGGCGTTCGCCGGGACCTCCCTGCGTGTCGGCGGGGCGGCGGCGTCCGACCACACCGTGATCGGCAGTATCGCCCCACAGCTGAAGGGCGCGCCGTCCGACATCGCTTTCGTCCGGCTCCTGTTCAAGGACTCGCACGGCGCGGAGCCGGTGCGCAACTTCTACTGGATCGAGAATCCGGCCCGTTCCGCGGGTTTCGTGAGCCTGGACGACGCGCCCGCGGCCGCCGTATCCGTCGTGGCCGGTACGCGGCACGGGCGGGACGGCCTCGATCTGACCGTGGAGGTCGAGAACACCGGCCGGGCCATGGCACTGATGCTGCACCTGCAGCTGTACGACACCAGGACCGGCGAACGCGTCCTGCCGGCCACCTTCAGCGACAACTACCTGAATCTGGCGGGCGGCGAGTCCAGCACCGTCCGGGTGCGGCTGGACAGCGGGCAGACCCGTCGCCATCAGGGCATCGGCGTGCGGATCGACGGCTGGAAGATCGACCAGCACGCCTCCCGGCTGCGCGGGCACGGAGTGGCCGTGACCTTCAACCAGGCGGCACTGTCGACGCACCCGCCGACGAAGACCTTCGGGAGGTAGGCCGTAGCCGCGGGCGGAGCCATGGGTGGCTCCGCCCGCGACAAGCATGTATCTATGCTTGTATCCAAGTGCGCTAGGGTGGAGCCATGGCCACCCGAGACACCTCAGCGCGCCCTTCCGCGTCCCATACCGCCTATGCGCTCACGAAGGAACTCATCCTCAGCGGTCGTCTGCCCGGCGGCAGCCTGATCAGCGAGGGCGAGATCGCGGAGCGGACGAGCCTGAGCCGTACGCCGGTACGTGAGGCGTTCCTCCGGCTGGCCGGTGAGGATCTGCTGGAGCTGCACCCCAAGCGCGGCGCGGTGGTCGTACCGGTTTCGCCGGGTGAGGCACGGGACGTACTGGAACTGCGCCAGGCACTGGAGCAGGCGGCGGCGGAGCGGATCGCGCAACAGGGTCTGCCCGACGAGGACACGGCACGACTGCGTGCCCTGATCGCCCTCCAGCACGAGCGGGCGGGCGACGCGGATGTCGAGGGGTTCGCGGAAGCCGACGAGATGTTCCACCGCGGGGTCGTGGATGCGGCGGGGAACGCGCTGTCGAGCAAGTTCTACCGGACGCTGACGGACCGGCAGCGCCGGATGAGCGTGTTCGCGCTGCGGCTGCGGCCCGAGCGCCTGACCCGACTGGTCGAGGAGCACACCGCTCTGCTGGAGCTATTGCTGTCGGGCGACAGCGCGGGGTTCGCCACGGCGTTGAGATCGCATCTGGGTGACACCCACCGGCAGACCTGAGCCGGCCGGGCACCCCGGTAGAGCGACAGAACGCAGCACGCACCCATTTCCAGGAGACTCCGAGTCGTATGTCCGCCACTCAACTGTCCACCCCTGAACGGACGTTCAGCACCGCGGGCCCGGCGTGGCCCAGGATCGCGGCATCGGCGATGTTCGCCTGCGGCTGGGGCGGGAACCAGTTCACACCACTGCTGATCATGTACCGCCGTGTCGGCGGCTACTCGGTACTGAGTGTCGACATGTTCCTCGGCGCCTACGTGGTCGGGCTCATACCGGGCCTGCTGTTCGCGGGGCCGCTGTCCGACCGGCACGGGCGCCGCCGCGTCATGATCGCGGGGACAGCCCTTTCGGTACTCGCGAGCGGGATCCTCGCCTTCGGCTCGGAGGGTCCGTGGCCGATATACGCGGGGCGGCTGCTCACCGGCATCGCGGTCGGGGTCGCCATGTCCGTCGGCAGCAGCTGGGTGAAGGAGCTGTCCACGGCGTCCGCCGATCCCACCGTCGGCGCCCGCCGGGCCTCGCTGTGGCTCACGTCCGGGTTCGGCCTCGGCGCCGGGCTCGCGGGGCTGCTGGCCCAGTGGGGTCCGTGGCCGATGGCGCTGCCGTACGTGGTGCATATCGTGCTCACGCTCCCGGTGCTGGCGCTGCTGCCCCGGGTGCCCGAGACCCGCGCGGCTTCCCCGGGTGCGGGACGCGCGGCTTCCCCGGGTGCGGGACGCGCCGCTTCCCCGGGTGCGGTACGCGGACTGCTGCGCGATCTGCGTGTCCCGGCGGACGGACGCCGGCGCTTCCGGTTGCTGGTGCTGCCGATGGCGCCCTGGGTGTTCGGCGCGGCGGGGCTGGCCTACGCGGTGATGCCACAGCTGGTGGACGACCGCCTCGGGGAGTGGGGCCTCGTCTACGCCACCGCCCTCACGGTCCTCTATCTGGGTGCCGGTGTCGCTGTCCAACCACTGGCCAAACGGCTCGACCGTGCGCCGGGCGCAGTGAATCCCGCTGTGATGGCGATGACGGTGATGGTGGCCGGCACAGCTCTGTGCGCCGTCGACGCGGTCCTGCGCTCCCCCTGGCTGGCGCTGGCCGCGGCGGTGGTGCTGGGCGCGGGGTACGGCATCGCGGTGGTGACCGGGCTCCTGGAGATCCAGCGCATCGCGGGCCCGGACGATCTGGCGGGGCTGACCGGCGTGTACTACGCACTCGCCTATGCCGGATTCCTGCTCCCCACCCTCCTCGCCCTGCTGTCCGCCCGGGTGCCGTACCCGGCGCTCCTGACCGGCGTGGCGACGCTCGCAGTGGGGTGCCTGTCCGTCGTGGTCCACGGAATGCGGCGGCCAGGAGTGCGATAGGCGGGCGAACCGGTGCGGGACCGGGAACGGCGTCGCACATGGCAGGGCGGGAGAGCCGGCCCCGGGGCGCCGGAGAGCCGTAGCGCGCGGCGAGTGAGTGCGTGCGCCGAGCGCCCCGAGCCCGTCGGCCCGCTGCCCCTGCTTCGGCCAGGCTCAGCGTTCGTATACGCCGGTCAGCCGGCCGCGGTCGAGAACGGGCGCGGTGATGGAGGACAGGAAGGCCCGGGGGCGCGCCCGCTCCACCGGCGTGGTGCCGGGAGCGCTGTCCACGGGGGTGCCGAGAGCGAACAGCTGGAAGGTGTAGCGGTGCGGCCCGTGGCCCTTGATGGGCGCGGGCCCGTGGTAGCCGCGTCCGATGGTGGACCGCAGCACCCGCACTCCGGCGGCTGGGTTCCGCGCGCCGAGGGCGCCGGGGTCGAGGTGCCCGGTGGCCGGGTCGATCAGGGCGGCACAGTGCACGGCCGGCTTGGTCAGGGGGACGTCGATGTCCTCGACCACCAGGAGGAGTTGGGCGGTGCCGGATGGTGGCGGGGTCCAGGCCAGGTGGGGGGACACGTCGGCGCCGCCGATGTTCTTCGCGCACTGCTCCAGTGGCATGGCTGCGCCGTCGTCGAAGTGCCGGCTGGTGAGACTCAGCAGTTCGGGACCTTGCAGGTGGGGCAGGTTCCACGCCGTGTGGGTGTCGCCTGCTCGGCGGTTGTTCAGGAGCCGGCCGAGAAGAGTCATCGTGTTGCTCCGACCATCGTGATGACCTCTTCGGTGGTGGCGGTTTCGCCGAGCTTGGGGAAGATGCGCTCGACGCTGTGGCGGTGGGCGGCGGCGTCCGGGTCGCTCATGGCGTCGGTGGCCAGGGCCACGTGGTAGCCGTGGTCGCAGGCCGAGCGTGCGGTCGACTCGACGCCTGAGCTGGTCGAGATGCCTGACAGCACGACCTGCGTCACGCCCAGGTCCCGCAGGAGGGTGTCGAGTCCGGTGTCGTGGAACGCGCTGCGCCGCCGCTTGGTGATGAGGTGGTCGGTCGGCTGGACGTCGAGTTCGTCGATGAGGTCGGCCCAGCCGGCCGGCAGTGCGGCGCTGCCGCCGGGCCGTACGGTCTCGGTGCGCCCCGGCGCACGTCCGGTGACGTTGACCAGGACCACGGGCAGGCCGTGCCGCCGGAATGCCGAGGCGAGACGGGTCGCCTGCTCGACGGCTGCGGGGAACGGACTGTCGGTGTGGGCCGAGACGATGCCCTTCTGCAGGTCGATCACGACCAGCGCGGTGGCTGGGTCGAGCGTGCTGAGTGTCATGGTGTCGCTTCTCCTGTGAAAGACAGCTGGATGACGGCTGGTTGGAGGCTGGTTGCCCGGGGCCGGCGGCGAGGTGCGCTCAGCCCCTGGTGGATCCGTCCGGTTGCGCCGCAGTGGCACCGGTGACGGCCTCTCGCGGCCCCGGGGCCTTGACGGCGCGGCCGGTACCGGCGCCCCGCAGGAGGGAGGCGAGCGCGGCGAGGAAGGCGAGGGCGGCGCCGAAGGCGAACACGATGACCAGGCCTGAGTGGAAGGGCCCGGAGATCAGGTTCGGGAAGAACTCCCGCCCGGTCAGCGCGTGTTGCTGCGCGACCGTCAGATGGGTCAGGGTGCCGCTGGGCTGGAGCAGGTGCTGGACCGGGTTGACGCCCAGTTGCGCGGCGAACAGGGACGAGACCGGGGGCAGGCCGCCGACCTGGGCGGCGACATGGGCCGGTACGCCCTGCTGCTGCAGTCCGCTGGTCAGGGTGTGCGGGAGGCTGCTCGCCAGACCGGCGATCATGAGCGAGAAGAACACACCGATGGAGATGGCGGTGCCGGAGTTCTGGAAGGTGGCGCGCATACCGGAGGCGACGCCGCGCAGCTTCGCGGGCACACTGCCCATGATCGAGGAGGAGTTGGGGGATGCGAACATACCGCTGGCTATTCCGTTGACCGCTATCAGCACCGCGAAGATCCAGTAACTGAAGTCGATCGGCAGGAGCATCAGGCCCAGGAAGCTGGCGCCGAACAGCAGCGCACCGCCGGTGGCCAGCCCGCGGGAACCGAGACGGTCGGACAGGTACCCGGACACGGGGCCCGCGGCGAGGAACCCGGCGGTCAGCGGCAGCATGAAGATGCCCGCCCACAGCGGGGTGTCGCCGTAGTCGTAGCCGTGCAGCGGGAGCCAGATGCCCTGCAGCCAGATGATCAGTACGAACTGCATCCCTCCGCGGCCGATCGAGATGGCCAGGCCCGCCAGGTTGCCGAAGGTGAAGGCCCGCAGGCGGAAGAGACTCAGCTGGATCATCGGCGCGGCCACGCGGTTCTCGATGACGACGAAAGCCGCCAGCAGGACCAGGCCGCCCGCGATCAGCACATCCACCAGTGGGTTGCTCCAGCCCATGGTGTGCCCGCCGTAGGGCTGCAGACCGAAGGTGACCGCGATCAGGACGGCGCTGAGGCCCACGGCGAAGGTGATGTTGCCCCACCAGTCGATCCGGCCGCCGCCGCGCTTCCCGGTCTCGCGCAGGGTGCGGTAGGCCCACAGGGTGAAGAACACGCCGACGGGTACGTTCACCCAGAACACCGCCCGCCAGTCCCAGGCCGAGAGCAGTCCCCCGGCGACCAGGCCGATGAACATCCCTCCCAGGCCCGCTACTTGGTTGATGCCGAGGGCGAAGCCGCGCTGTTCCTCGGGAAAGGCGTCGGTGAGGATCGCGGCCGAGTTCGCGGTCAGCATCGATCCGCCGACGGCCTGCACCACCCGCCAGGCGATCAGCCACATCGCTCCGTGGCCGCCGTCGAACGGGTCGAAGGACAGCAGGACCGAGGCGAAGGTGAAGACAGCGAACCCGGAGTTGTAGATCCGGACCCGGCCGTACATGTCGCCCAGGCGGCCCACCGTGACCACCAGGACGGCCTGGACCAGCCGGTACCCCATGATCATCCACAGCAGGTAGGCGATGTTCCCCGGCGCCAGGGGGTCCAGGTGCACGCCACGGAAGATCGCGGGCAGGGCGATCAGCACGATGGAGCCGTCCAGGGCGGACATGAAGACCGCGGCGGTCGTGTTCGTCAGCGCCGTCCACTTGTACCGGTCGCCGTCGGCCGCGCGGCGCGGGCCGCACGTCTTGAGAGGATCCGTCATCAGCTTCCTCAATGGTTTCTCCGGCGTCAGATGTTCTGGGCCAGGCGCTCCAGCAGGGGCGCGGCCGCCGCGAGCTGCGCCAGCTCACCCGCGGTGAACGTCTCGCTGGTCAGGGCACGGGCGATCAGCTCGGTCCGCGCGTTGCGCTTGTCCTGGAGTGCCTGCAGACCGGCATCGGTCACCGTCAGCACGACGCGCCTGCCGTCGTCGGGGTCCGGGCGGCGTTCGACCAGGCCGCGGGCCCTCAGCGTGCTGAGCGTCTCCCCCATGGCCTGTGCGGTGATCTGCGCTTCCCTGGCCAGGGCCGAAGAGGTGGTGGGGCCCGTGCGGTTCAGCAGTGAGAGAGCCGACCGCTCGGGCATCCCGAGCCCGCCCTCGATCGGCACTTGACGCACCCGTCGCACCAGCACACTGAGGCTCGCCAGCAGGGTGGAGGCGACCGCGTCCGGGTCGAGATCGGGGTCCAGGTCTTCGTTCATATACTAAGGCTACCTTATCAACCTGCCTTAGTGAATCCGTCTCCGGCTCCCCGCCCGACGTGCTGATCGCGGGCGCAGGCCCGGTCGGGCTCACGGCGACCGCCGGTGTCCAGGCAGTACGGCGATGGTCGGCATACCGGACCCGCCGGCGTCCGACGCTTCGGCGGCCTGGGCGGCCGGGGCGGGCTCGGCCGCCGGTGAAGTCGGCCGCGTACCGCAGCACCCCATGCCCGGCCCGGCAGCGCGGAATGCCGAGCAGCCGCAGCGGACGCCGTCAGCCCGGTGCGGTCCGGGGCGCGGTCGCCGGGCCGGGGCGCGCCGGACGGTCGTACGGTGTACCGGCCGGGGGGCCTCGTACTGCGGCAACACGGCGAACCGGTACGGCACTTCGGGCGCAACTTGAGGCCGGTCCGCGCCTGTTCCCGGCCGTTGAGGTGGCTCAGCCTGCCGCGCCGGCGGAAGGACGCCTCCCATAGCGGTGCGGGCCCGGCCCATCCGAATCCGGATCGCCAGGGTGCGCGGCGCCCGCCAAGCCGCACCGGCGGCTGTCACCGACACCCTGGCCGTGCCTGGATACCGCGACACCGCGACGCCGCAGGGGAGTTCGCCCGGCCCTACCGCCCCGAAGGCCCGGCCGGCCTCACCGTCCGCCCCGACGGCCACCGCGGCGCCCGCCACTCCCCCCGCGCCGGTACCGCGGACGCCATGGCCCGGCTGCCTCGTGGCCGTCTCCGCACGTACAGCGGCTACTCCACCGTCCAGCTGATGCCGCCGATGCCGGTGCTGTAGAAGGCGCAGTGGCCGGACGATTCGCCGACCTGGCCCGGGCGCAGGGTCACGGAGTTCCCCGTCACGTCCGGGGCCAGGCCGCAGATGATGTTGGCGTGGAAGGTGACGGGGCCCGCGGACCTGTTGGTGCAGTCGACGCCGCCGGCCAGCGAGTCGTTGTGATGGACCCAGGTGTTGCATTCCAGTGTGGCTGCCGGTGCACGCGTGCTCTGCACTCCGTGTACCGCGGGCGGCTGGGCGGTGGCCGGAGCAGCCGTGGCCATCGCGAGCGGCAGTCCTGCCAGGACTGTCATGGCGGCCAGGGCGGTGCTGAGGCTGATACGCGTCATGTGCTGAGTCTCCAGACAGAAGGGATTGACCGGGAATCGATCGCCACCTTCATACCCACACATACTGACGCCCATGGAATAAGCACCCTTAAGAGTGACAAAAGAGCCCAGGCTCACGGTGGTTCGGCCGGAACACAGTGGTGGAGTGCGTACGGCGACGTGAAGGATGGATCCCGATGGTCCATGCGTCCTCGAACGGCCCGTACATCCACGAACATCTGCGAACCAGGAGCACCATGATGGATTTCGATACGGACGTCCTGATAGTCGGAGCCGGCCCGGTGGGCACGTGGCTGGCCGCGGAACTCGCCGCGGCCGGGGTCGGCGTCCGCCTGCTGGAGGCCCGTACGGGGCGCTCGGCCTGGTCCCGCGGCTTCACCGTCCAGCCACGCACGCTCGAACTCTTCGACACCCGCGGGCTGGCCGACTCCCTGCTCGCGGCAGGACAGGCCATCGGCTCCTGGCATTTCGCCCTGGGCCGGACCCGGCTCGACTTCACCGGGCTCCCGACCCGGTTCCCTTCCGTACTGCTCAACCCGCAGGTGGCGACGGAGGAGTTGATGGAACGCCGGCTGGCCGAACTCGGCGGCGGGGTCACCCGCGACTGCCGGGTCACCGGTCTGCGACAGCACCCGGACCGGGTGGAGGTGCTGACCGACGCCCCCGTCGGGCCGGGGCAGTTGACCGCACGCTATGTGGTCGGGTGCGACGGTGCGCACAGCACCGTACGCACCGCCGCAGGAATTCCGTTCAGCGGGACCGAGACCGTCACCACAACCCTCACCGGCGATGTCGTCCTCGATGACCCACCGCCGAGCGGGGCGCCGATCCTGTCCTGCGAAGCGGGGGTTCTGCTGACCATCCCGCTGCCGGAAGGACGCCATCTCGTCGGCGTGATCGACCACTCGACCATGCACGAGACCCCGCCCGCTCCGGTGCCCTTCGCCCATCTGCGGGCCGCCGTCGAGCGAGTGGTCGGCAGCGACCTCGGCATGCGCGATCCCCGGCGGGTCGCCACGGTGGGAGACGCGGGAAAGCTCGCGGACACCTACCGCTCCGGCCGGGTGCTGCTGGCCGGTGACGCCGCGCACATGCACTATCCGATGGGCGGCCAGGGGCTGAACCTGGGTGTCCAGGACGCCCACAACCTCGCCTGGCGGCTGACCGCCGTCCTGCGTGCGGGCGCCGCCGGCCGGGTGCTCGACGACTACACGAGTGAGCGCAGGCCGGTGGCGGCGGGCGTGCTCGCCGACGTACGCGCACAGGTCGCGCTGGTCACTGCCACCGGCCTGGACGGATTCACCCTGCGCCGGCGCTTCGACGCCCTGCTGACCGAATACCCGGCGCTCAACCAGGACCTCGCCGCCCGGCTGTCCCAACTCGACGTCCGGTACGGAACGTTCGAAGGGCCGGACGGGGACGATCCGCGTCTGGGCTGCCGCGCCCCTGACCTGACGTTCACACCGGCGCCGGACGGCTCCGGCCCGCAGCGGCTGTTCGAAACCGCACGGCCGGGGCGGTTCACTCTGCTCGACCTCACCGGGGGCAGCCTCCACGCCGACCGTGCGATCGCGGGAGCCGGTCTGACGGAGCTGGTCGCCACGGTCGCCGTCACCCCGGCTCCTGACGCGAACCCTCCGATGGATCCGGCCCTGGCCAAGTCCTGGTCCACGGCCCCGGCCGCGCTGATCAGGCCCGACGGCCACACCGCCTGGATCGGCGACGATCTGGGCCAGGCCGTGGACACCCTGCGGTCCCAGCTGTTCTGAGCAGGGGCGGCGCCCGCCGTCGGTCACCGCTCAGTGGCCGACGTCCACGAGTGAGGCATGGAGCGTGTACCGCTTGAAGCGGTGGCCGAAAGGTGCGGCCGCTTCGTGGGAGGCGGCGTCCGCCCACTCCGCGACGACGATCGCCCGCCCGCCGTCCGGTGTCAGATGGATGTGCGCCGCGAGCAGGCCGGGCGCAGGCGCGACCGTGTCCGCCACGGCGTCCGCCGCCATCGCGCCCACCACCAGGGCACCGGACGGCCGCTCCGCATCGTGGACGACGCTGCGGTGGAGGCGGGTCCGTTCGAGTCCGGGGCGCTCGATGCCGGGCACCAGTGCGTCGACGCGGCTCACCGTCCCGGCCCGGTGGGCACGGGCCCAGGCCAGGTGCTGCGCGTCGCTGGTCCACTGGGCGTAGAAGAGGAGGCCGGTGCCGTCCGCTGAGACGAAGACGTGCTGGGCGAGCCGGCCCGCGGGCTTGCCGGCCGCGGCCCACTCGGCGGTCACCGCGTCGGCGGCCGTCCGTGAGCGCTCGGACGTACCGGTGAGCCACTGGCTCAGCAGAGCGGTTCCGGCGGCCGGGTGCACGAGGTCCAGGAAGCGTGTCATGGGCACCGACCCTGCTTCATCAACCGCGCTTGAGGTCAAGCCGCCCGGCCCCGCCCGCAGGCCCTTCCGGCCGCGGGCCGAGCCGGTGCGGGTGGGTGCCCGCTGTGCTGTACTGATCAGGTGGAGCGTAAGCACACACTGCCGTGGGACACGCACCCCGGACGGCCA
Source organism: Streptomyces sp. SID10853 (assembly GCF_010548145.1). GTDB lineage: Bacteria > Actinomycetota > Actinomycetes > Streptomycetales > Streptomycetaceae > Streptomyces. Next base: position 26,296 of record NZ_JAAGLN010000056.1, read on the forward strand.
GGCGAAGCAGCCCCGGGAGTCCGTGCCCAACAGGCTGACCAGGTGCGCAACCGGGTACGGCTGATGATCGAGATCACCGCACAGGCGGGTGCGTACCGCAAGGGCCTGGTGGCCGCCGCCCGGCGCCTCAGCCCTGAGGAAGCGACCATTCTCTCCGATCTGGAACGGCACGGACTGCAGGTGCCGCAGCTGCACGACGTGCTGTGCGGCGGTCATGTGCTGGTGGACGATCCGGAGTTGTACGCGGACTGGCGGTTCGACAAGGTCAGTCACACCCGCCTCTCCAGCCATCACCGGGACATCGACAAGAGTGTCTATCCGGACATCGGTATGCGCGGTCAAGTGGTGCGGGAGAAGCTGCACGGGCGCACCGCGCACGGCACCTGGGTGCAGTTGGAGAAGACCCCCGCCGCCTTCGGCGGGCGGAGGCTGCCCAGCCCGAGCGATGTCCGGCACCTCATGGATTACGTGGTCTACCGGCTCACCCGCAGCAATGTCGGCCCGTGGGGACTGTCCCGGATGACCGAGCGGCGCCCGATGTATCTGACACCGGTGCTGACCGTGCCCACGTCCCTGACGGCTCCGGTCGCCCAGTTGCTGACCCAGGCGCTGCACCGGATCGAGGAGGCCGACGACACCACCGCCGTCTCCGGGGATCTCGCGGACCGGTTCCCGCCGCCCGACCGGGCGGATCCGGCCGCGGAGCTGGGCCGGTCACTGTCCGGGAGAGCGGGGCGCGGGCTGTTCGGCAGCTCCGAGGTGTGGGTGACCGAGACGCCGTCCAGCAGCGCCGCCGCGGTTCTCCGGGCCGGCCACGAGGCGCCCGAAGTGGACTGGTGGCAGACGGAGAGGCCGGCATGAGTGACGACCGCAACGATGTTCCCGCCGAGACCCCTTCGGACCCGGGCGCGGCGTCCGTACCGTCGGGGCTTGTCACAGCCGTCGTGGATCTGGTGAACACGGGGCCGGTGCTGCTCGGTGCGTACACCGTCGCCGAGCTCACCGCCGTGGACGCGATCGTGGACTTCCTGGAGGCCCGCCCCTCGGACGAGGTGCTGGCCGAGGCCGTCCGCTCGCTCGCGGCCCGTCAACTGCTCCTGGCGGGTTCTACGGGTGAGCAGATCCAGGTGCAGGGGGACCTGGGGATCGCCGTGGCGTTCCAGCAGAGGGCCCGCAAGGTGCTCGATGCCCGCACGACCGGGTCGGAGCCGGGCGAGCCCTGGCGCATTCTGCTGCTCCCCCAGCCCGAGCGGATCTGTCTGATGGTCCGCATCGACGCGCTCGGTATCCACCAGCTCGGCCTGCACAAGCTGGAAGAAGCGCTCAGGACGCTCGCCGAGTGGCTGCCGGAGGGCTCACTGGCCGGTCCGGGTGCGGGCTTCGACGCCGAGGACGTACTGACCGCGTCGGAGCGCTCGGCGCTGATCACCGTCACCGACTACACCGCCCAGGGTTCTGCCGAGATCGCGGGTGCCAGCAGCGACCTGATTCTCGCGCGCGCCGACGGACGGCTGCATGCCCTCACCCGGGATCCCCAGGACCGGAACAAGCTGGTGCCCGACTCCGCGACGCACAAGGCCGGTGTCCACGACCGGCTCGTCGAGCTGCTGGGGTAGCGGCTCAGGGCCGCGAACCGACTGCCGCGTGCATGCCGTTCACACCCGTGTCGTCCGACTTGTCGGGCGGAACGGCGGTGTCGCAGAAGATGTTGGCGATCAGCCCGATCACCAGGAAGAGCGTGACCAGCACCGTGCCCGCGGTACTCATCCGCAGTGGCCTGGTGGCCGACACCGGCGGGGTTGCGCCGGGTGTGTCCGGGGTGTCCCGGTCCCCGAACAGGCCCTTCGGGTAGGCCGACGTCAGCATGCTGACGTACGCGTAGTAACGCATGGTGTACCGGAGCAGGGCTGCGGTCGCCTCGAACAGCGGCCGGGGCATCCGGCCGAGGATGAGGACGACGAGCCAGCTCAGGAAGCACACGGCGTACCAGCCCGAGGCGAAGAGGCTCTGCACGATGGCCGCGGGGATCAGCAGAATGATGCGGAAAAGCACGGCGAGCCGGTTGAGCCGCCCGGGGCGCACCTCGATCCTGACCGGGTAGTCGGAAACCGGCCGCAGCGCGAAGGGCGGGTACACGTCGACGAGGAGCAGGGCGCTCGCGTGCACACGGGTTTCGTAGGCGAGGAACGCGCTCAGACAGCGGGCGATGGGGTCGGGCAGCCTGCCGATGAACAGTGCGGCGAACCAGCCGATCACGGTCGCGAAGAACGCCGCGATTCCCAGGAAGAACAGCACGATGGCCTGAGGGATCAGCAGCAGCCAGCGCACCAGCACCGTGAGACGGCGCTGCGTCTGTGGCTCCGGAATGTCGAGCACCGGCAGCCATTCGTCGGCCTCCGGCGGCAGTTTGCTGTCCCACGTCTGCTGCGCCATCTCGGTTGCTCCCGTCCTCGCTCCGGCTCCGCTGCCGTCTCCAGACTCGCGACAGTGCACGGCTTTCGCATGCGGAGACATGCAGAGACATATGGAGACATAGGGAGATCCACGTAGGTCCCCGGCGCGTGCTCGCCTCACGGGCCGTCGCGTCAGGACGGCGGCGGGCGCCGGCAGGTCACCCGCCGGTCGCGCCCTCGTCGGGCAGCGGGTCAGCGCCGTCGTCGGGCGCGCGGTCCAGGCGCTCGGCGAGCGTGGCGGCGAAGTCCTCGGCGCGGGCGAGCTGGATACGCAGGTCGGCCACCCGCTCGCGGGCGGTGGCGTGGTAGCCGCGGACCGTGGACAGCAGCGCCTCGCGCTCCGGTTCCGGCAGGTCGTCCGTGGCATCGAGCCGGTCGGTGGCCCGCAGCAGGTCCCGCATCTCGTCCAGGGTGAAACCGAGCGGCTTCATCCGCCGGACGACCATGAGGCGGGCCACATCGGTCTCGGTGTAGAGGCGGAACCCGCCCTGCGAGCGGGCCGACGGCTCGACCAGGCCCGTCTCCTCGTAGTGGCGGATCGTGCGCAGCGACAGCTCGGTGCGCGCGGCGACCTCGCCGATCTGCATGTGCCCCTTGTCTGCCACGGCTCTCCTCGCGGGTGTGCTGCGGGGCACTCCGGCGGACCCCGATCCCTACTCTAACGTTAGGGTAGAGTTGCTGGTGCGGCGCCGACACGCGTACGTGCCTTCCGGCCCTGCCGCGTCGACCCCAGCGCCACGCCTCGCGGCGAGGGCGCATCGAACCACCAGGTGGGCCCTCTTGTCCTCTCCGCTGTCACCGGCCACGCTGCTGCGCGGCCCCCGCCGCCCCTCATGGCTGTCCCCGAAGGTGTTCCGCACCGAGGTGCTGGCCGGCCTGGTCGTGGGGCTGGCTCTGATCCCCGAGGCGATCTCGTTCTCCGTGATCGCCGGCGTCGACCCGAAGGTGGGCCTGTTCGCCGCCTGCACCATGGCGATGGTCATCGCGTTCGTCGGCGGCCGCCCGGCGATGATCTCGGCGTCCACCGGTGCGGTCGCCCTGGTCGTGGCACCTGTCGCCCGCGAGCACGGGCTGGGCTACCTGATCGCCACCGTCATCCTGGCCGGGGTCTTCCAGATCGTTCTCGGCTCCCTCGGGGTGGCCAGGCTGATGCGGTTCGTGCCCCGCTCGGTGATGGTCGGATTCGTCAACGCGCTGGGCATCCTGCTGTTCACCGCGCAGATCCCCAACCTCCACGACGTCCCCTGGCAGGTCTATCCGCTCGTCGTCGCCGGCCTGGCGATGATGGTGTTCTTCCCTCGCCTGACCAAGGCCGTGCCCGCGCCACTGGTGTCCATCGTGATCCTCACCGTCATCACGGTCGCGGCAGGCATCGCGGTGCCCACGGTGGGCGACAAGGGCAGACTCCCCTCGTCCCTGCCCGTCCCGGGGCTGCCTGACGTGCCGTTCAGCGCCCACACCCTCACCGTCATCGCGCCCTATGCGCTGGCGATGGCGCTGGTCGGGCTGATGGAGACGCTGATGACCGCCAAGCTGGTGGACGAGATCACCGACACCCGCTCCAACAAGACCCGTGAATCGATCGGCCAGGGCATCGCCAATATCGTCACGGGTCTCTTCGGCGGGATGGGCGGCTGCGCGATGATCGGCCAGACCATGATCAACGTCAAGAACGGCGCCCGTACCCGCCTGTCGACGTTTCTGGCCGGGTTCTTCCTGCTGATCCTCTGTATCGTGCTCGGCCCTGTCGTCTCCGACATTCCCATGGCCGCACTGGTCGCCGTCATGGTCCTGGTCTCGGTCGGCACCTTCGACTGGCATTCCATCAGACCGGCCACCCTCAAGCGGATGCCGGCCGGCGAGACCACCGTCATGGTCATCACCGTCGCCGTCGTGGTCGCCACCGGCAATCTGTCCATCGGCGTCGTCGTCGGGACACTCGTCGCGATGGTCGTGTTCGCGCGGCGGGTCGCCGGTCTGACCCGGGTCACCGCCGTCGCCGACCCCGACGGCAACAGCATCGTGTACGCCGTCACCGGGGAACTCTTCTTCGCCTCGGTCAACGACCTGACCGGCCGGTTCGCCTACGCGACAGACCCCGCGTCCGTCATCATCGACCTCAGCGGCGCTCATGTCTGGGACGCCTCGTCGGTGGCCGCGCTGGACGCGATCACCGGTAAGTACGCCGCCCATGGCAAGACCGTGACGGTGACCGGTCTCAACGAGGAGAGCGCCAGGATGCACGGCAACCTCAGCGGCGAACTCACCGGCAGCCACTGACCCCCGCCACCACGCCCTGCCCGTCTCCCCCGCACGCCGGGACGGGGTGTCATACGTCGCGGCGCATGCACACCCTCGGCCACCGGTCGAGACCGTGTGCCGCTTCCCGTGCCCGGATGTCCCGCAGGCCCGCGCCGATCTCGTGGTCGCCCAGCGGACGGAAGCCGCAGCGTGCGTAGTACGGCGCGTTCCACGGAACGTCGGTGAAGGTGGTGAGCGTCAGCGCGGGCACTCCGTCAGCCGCTGCCCGGTCCGCCAGACGGTCCAGCAGCGAGCGCCCGATGCCACGGCGCGCGCTGTCCGGGTGTACCGACACCTGCTCGACGTGGAGGTTGCCGTCGACGCGGTCCGCGATGAGGTACGCCACCGGGGAGTCCGCCCCGTCGGCCGCGACCCAGGCCAGCCCGGCGCGCCGGTAGCGGGCCAGTTCGTCCAGGGGCAGCGGCTCGTCGTCGGCGATTTCGGGCATACCGATGTCCCGGAAGCACTGTCCGGCCGCCCTCTCGATGTCCTGGAGGGCCGGCAGGTCGTCGATGTGAGCCGCTCTGACAGACATGAGCCCATTGTCCCCGGTGGCCCATCGTGACTCGCCCTGGGATCTGTCGTGCCTGCCATAGGCTGTCGGCTGATGCCGGACATCCGCCACCAGCCCATCGCTCCGACCCGGACCCAGAGACTGGCGACCGGGGCGGAGATCGACGCGCACCGGCACGACGACCACCAGATCGTCTATGCGGGCCGGGGCGTGCTGACCGTGACCGCCAGTACCGGGACCTGGGTCGCGCCCGCCACCCGTGCCATCTGGGTTCCCGCCGGAACTGTCCACGCACACCAGGCGCACGGGGACCTGGAGATGCACCTGGTCGGCCTGGAGAAGGGGGACGACCCCATCGGGCTCGGGGAACCGACCGTGCTCGCCGTCGGGCCTCTGCTGCGTGAGCTGATCCTCGCGTACACCGACGCACCCCTCGACGACAGTCCCCAGCGTGCCCGGCTGCGGGCCGTGCTGCTCGACCAGCTCCGTGTGTCACCCCACCAGCCGCTCCATCTGCCCACACCGACGTCGCCCCAACTCCAGGACCTGTGCGCCCTGTTGAAGGCCGACCCCGGCGACAACCGTACGCTCGCCCAGCTCGGCCGGTGCGTCGGTGCCAGCAGCCGTACTCTGTCCCGGCTGTTCCGGGCCGACCTCAACATGACGTTCCCGCAGTGGCGCACGCAACTGCGCCTCCACCACGCCCTCGTACTCCTCGCCGAGAACACTCCGGTCACGGCCACCGCCCATCAGTGCGGCTGGTCGTCCGCCAGTGCGTTCATCGACGTCTTCCACCGGACGTTCGGCCATACGCCCGGCACCCACCACGGCCCGCCCGCGTCACACCCAGGCTGACGCGGCCCGCAGCCGGGGCGTCGCGGCCGGCGTCAGCCGTAGACCTGGCGGCCCAGCCACTGGCCGCCGTCGATCACCATCGTCGTACCGGTGATGTAGCGCGAGCGCTCCTCCAGCAGGAAGAGCGCGGCCTCCGCCACCTCCTCCGGGGTGGTGAAGCGCCCTGCGGGGACGCTGTCGAGTACCCGCGCCCGGGCTTCCGGTGTGGGCCACAGCGCGGCGCTCGCGCCCTCGGTCTCCGTCGGGCCGGGCGCGATGCAGTTGACCCGGACCCCGCGCGCGCCCCACTCGGCGGCGAGGGTACGGGTCATCGCCAGTACCCCGCCCTTGGCCGCCGCGCTGTGGACGGTGCCGGGGTGGCCGTGCCAGGCGTAGCCGGCGATCACATTGACGATCGCCCCGTCCCCGGCGCCCAGCATGTGCGGTGCGGCGGCCCGGGTGGCGAAGAACGTGCCGTTGAGGACGATGTCGACCACGGCGCGCCAGCCGTTGGGCGACAGGTCCTCGGCGGGGACGACGAAGTTTCCGGCGGCGTTGTTGACCAGTGCGTCCAGGCGGCCGTGCCGGGCGGCAACCGCGTCGATCGCGGCGGTCAGCGCGTCGGCGTCCCGGACGTCGACCGATGCGGTCTGCACGGTGCCGCCGTACTCCCCCGCGAGGCGCGCGGTCTCCGCCAGCGCGTCGGGGCGCCGGCCGAGCACCGCGACGGTCCCGCCCGCCGCGGCGTAGCGCAGGGCGATCGCCCTGCCGATGCCGGAACCGCCGCCGGTGACGACGGCGACCCGGCCCGCGAGTTCAGCCGGGGAATTCTTCGCGGAGGGAGTGTTCACGGCGGAAGTACTCATCAGTCAGGGCTCCTTGGGTGGGGGCGGGACGGCCGGGGGCGTGACCGGCAGGGGCGGGACCATCGGGGGCGGGACCCGGCGGGTGGCCGGCGGTGGTGATCAGTGCGTCGACGGCCAGCAGGCCGTCCACGGCGACACGGACGGGATTGAGCTCGGTCTCCAGCAGGCCGGGCTGTCCGGCGGCGAGCCGGGAGAGCCGCACGACGGTGTCGGCGAGCGCCCCGGTGTCGGCCGGCGGGCGTCCGCGCCACCCGTGCAACAGCGGTGCGCAGCGCAGTCGTTCGATCAGGCTCAGGGCGTCCGCGTGGGTGCAGGGCGCGAGGGCCAGGGCGCTGTCGCGCCAGAGTTCCGTTTCCGTGCCGCCCGCGCCGACCACGACAACCGGCCCGAACGACGGGTCACGCCGGGTGGCGACCACCATCTCGACGACGTGCGGACGGCGGTCCAGCTGTTCGACCACGTACTGACCGGGCCCCAGGCGCAGTGACATCTCCCCAAAGGCGGCCTCCAGCGCGTCGGTGTCGGCCAGGCCGACCGCCACACCGCCGTGCTCGCTCTTGTGCTCCAGCCAGTCCGCCTTGAGGACGTACGGGGCGGTCAACCGCGCTGCGGCACACCGGAGTCCGGCCAGATCGGTGACGGGGAGCGCGGGCGGGAACGGGATGCCGGCGCCGGTCAGCAGGGTACGGGCGGCGAGGTAGCCGAAGCCGGCCGGCGCGGCGGCGGGAGACACGGCCACCGGCGGGGCTGTCCCCCGGTCTCCCCACTGGTCACCCGGCTGGTCACCCGCCTGATCACCCACCTGATCTCCCCCCGGGCCCACCCTCGGATCCGCCTCCGGGTCCACCTCCGTGTCCGTCCACGCCCCGCCCGCCCTCACCGACGGACCGAGTCCGGCGAGGCGTGCCGCCGTGCCGAGTGCGCCGACGGCCGTCTCGATGTCCGCGTAGGTGGGCACACCCGCCGCGCGCAGGGCCTCGGTGGTCGGGGTGGACCGGGCCATCGAGTGCACCAGTACGGGAAGCCGGTGCCGTGCCGCCGAGCGGGACAGTTCCAGGGCCACTTCGGTCTCCCGGTCCTGCTGGGCCGGGATGTCGCGGCCGTAGCTGCCGAAGTATCCGCTCAGCAGGACGGCGTCGGCGCCACCGGACGCGGCCACCAGGTCCACGACCCTGGCGTAGGCGCCCAGGTCCTGCTCGCCGCCGCCGGCCAGATCGACCGGGTTGGCGGTCACGGCCTGCGGTGGCAGGCCGGTCGCGATCGCGGTCCTGGTCGCCTGCGCCAGCGGCTCCACCAGCAGTCCGGCGCGGGAGGCGAGGTCGACGGCGAGTGCGCCCTGTCCGCCGCTGTCGGTCACGACCGCGAC
>NZ_JAAGLN010000057.1 GCF_010548145.1 Streptomyces sp. SID10853
CCGCGCCGCCGAACGGGCCGACGGCTGGCTGCCGCAGGGCGACCCGCGCGACCGGCTGCCCGGCCAGATCGCCCGGCTGCGGGCGCTCAGGGAGGCGGCCGGGGTGACGGAACCGATCGAGATCGGTGCCATCACCGAGCCGCTGTACGTGGGGGAGCCGGGCCGCCCCGTCGGCCGCCGCACCCTCACCGGCAAGCCCGACGCCATCGCGGAGTCGCTGCGGGAGTACGCGGCGATGGGCGTCGACCAGATCCAGGTGCGGTTCCGCAGCCGGAGCCGTACCGAACTCACCGACCAGATGGCGGCCTTCGCCGCCGATGTGGCTCCGCACCTGAACCAGTAGCGGTCGCCTCAACGATCCAGTCCGCACCTCAATCAGCAGGGAGAGCGGTATGGGCAAACTCGACGGCCGGGTCTTCGTCATCACCGGCGCTGCGCGCGGGCAGGGTGAACAGGAGGCGCGGCTCTTCGTGGCCGAGGGGGCGAAGGTCCTGCTCGGCGATGTGCTGGACGAGCAGGGGGCGGCGCTCGCCGAGGAGCTGGGGGAGTCGGCCGCGTATGTGCGGCTGGACGTGACCCGGGAGGCGGACTGGAGTGCCGCCGTCGACGTGGCCAAGGAGACCTTCGGGAAGCTCGACGGTCTGGTCAACAACGCCGGGATCCTGCGCTTCAACGAGCTGGTGTCGACCCCGCTGGAGGAGTTCCAGCAGGTCGTCCAGGTCAACCAGGTCGGTGCCTTCCTCGGCATCAGAACCGTGGCACCGGAGATCGAGGCGGCGGGCGGCGGGACCATCGTCAACACCGCCTCGTACACCGCGCTCACCGGGATGGCGTTCGTCGGCTCGTACGCGGCGACCAAGGCGGCGATCGTCGGCCTGACCCGGGTGGCCGCGATGGAGCTGGCGGCCAAGGGCATCCGGGTCAACGCGATGTGCCCCGGCGCCATCGACACCCCCATGAGCAACCCCGCCCAGCTCGACCCGGACGCGGATCCGGCCGAGTCGTCGGCGGCCCTGGACGAGCTGTACCGGAAGCTGGTGCCGCTGGGACGGGTGGGCAAGCCCGATGAGGTCGCCAGGCTGGCGCTCTTCCTCTCCGGCGACGACTCCTCGTACATCACCGGGCAGCCGTTCGTCATCGACGGCGGCTGGCTGGCCGGCGTCAGCATTTTCTGAGCGCATATCTGACAGGCCGTCAGCTATTGACGCTCCCCGCGCACGATGCGACAGTCGACTCCACCGCGATCTGACGGTGTGTCAGGTAAGCGGTCAGAGACCTAGGGACGGTGAACCCCTTTGGAATTCGGGCTCTTTGTACAGGGATACGTACCGAAGCAGCGCGCCCAGGCCGATCCCGAGGCCGAGCACAAGGCGCTGATGGAGGAGACCGAGTACGTCATCCAGGCGGACAAGTCCAACTTCAAATACGCCTGGGCCTCCGAGCACCACTTCCTGGAGGAGTACTCGCACCTCTCCGCCAACGACGTCTTCCTCGGTTACCTCGCGCACGCGACGGACCGCATCCACCTCGGATCCGGCATCTTCAACCCGCTGGCCCCCGTCAACCACCCCGTCAAGGTCGCCGAGAAGGTGGCCATGATGGACCACCTCTCCGAGGGCCGCTTCGAGTTCGGCTCGGGGCGCGGCGCGGGCAGCCACGAGATCCTCGGGTTCATGCCGGGCATCACGGACATGAACCACACCAAGGAGATCTGGGAAGAGACCATCGGCGAGTTTCCCAAGATGTGGCTCCAGGACGAGTACGTCGGCTTCCAGGGCAAGCACTGGTCCCTGCCGCCGCGCAAGATCCTGCCCAAGCCGTACGGGAAGTCGCACCCGGGCATGTGGTACGCCGCCGGGTCCCCCTCCTCGTACGCCATGGCCGGCAAGAAGGGCCTGGGGGTGCTGGGGTTCAGCGTCCAGAAGGTCTCGGACATGGAGTGGGTCGTCGAGTCGTACAAGAACGCGGTGAAGGAGGCCGAGCCGATCGGCGCCTTCGTCAACGACAACGTCATGGTGACCTCGACCGCGATCTGCGCCGAGACCCACGACAAGGCGGTCGAGATCGCTGTCAGCGGCGGTCTCAACTACCTCCAGTCGCTGCTGTTCCGCTACCACGACACGTTCCCCAGGCCGGAGGGCATTCCGGAGTGGCCCGAGCTGCTGCCCGATTACAGCAAGGAGATCATCGAACTGCTCATCGCGGAGGAGCTGATGATCTGCGGTGACCCCGGCGAGGTGCTCCAGCAGTGCAAGCGGTGGGAGCAGGCGGGGGCGGACCAGCTGTCGTTCGGGCTGCCGATCGGGATCTCGTCCGAGGACACGCTCAACAGCATCAAGCTCATCGGTGAGCATGTCATCCCGCAGATCGACACGGACCCGGTGCACCGGACGACCCGCTTCCGGCAGGCCGGAGCGTAGGGGTCTGCCACCTCGGGGCGGACGGCGGCTCCATCCCGGACGGCTGTCGTCCGGCTCCGGCCGGTGAGTACGGGGGAGCGGCCTACCCGGACCCACCGGCCGGAGCCATGCGCATTTTTGGCCGCCCCGGGGCACCCCGGGCCCGTCCGCCCGGCATGCCAAGCTCACCGCCCGGCAATTCAAGCCCGTCCTGGGGGGCACCTCCCAGCGTTGGCTGGGGGAGATCGAGGACGGAACCGGTGACCGTTCCGCCGGTCACACATCCTCACCCGGCGCCCCAACACCCGCCCCACCGCCCGAAGAAGAGCAGAGAAGGGACCAGACCACATGCTCGACCACCTCATCCGCGGAGCGACAGTCGTGGACGGCACCGGTGCCCCCTCGTACGTCGCAGACCTGGGCATCAGGGACGGCCGCATAGCCGTCATAGCGAAGCCCGGCACCGTCACCGAGCAGGCCGCCACCACCGAGGACGCCACCGGACTCGTCCTCGCCCCCGGCTTCGTCGACCCGCACACCCACTACGACGCACAGCTCTTCTGGGACCCGTACGCCACCCCGTCCATGAATCACGGCGTGACCACCGTCGCCGGCGGCAACTGCGGCTTCACCCTCGCCCCGCTCAACCCGGACCACCCGGGCGACGCCGACTACACCCGCCGCATGATGTCCAAGGTCGAAGGCATGTCGCTGGTCGCGCTCGAAGAGGGCGCCCCCTGGAACTGGTCGACCTTCGAGGAGTACCTGAACGCGCTGGACGGCCGTACCGCCGTCAACGCCGGTTTCATGGTGGGCCACTGCGCCCTGCGCCGCCACGTCATGGGCGCCGACGCGATCGGCGGACAGCCCACCGGCGAACAGCTCGCCGAGATGCTGCGGATCTTCCACGAGGCGATGGAGGCGGGTGCCTGGGGGCTCTCGACCACCCAGTCGTCCACCCACTCCGACGGCGACGGCGAACCCGTCGCGTCCCGGCACGCGCGCCCCGCCGAACTGCTCGCCCTGTCCAAGGCGGTCGGCGAGCACGAGGGCACCCAGATCGAGGCCATCGTGGCGGGCTGCCTCGACCAGTTCAGCGACGAGGAGGTCGACCTCTTCATCGGGATGAGCGCGGCAGCGGGCCGCCCGCTCAACTGGAACGTGCTGACCATCGACGCCGCCGTACCCGAACGCGTACCGCGCCAGCTCAGCGCCAGCGACCGCGCCCGCAAGGAGGGCGCCCGCATCGTCGCCCTGACGATGCCCATCCTCACCCCGATGAACATGTCGCTCGGCACGTTCTGCGCGCTGAACCTCATCCCCGGCTGGGGCGACATCCTGGGGCTCCCGGTGCCCGAGCGGATCACGGAGCTGCGCGACCCCGACGTACGGGCCGAGATGCTGCGCCGCGCCACCAGCAAGGAGGCGGGCGTCTTCCGGCGGCTCGCCAACTTCGGCCGTTACGTCATCGGCGACACCTACTCCGAGGCCAACGAGGGCCTCAGCGGCCGGGTGGTCAAGGACATCGCGGCCGAGCGCGGCCAGGAGCCGTTCCACTGCCTGGTGGAGATCTGCGCCAACGACGAACTGCGCACCGTGCTCTGGCCGATGCCCACCGACAACGACCCCGACTCCTGGGAGCTGCGGCGCAGGACCTGGGAGCACGAGGACGTCATGCTGGGCGGCTCCGACGCGGGTGCGCACCTGGACCGGATGTGCGGGGCCCCGTACACGACACGCTTCATCGGCGACTGTCTGCGCGGCCGCAAGCTGGTCGGCCTCGAAGCGGCGGTGAAGATGCTGACGGACGACCCCGCCCAGCTCTTCGGGCTGCGCGAACGCGGCCGCATCGAGGAGGGCTTCCACGCGGATCTGGTGCTCTTCGACCCGGAGCGGATCGCTGCGGGCCCGGCGACGCTCGTGCACGATCTGCCGGGCGACAGCCCCCGGCTCGACTCACGTGCGATCGGCATCGTGTCGGTACGGGTCAACGGCGTCGAGACCATCAGGGACGACGAGATCACCGGCGCGGTGCCCGGCACGGTGCTGCGGTCGGGCCGTGACACCAGGACGGTGGCGACCCGTTGAGCGCCGGCCAGGAGCAGGAACCGGCCGTCCGCCGGGACCAGGGACTCTTCATCGACGGCGAGTGGGTCGCGCCGGACGGTGGGCACTACGACGTGATCAACCCGGCCACCGAGGAGAGCGTCGGCCCGGCGCCGGAGGCGAGCCGCGAGCAGGTGTACGCGGCGGCCGCCGCCGCCCGCGCGGCCTTCGCGGGCTGGTCGCGGACGGCCCCGGAGGAGCGCTCCGCGATCCTCGCCCGCGCCGCCGGCCTCATGCAGCGCGACTTCCTGCCGTACGCGGCGCTCGCACAGGCGGAGAGCGGCGCCACCACGGGGACGGCGCGCGGGATGCAGGTCGGGGTGGGGGTGTCCCGCTTCCGGCGCTATGCGAAGGGTGCCCTGGAACCGGTCGAGCAGGGCCTGCCGCCGCAGATCAACGAGGCGGGCCCGATGGGCAGGGCAGGCGTCTTCGGGGCGCTCGCGGCCCGCCGGCCCGTGGGCGTGGTCACCTGCATCACCTCGTACAACAACCCCTGGGCGAACCCCGCGGGCAAGATCGCCCCCGCGCTCGCCATGGGCAACACGGTGGTCGTCAAACCCGCCCCGCAGGACCCCCTGTCCGTCTTCCGGATGGCGGAGGCGCTGGCCGAGGCTGGGGTGCCGCGTGGCGTGGTGAACGTGGTGAGCGGGACCGGTACGGAGGTGGGCGAGGCGGCCGTCGACTCACCGGACGTCGACATGGTCAGCTTCACCGGCTCCACGGCGGTCGGCAGACGCATCGCGGAGGTCTGCGGCCGGGGGATGAAGCGGCAGCTGATGGAGCTGGGCGGCAAGGGCGCTGCGGTCGTCTTCGACGACGCGGACCTGGACGCGGCGGTGTCCGGGATCGGCACGACCTTCTCCTTCTACAGCGGCCAGATCTGCACGGCGCCCACCCGGGTCCTGGTCCAGCGCGGCGTCCACGACCAGCTGGTCTCCCGACTGAGCGCCTATGCGGGCCACTTGAAGGTCGGCGACCCGGCCGAGCGGGGCACGGTGGTGGGGCCGGTCATCTCGGCGGCCCACCGGGACCGGATCGAGTCGTACGTCGAACTCGGCCGGAAGGAAGGCGCGACGGTCGTCGCGGGCGGCGAACGCCCCGCGTTCGAGAAGGGTTTCTACGCGGCGCCCACGCTGCTGGCCGACTGCACCAACGACATGCGTGTCGTGCGCGAGGAGATCTTCGGCCCGGTGGTCGTGGTGGTCCCCTTCGACGACGAGGAGGAGGCCGTCGCCCTGGCCAACGACAGCGACTACGGGCTGCTCGACTACGTCTGGTCCGGCGATGTGGCGCGCGCCTTCCGGGTGGCGGCGCGGCTGCGGGCCGGCGGGGTGGGCGTGAACACGATCGGGCGGAACATGGAGGCGCCGTTCGGCGGCTTCAAGCAGAGCGGGGTGGGCCGGGACGTCGGCTCGTACGCGCTGCACGCGTACAGCGAGATGCAGTCGATCGTCTGGCCGGGGTGACCACCGGGGCCGCGGTGCCCGTGCGGCCGGGGTGCCGGAGCGGCCGGGGTAAGGGGAGCGGGGCGGGGGCGGCCGCACCGCGTACCCCGGCTGACGTGACGGCATACGGGGGTCGGCACAACCGGCTGTCACAGCCGGCCGCCAAGGCCGGCCCTCGCAGGCTCGCAGCCGGCCGTCACAGCCAGCCGTTGCCCTCCGCGAGCCGGAACGCTTCGGCGCGGGTGCGTGCCTGGGTCTTTCCCATGGCCGACGACAGGTGGTTGCGCACGGTGCCTTTGGACAGGTGCAGCGACCTGGAGATGTCGGAGACGGTGCCGCCGTCGGCCGCGGCGCGGAGCACGTCGCTCTCCCGGTCGGTGAGCGGGCTGGTACCGCTGGCGAGGGATTCGGCCGCGAGAGCGGGGTCGACCACGCGCAGCCCGGCGTGCACGCGCCGGATCGCCTCGACGAGCTGTTCGGGCGGGGAGTCCTTGACGACGAAACCGGCCGCGCCCGCCGACATCGCCCGCGCGAGATAGCCGGGCCGGCCGAAGGTGGTGCAGATGACCACGCGGCAGGCCGGCAGTACGCGGTGGAGTTCGGCGGCGACCGTGAGCCCGTCGGGGCCCGGCATCTGCACGTCCAGGAGCGCGACGTCGGGCGCGGTGCGCACCGCGGCTTCGAGCGCGTCGGCGCCCGATCCGGCCTCGGCGACCACCTCCATATCGGCTTCGAGCCGCAGCATCGAGGCCAGCGCCCCGCGCACGAGCGCCTGGTCGTCGGCGAGCAGGACACGGATCATGCCGGTTCCTCCCCGGCGGAGGGTGCCGCCGTGATCGTGGGCCGGGCCGCCGTTGACGGCCCGCGGGCGAGCACCCGGAAACCGCCGCCGGGGCGTTCGTCGTGCGTCAGCGTGCCCGAGACCGCGGCCAGCCGCTCGGTGAGGCCGGTCAGGCCGTGTCCGGCCACCGTCCCGGACGGGCCCGTGCCGTCGTCGGTGATCTCCACCCAGTCACGGCCCAGCCGGACGGTGCAGCGCTCGGCGGCCGAGTGGCGCAGCACGTTCGTCACCGCCTCCCGCACCACGTAGCCGAAGACCGCCTGCAGCTCGGGCGCCACGTCGTCGGCCGCGGTCGGCAGCTCGGCCTGTACGCCCGCGGCGCGGAGTGCCACGCGCGCGCCGGCGATCTCGGCGGCCAGCGACACCGTCCGGTAGTCGGAGACCGTGGCCCGCACATCGGAGAGGGCCTGGCGCGACAGGCTTTCGAGTTCGCGGATCTCGGCGACGGCGCGGTCGATGTCGCCGGAGTGCTCCAGGACGCGTCTGGCCAGTCCCAGCTTGACGGTCATCGTCGAGAGGCTGTGCCCGAGGATGTCGTGCAGGTCCCGGGCGACCCGCTCCCGCTCCCTGGCCACGGCCAGACTCCTGACCTGCTCCCGGGCGGCCCTCAGATGGCCGATGGTGAAGGTCAGCGCGAAGACGGTGCCGAGGACGGCGGTGATACCGACGAGCAGCGCCACCTCCCCCCACTGCACGCGCCCGTCGCCCAGCCGCATCCAGACGACCTGGACGACCGCCACGGCGAAGCCGAGCAGCCAGGAGTAGCGCAACGGCAGCAGCATCAGCCCGATCACGATGGCGTACGTCATGTCGGTCAGGTAGTCGGGAGAGCCCAGCAGCAGCGCCGGGGCGGCCCCCAGCGCGAGCATCCCGGCGACGCCCGCGACGCGCCACCGCCGGGACGCCACGGGGCCGCGCCACACGACGACCGGGTAGCCCAGGCCGTAACAGGTGAGGGCGGCGAGGGCGGCACCGACGAGGAAGGTGTTCCTGCCGCTGTCCGCGATGTCGGTGGCCCGGGGGATCAGGAGGAGCAGGGAGAGGCTGTTGGCGACGACGGTGATCGCCCGGCTCCGTCCGCCGCGGCCGCCGCTCTCCGGGGTCGCCCAGAAGCTCCAGTCCGGCCACTGCCGTGCGGAGAACCTGTCGGGCCTGCGCTTGCTCACGACGGCCATGTTAGGTTCCCGGCGCGCCGGGCCGGGCATACGGGCTGCCTCGCCCGGGACACAGGACGGGACGCCGGACCGGACGTACGGCGGGGTCTGCGACCGGACCTGCGGCTGGACGCACGACGGGACGTGTGACGGCACCCCTGAGGTGCGCGGACCGGCGATCTTCACACCACTGAGTGTCCGGCCCGCGCGGGGCGCCGGTCTCGCCCGGATGTCACCGCCCGCCCATGACATCTGACAGGGGTGTTCCGCCGACATGGGTGTTCCGCTTCGGGCCGGACTCGTCCGGGAGTCACCTCCCCAGGAACACCGGGTTCGTCAGCGCGGCCAGCGCCCCCGGCAGGCCCGCCGCCGCCGGGGCGTGCCTGACCTCCGCGCGTACATAGGCGGCGTACGCGGGTGTGGTCCGCCACTCCACCGTGCCCGCACCGGACGTGGGCAGCGGAGTGGTGTACAGCGTGCCCTGGTCCGTGACGAAGTGCGCCGTGCAGCCGGGGGCGCCGGTCACATCGAGCCGGACCGTCACCGGGGTCCCCGAGTCCACCCGGAGGCGGTCGCCGATGCCCGCGTGGACGGCGCGGCCGCCCGTGGCGCCGAAGGTGAGGGCGATCGCCGATGACTCCGTGATGTACGAGTGGCCCGCGCGGATGCCCGCCAGGATGGCGTCCCTGCTGAGGTCGTCGGCCAGCACGACCGTCTGCGGGGTGCCGATCCGGTCGGGGTCCT
The DNA here is from genome assembly GCF_010548145.1 of Streptomyces sp. SID10853. Lineage (GTDB taxonomy): Bacteria > Actinomycetota > Actinomycetes > Streptomycetales > Streptomycetaceae > Streptomyces. The sequence goes on from NZ_JAAGLN010000057.1 coordinate 8,690, forward strand.
TGTGGGCGTCGCTGTTGCCCATCGCGGGGGTCCAGTCCCTGCCACGGCTGACCAGGGTGTTGTCCCAGTCCGCCACGGACACCTCGTCGTCCAGGGTGTACGGGCCGTTCCACACCTCCACCGCGTCCGCGTCGCCGAAGCCGAACTTCCAGTTGCAGCCGATGCAGGTCGCGTGCGGGTGGGCCGGGACGACCAGGCCGCCCGCGCGGCGGATCTCACGGGCGTAGTGGCCGAAGCGGTTGTCCCGGGCCCGGTAGCGCCAGTCGACCCAGGTGCCGTGGTCGGTGGAGATGCCCAGGACATGACCGTTGCGGGTGGTGATCTCCTCGCCGGTGAGAATCAGCAGGTCGTCGCCCCACAGCCCGTCCCAGGCCCGGTGGCCCGAACTGGTGTTGTGCTCACTGGTGTTGATGAAGTCGAGCCCCGCCGCCCTGGCCAGCGCGGCGATCTCGGCCGGGGTGCGCTTGCCGTCCGAGTGCACCGAGTGGATGTGGCAGTCGCCCCGGTACCAGGCGCGCCCGCGCCCCTTCGCCCGCACCGGCGGATACACCGGCTTAGGCGTCGTGGGCGTCGGGCCGAAGCGCAGGGTGACGGTGACGGCGTACGGGAGGCCGCCGGGCGCCGTGGTGTACGGGCCGAGCGCGATGTTCCACCGGCCCGCGCGGACCGGCCCCGGCAGATAGCCGGGAGTCGCCGCGTCGCCTCGGATGAAGAACTCGCTGCGCGCACCGCCCGACCAGCCGCGGAACCCGGACCCGCCGAGGCCGGTGCCGCGCTCGTCGAAGATGCCGATGTCCAGGGCGTTGCCCTGGGTGCCGGCGGGCACGGGAGGCTTCTCGTACGTGTACGAGACCGCCAGCTCGCGTACCCCTTCGGGAACGTCCACCGGCAGATAGACATAGTCGGGCGAGCCGGGCGGCAGTGTGCCGCGCACGGTCTTCGTCCGGTCCGGGGGTGTGCTTCCGGCCGGGGTGCCGCCGGCCGGCGCGCCGCCACCGCCGTCCGCCGCGCTCGCGAAGCTCACGCTTCCCAACGTAAGCGCGGCCGCCGCTCCCGTCACCAGCAGGCCGCGCCTGCCCAGTTCGCCGGGGGTCGGGTGGTCTCCAGGGTTCATGCCAACGCTCCAGGGGTCTGTGGGGGACACCAGCGGTCTGTGCGGGACACAGGAGGTGCAGCTGAACCCTGGTATTCAGCCGTGAACCGGGCGAGAAGGGAAGGGGGCGGGACGGAGACCGTGACACGGCGCTCGGATTTTCGCCCCGTACGTCATACCCTCTGCGGCCACGGCACGGATCACCCGGATCGCACAGCGAATGAGGGCGGATGTCATGCGGCTGAGTACCACGATCTTTCTGACCGACAGGACCGTCACCCCGGTGCGGCTCGCACGGGAACTGGAGCAGCGCGGGTTCGGCGGGCTGTATCTGCCCGAGCACACGCACATCCCGGTCGAGCGGGCCACCCCGTGGCCGATGGGCGGTGAACTGCCCGCCGAGTACGGCAGGACGCTCGACCCGTTCGTCGCGCTGGGCCAGGCCGCCGCCGTGACGGACACCCTGGCCCTGGGCACGGGCGTCACGCTCATCGCCCAGCACGACCCGATCGGCCTGGCCAAGCAGATCGCGACCCTCGACCACCTCTCGGGCAGCCGCTTCACGCTCGGTCTCGGTTACGGCTGGAACAAGGAGGAGGCCGCCGACCACGGGGTGGAGTGGACGCGCCGCCGCGATCTCGGCCGGGACCGGATGGCGCTGATGCGGGCCCTCTGGGCGGCCGAACCGACGTCGTACGAGGGCGAGTTCGTCTCCGTACGGGCCAGCGAGGCCCATCCGAAACCGCGGGGTGGCAGCGTGCGCACCCTGATCGGCGGGGCCGCCGGGCCGAAGCTCTTCGCGCACATCGCGGAGTACGCGGACGGCTGGATGCCGATCGGGGGCCGGGGCCTCGGTGAGTCGATGCCGGTGCTGCGCCAGGTCTGGCAGGACGCGGGCCGCGACCCGGCGGGCCTCCAGGTCGTCCCGTACGCCGTGCTGCCGACCGCCGGGAAACTGGCGCACTACGCGGAGCTGGGCATCGAGGAGGTGGTGCTCCAACTGCCGCCCGCCGACGAGAAATCCGTACTGACGGTGCTCGACGCCTACGCGCCGTATCTGGCGTGAGCGCCGCCCCGGACCGGGCCGCGGGGTGTGGCGCAGCCCGCGCCGGACCGGGCGGTGCGCGTGCGGGTGCGGGTGCCGCCGCCGGGGCCTGAGGGGCGGGCGGCGGGCTCTCGACGTGCGGTGCCCGGCGGCCGGGCGGAAGCTGGTTGGTGTGCTCCAGGAACCGAAGTACAGCGGCCGGGCGGTGCTGGTCATCGACACCCACGTCCTGCCGGTGACAGCCACGCTCGCCTTCTCCGCGGACGGCTGCTCGGGCGTCCTGCGCACGCAGGTCGTCTCCGACGCCGATCTGGACTTCCCGCCGGAGCCCGTGCCGCTCACGCTCCTCCAGGAGCCGAAGGGCGAGGTCTGGGGCACGGTGTCGGTCTGCCGCCGGACGCCCGAGGGGGCGGTGTCGATGAAGTTCAGGGGCGTCCGCGGCTGATCCGGGTCCGGGGGCGGGAGCGGTTGATTGCGGCACCTGGAACGCGTTACGGCTTCTCATGCCACCCTCAAGGAGATGCCAGTAACCTTGGTGATAGCCTCTAACTAAACGGGGCACTGTGGGCGCGAAGGTGCGAGACGGTGCGAAAGGTGGCAGTCCAGTGGCGGAGCCGCAAGCCCAGACCCCGCGCGAGCGCTACCGCGCCCAGGTGAAGGCGGAGATCAAGCAGTACGCGTGGGAGCAGATCGCGACGGCGGGTACGTCCGCGCTGTCGCTCAACGCGATCGCCAAGCGGATGGGTATGAGCGGGCCCGCGCTCTACCGGTACTTCGCGGGCCGCGACGAACTGATCACCGAACTGGTCCGCGAGGCGTACCGAAGCCTGGCGGACACCTTGCGTACGGCGGCAGGGGAGGCCGGGGCGGCCGGAGTGTCGGGGGCGTCCGAGGCGACCGGGGCAGCCGCGTCCGGGGTGCCGGGGGAGCCCGAGGCAATCGCGCCGCCGCCCGAGCGGTACGCGACATCAGCGGCAACCGAGGCAGCCGCGCCGCCCGAGTCCGGTGCCGTCGTCGCCCTGGCGCACGCTCTGCGCGGCTGGGCCCTGGACGACCCCCACCGTTACTTCCTCGTGTACGGCACGCCCATCCCCGGCTATCACGCGCCCGACGACATCACCGCCATCGCAGCCGAGGTCATGTCCGTCCTGCTCGACGCCTGTGTGGCGGTCCCCGACGGCGACCCCGCGGCGCCGTTCGCGGCGCACCTGGCGGACCACCGGCAGTGGGCGCACGGCCATCCCGCCCCGCCCGTGGCCCTCCACCGGGCCCTGACCGTCTGGACCCGGCTGCACGGCGTCCTGTCCCTGGAGCTCGCCGGGCACTTCGCCGGGATGGGGTTCGACTCCGGGCAGCTCTTCGACGCCGAACTGCAAGCCCTGTCGGCGCCCTGAGAGCGCGGACACCCCGGCGAGAGGTCCGGTCGCCGCCCCGTACGGTCGCTGCCCCGGGGTGCCGGAACAGCCGACCAGGAGCACGCTGGACATATGAAAGTGCCGGTCATCATTTACCCGCCGGACGCGTCCGGGGGCCGACGCGTGGGCTCAGGTACGGAGACCCTCGGCGTCGCCCACAACCACGCGGACGTGGCCGAGCTGCTGCGGAGGGCCGGTCTGGAGGGCGTCGACGAGGCAGAGGTCGCGACGACATCGCTGATCGACTGGCACGGCGGCGGCCCCGACGTGTGGTCGGCGCCCGGGTGACCAGAGCCGGGGCCTGCGAAGGCCGCACTGCGGGCAACCCGCACGTCACCGCTGGCAAGGCGCCGCAGACAGCGCGAAATGCCGCTCGTATGCTCGGTCCATGACTGATCCGCAGCCCGCAGCCCCCACCGCAAATGCCATGCGTCGCGCGCTCCGGCGGGCCAGGGACGGTGTTGCCCTCGACACGGCCGAGGCTGCCGTACTCCTCCAGGCGCGCGGCGACGACCTGCGCGACCTCGCCGCGTCGGCGGCGCGCGTACGGGACGCCGGCCTGGAAGCGGCAGGGCGGCCCGGGGTCATCACGTACTCCCGCAAGGTGTTCATCCCGCTGACCCGGCTCTGCCGGGACAAGTGCCACTACTGCACGTTCGTCACCGTGCCCGGCAAGCTCAGGCGCGCCGGCCACGGCATGTACCTCTCGCCCGACGAGGTGCTGGAGATCGCCCGCCAGGGCGCCGAACTCGGCTGCAAGGAAGCGCTGTTCACGCTCGGCGACCGCCCCGAGGAGCGCTGGCCCGAGGCGCGCGAGTGGCTGGAGGCCGAAGGGTACGACGACACCCTGGCCTACGTACGCGCCATGGCCGTCCGGGTCCTGGAGGAGACCGGCCTGCTGCCGCACCTCAACCCGGGCGTCATGACCTGGACCGACCTCCAGCGGCTCAAGCCGGTCGCCCCCTCGATGGGCATGATGCTGGAGACCACGGCGACCCGGCTGTGGAGCGAGCCGGGCGGCCCGCACCACGGCTCGCCCGACAAGGAGCCCGCCGTACGGCTGCGCGTCCTGGAGGACGCCGGGCGCTCCAACGTGCCCTTCACCACCGGGGTGCTGATCGGGATCGGTGAGTCGTACGAGGAGCGCGCCGACGCCTTCTTCGAGCTGCGCAGGATCGCCCGCTCGTACCACGGCATCCAGGAAGTCATCGTCCAGAACTTCCGGGCCAAGCCCGACACGGCGATGCGCGCGATGCCCGACGCCGAGCTGGAGGAGCTGGCCGCCGCCATCGCGGTGGCCCGGCACATCCTCGGCCCCTCCGCCCGTATCCAGGCCCCGCCGAACCTGGTCGACGCGGAGTACGCGCTGCTCATCGGCGCCGGGATCGACGACTGGGGCGGGGTGTCCCCGCTGACCCCCGACCACGTCAACCCCGAGCGCCCCTGGCCGCACATCGACGAACTGGCGGAACGCACCGGGGCGGCCGGCTTCCAGCTGCGTGAACGGCTCACCATCTACCCGGAGTTCATCCAGCGCGGCGAGCCCTGGCTCGACCCCCGCCTGGTGCCGCACGTCCGGGCGCTCGCCGACCCCGGGACCGGTCTGGCCCGCGAGGGCGTCACACCGGCCGGGCTGCCCTGGCAGGAGCCCGACGAGGGCTTCACCGCCACCGGCCGCACCGACCTGCACACCACCATCGACACCGAGGGCCGCACCTCGGACCGCCGGGACGACTTCGACGAGGTGTACGGGGACTGGGACGCCCTGCGCGAGCAGGCGGCCCCCGGCATGGTCCCGTCCCGAATCGACACCGACGTCAAGCAGGCCCTGGACCAGGCGGCCGCCGACCCGACGCGGCTCACCGACGACGAGGCGCTCGCCCTGCTGCACGCGGACGGCCCCGCGCTGGACGCGCTCACCCGGATCGCGGACGACCTGCGGCGTGACGTGGTCGGCGACGACGTCACGTACATCGTCACCAGGAACATCAACTTCACCAACGTCTGCTACACCGGCTGCCGCTTCTGCGCCTTCGCCCAACGGCGCACGGACGCCGACGCGTACACGCTCTCGCTCGACCAGGTCGCCGACCGGGCCGCCCAGGCGTGGGACGTCGGCGCGGTCGAGGTCTGCATGCAGGGCGGCATCCACCCGGACCTGCCCGGCACGGCGTACTTCGACATCGCGCGAGCCGTCCGCGAGCGCGTCCCGGGGATGCATGTGCACGCCTTCTCCCCGATGGAGGTGGTGAACGGCGCGACCCGCACCGGCCTGTCCATCCGCGAGTGGCTCACCGCGGCGAAGGAGGCCGGCCTCGGCTCGATCCCCGGCACGGCGGCGGAGATCCTGGACGACGAGGTCCGCTGGGTGCTCACCAAGGGCAAGCTGCCGACGGCGACCTGGATCGAGGTCATCACGACCGCCCACGAACTGGGCATCCGCTCCTCGTCCACGATGATGTACGGCCATGTCGACCAGCCCCGGCACTGGCTCGGCCACTTCCGCACCCTGGCGGACATCCAGCGGACCGCGCTGGCCAAGGGGGTCGAAGGGTTCACGGAGTTCGTGACGCTGCCCTTCATCCACACCAACGCCCCGGTGTACCTGGCAGGCATCGCCCGCCCGGGCCCGACGACCCGCGACAACCGCGCGGTCACCGCGATGGCCCGGCTGCTGCTCCACCCGTACATCCCCAACATCCAGACCAGCTGGGTGAAACTGGGCGCGGAGGGCGCGGCGGAGATGCTGCGCTCCGGGGCGAACGACCTGGGCGGCACCCTGATGGAGGAGACCATCTCCCGGATGGCGGGCTCCAGTTACGGCTCGTACCGCTCGGTCCAGGACCTCGTCGCGATCGCGGACCTGACGGGCCGCCCGGCGCGCGCCCGGAACACGCTGTACGGCCCGGTCCCGGAGGAACGGATGCAGGCGGCCCGCGCATCGGACGGACATCTGCCGGAGCTGCTGCCGGTACTGGACTGAGGGGCCCTCGGGGCGCCGGGAGGGTGTGGTCCGCGGGCAGGGGACGCAGACCACACCCCAGCCCTCTCCCTCATCACCCCCACTGCCGGGCATGCGGCAGCAGGGAGTCGCCGTGCCCGGCAGTGGGGGTGATGAGGGAGAGGGCGGAAAAGAGAGGAGGACTGGACACTCCTCTTGCCACTCCTAACTTATAGCGCACTGGGGGGCTTGCGGCAAGGCCCTGGTCATGGCGCAGAATCACCGCTCGAAGTCAGAACCCGGGAGTCGGCTTCGTGGAAATCGACGTGGGCGAATTGGGGTTTGTGATGATCGACGTGATCATTGCCGGTGGTGGACCGACCGGCATGATGCTGGCAGCCGAGCTGCGGCTGCACGGCGTACAGGTGCTCGTGCTGGAGAAGGAACCGGCGCCGCCCGCGTACGTCCGCGCGCTCGGCCTGCACGCGCGCAGCATCGAGGTGATGGACCAGCGCGGCCTGCTGGAGCGGTTCCTCGCCGAAGGCAGGAAGTATCCGCTCGGCGGCTTCTTCGCCGCCCTCAGCAAGCCGGCACCCGAGCGGCTCGACACCGCGCACGGGTATGTCCTCGGCATTCCGCAGCCCCTCACCGACCGCCTGCTGTCCGAGCACGCCACCGAGCTGGGCGCCGAGATCCGGCGCGGCTGCGCGGTGGTCGGGCTGAGCCAGTCCGAGGACGGTGTGAGCGTCGAGCTGGACGACCGGACGGTGCTGCGCTCGCGCTATCTGGTGGGCTGCGACGGCGGCCGGAGCACGGTGCGCAAACTGCTCGGCATCGGCTTCCCCGGCGAACCCAGCAGGGTGGAGACGCTGCTGGGCCAGATGGAGGTGACCGCTTCGCCGGAGACGGTGACCAGCGTGGTGACCGAAATCCGCAAGACCCAGCTGCGGTTCGGCCTCGGGCCCACCGGGGACGGGACGTACCGCGTCGTCGTGCCTGCCGAAGGGGTGTCGGACGACCGCACGGTCCCGCCCACGCTCGACGAGTTCAAGCAGCAGCTGCGACGGGTCGCCGGTACCGACTTCGGTGTCCACTCGCCGCGCTGGCTCTCCCGCTTCGGCGACGCCACCCGGCTGGCCGAGCGCTACCGGTCCGGACGGGTACTGCTGGCCGGGGACGCGGCACACATCCACCCGCCGACCGGCGGGCAGGGGCTCAACCTCGGCATCCAGGACGCGTTCAACCTCGGCTGGAAACTGGCCGCCGAGATCGCGGGCTGGGCCCCGGAAGGGCTGCTGGACAGCTACCAGACCGAACGCCAGCCGGTGGCCGCCGACGTACTGGACAGCACCCGGGCGCAGATGGAGCTGATGTCCACCGAACCGGGCGCGCGTGCGGTGCGGCGGCTGGTGGCGGAGCTGGCCGACTTCGAGGACGTGAACCGGTACCTGGTCGAGAAGATCACCGCGACCGCGATCCGCTACGACTTCGGCGAGGGCCATGAACTGCTCGGCCGGCGCCTGCGCGACGTACAGCTGAAGCGCGGCCACCTGTACGGCCTGATGCACGCGGGCCGCGGCCTGCTGCTCGACCAGACCGGCCGCCTCTCGGTGGCGGGCTGGGCGGACCGGGTGGACCATGTCACCGACGTCAGCGAGGAATTGGACGCGCCCGCGGTGCTGCTGCGTCCTGACGGCCATGTGGCCTGGGCCGGCGACGACCAGCGGGAGCTGACCGGCCGACTGCCGAAGTGGTTCGGGGCCGCGGCGGGCTGAGCCCCACGAAGGTGGTCAGGCGGCGGGTCATGCATCAGGCACAGCTTGGGCATTTTCCGTCCGGCGCGGGCGATGCCGCCGATCCGGCTGGGGCTGCGGGAGTGTGAGCCGTACCAACTGGCTGTGCGCGGTCCGCGCCTCCGGCTGCTCCCCGCCGGAGGAGCGGGCGCGACCCGCGGGCGCGACCCCGCGTGCGCGTTCACACGTCGGAGCCGGACCCGGGCGCCCTCTTGGGCCGCCGCCGTCATGCGCTCCACGGTGGGCCGTGGTGGACGAGCCGCAAGCAGGGATCTGCTGCTACAGCGCGGCGACGGCCTGGAGAATCTCGGCCGGCTCGGAGCGGGTGGTGTAGTCGGGATGCACGTCGATCCAGCGGATCGTGCCGTCCGTGTCGACGAGCACGGTGGTGGCCAGCGGAAGTTCGGCGGTGCCGTCCGCGTTGACCGCCGCGAGGTCGAGGCCGAGCTTCGCCTGGGCCTCACGGGCTCCACGGCCGAGCGTGAACACGATCCCGAGCTGCCTGGCGATCTGGTTGCCCGGGTCCGAGACGACCGCGTAGGTCAGCGCCTGCTTCTCGGCGAGCGAGAGCGACGCGTCGGGCTTCTGCGGGCTGACGGCGACCAGGGCGACGCCCCGGGCGTCGAGTTCGTCGACCAGCGCGTTCTGATACGCGTGCAGGGCGACGTTGCAGTAGGGGCACCACGCGCCACGGTAGAAGACGACCACCGCCGGGCGACCGGCGAGCGCCGCGGCAAGCGTGGTGGGGGAGCCGTGCATGTCGAGCAGGTCGCCGTCGGGCATCTTCGCGCCCGGCACGGCGACGCCTGCTGGGACGCCGGCCGCCACGAGTCGGGCCAGTTCCGCCTCGAAGGCGGCGGTGACCTCGCCCGGGAGCCGTTCGCCGGCCTGACGGCCCACTTCGGCGGACTGGTCGGCAATCGTCGTGTCCTTGTTCACTGCGGAACTCCCACCTCGAAGAATGGATCGCTGAATCCACTCTGCTCGCCCATGATTGGATAGTCAAATCCAGAATGAGTACTCTGAGGGCATGTCGTCCTTCGAGGGTCCGCACCTCGCGCCGCCGCCCACCACCAAGGGCCAGGCCACGCGCGAGCGCATCGTGCGGGCGGCCGCGCAGCTGATGTTCGACCAGGGCGTGGCCGGAACGAGCACGCCCGCGATCCGGGACGCGGCCGGGGTCAGTTCCTCGCAGATCTACCACTACTTCGCCAATAAGCAGGCGTTGACCAGCGCGGTCATCGAGTACCAGACCGAGGCGGTCGTCGGCGGCCAGGAGCAGCTGCTCGCGCGGCTCGACAGCGTCGAGGCCCTGCGCGCCTGGCGCGACATGGTCGTCGGTGTTCAGCGCTCGATGCACTGGGCCGGCGGCTGTCCGCTCGGTTCGCTGGCGAGTGAACTGGCCGGACAAGACGCTGACGCGCGCACGGCGCTGGCCGCGAGCTTCTCCCGCTGGTCCGACGCGATCAGGGACGGGCTGGCGCGCATGGCCGAGCGCGGCGCCCTACGGCCGGAGGCCGATCCGGACTCCCTCGCCCTCGCGCTGCTCGCGGCGCTCCAGGGCGGCCTGCTCCTCGGCCAGGCCCAGCGGAGCTCGGCCGCGCTTGAAGCCGGCCTCGACGCGGTGATCGCGCTCATCGCCCAACACGTCGCGGACCGTCGGCCCTGAGCCGAGGAGAGATCACTCGACGAGCGGCGGGCGTCACACCGGTCCCGGTCTGCCGCCCGAGCAGCACCGGCGGCCCGGCTGCGGAACGTTCCACGCGCATACGCGCATCTCCGGAGACGCGCGGAGTGATCAGCCGGCCTGCCGCTTCCCGGTGGAATCGGCTGCCTTGCCCGGGACCTGCCCGGCCTTGTCGACGACGGCGTGCTCGATCTCGGCGGTGCTGGAGAGGAGGGTCCCGGCCTTCGCGTACGGGGCGTCCTTGGTCCGGTACTCGCGGGAGCCGAGGAAGGAGTAGTCGTCCTTGTCGAAAACCCATTCGGTGCGGTTGCCGTACTTGGTGTCCTCGCGGGCGATGCCGAGGCCCGTGCGGCCTATGGCGTCCTTGGCGTCCGGTGCCTCCTTGACGCCCGGGATCTTCGCCGCCGCACGGTAGAGGGCCGCGGCTGTCTTCGGCGGCAGCACCCCGCCGAGCAGGACGCCGATCTGCTCGAAGACGATCTGGTCGGTTTCCTGCTCGGCGTCCTTCCGGACGTGAGCACGGAGATAGGCGAGGAGTTCGTCCGGGTCGGTGGGCAGCGAGGCGAGCCAGTGGTAGGTGGGGCGGGACAGTCCGGCGGGGGTGCCATGGTCGTCCCCGAGCTCGGCGTTACTGACCTCGTCCTTGCCATTGACCCGGGTCAGCCCGGTCTTCTTGAGGGGGCGCGGGTCCTGCGGCGCCCAGCCCTCCGTCTCGGTCAGCGGGCTCAGTACGGCCTTGCCGCTGCTGATGTCGGCCTCCCGAACCATGGAACGGGTGTAGAGGAACTGGTCGTTCCGTACGACGGGCTCCTCACGCGTGAGGGCCACGGTCGAGAGGTGGTGGAGAAGGCCGTCGGTGCCCTGGGCGGCCGTCGCCGTCGTCGGCCGGTTCTCGTTGTCCGTACGGAGGGCGAGACCGCCCGCGAGGATTCCGGCCAGTGCCAGCGCCGATACGGGGACGAGAAGGGCGGGGCGCAGGAGCCGGCCGGTGGGGCGGGTGGTGGGCTGGACCGGACTGTCACGACGGGTGTCGGCGTCGATGTGGTTCATCAGGAGTTCCTTCTGGTGACGGAATCGCTCGGGCGACAGGTTCTCGGTCACCGGAGGGGGAAGCAGCCGGGCCAGGTGCCGGGCTTCGTCGTCGTCCCTGTTCTCAGGAGAGGCGGCGTCTTCGCGGTTCATGGGGTTTCCTCCCGCACGGGCTGGGCCGCGATTGCGGCTGTATGACTTACCTCTCCGCGGGCTCTCGCGGGTTCCGGGTTTCTCCGCGGGCGTTCCGCGCGTTCTGTCTGTTCCGCGATCCGGGCGAGTCTTCTGCGGGCGCGTGAGAGGCGGGAGCGCACCGTGCCCACCGGGACGCCGAGCGCCTCGGCGGTCTGCTCGTAGTCCAGTCCGGACCACACGCACAGGGAGAGCACTTCCCTTTCCTGGCTGCGCAGTTGACCGAGGGCCGCGGAGACGGCGCGCAGACGGCTCCGGTCGTCCAGCCGGGACGCTGCCTCCGCCGAGAAGTCCGCGACGTCGGCGGGCGGTGGCTGACGGGCCAGGAAGACCAGCCGCCGCAGCAGCCCCCGCCGGGTGTTCTCACACTTGTGCGTGGCGATGCCGAGGAGCCAGGGCAGCGCGGAGCCCCTGCCCTCCTCCAACCGCTCTCTGCCCTGCCAGGCGGCCAGGAAGGTGTCCGCCATGACGTCCTCGGCGGTCGACCAGTCACCTGTCAGCCGCAGCGCGTGACGGTAGACGGCCTGGGCGCAGCTCTCGTACAGCTCGGCGAAGGCGTCGCGGTCCCCCGCGTGCAGGCGCCGGCGCATCTCGTTCTCCGCGGCCTCCGCGGCCTCCGCGGCCTCCGCGGCCTCTGCGGTCTCTGTGTCCTTGGTGCCTATGGTGCCTTCGGTGCCCTGGGGGTTCTCCGGGGCCTTTGATTCTGGTGGTTCCCTCACACTCGGTATCTCTCCGCGACCTTGCGCCCGTTCCTGTGACTCGCGCCACAACCTCCTGCTACAGCGGGCGGGCTGCGGCGGCCGACGGTGCCCGGGCGAACAAGGCGTACCGCCGACCGCTGCCGGCCGGCCGACCATGACGAGGCGAACGTTGCCTGATGCGGCACTATGGCCTGTCCGGTGGGTCGCGTGACGTCCGGGCCGCCGGTCGTCACGGTCCTCGTGGTGCGAGGCGACGTGGCGGACGGAGAACGGGCCCGGCCGGGCGGACGCCTGCCGAAGAACGGTTACCGGAAGGCGGCCTGTTGACCCTCACACCGTGTCAGGCGCTGGACTCGGAGACATCATGTTCACCATCGGAGACTTCGCCCGGCACGGCCGCGTATCGGTCCGCATGCTGCGTCACTACGACGCCACCGGACTGCTGCGCCCGGCCCACGTCGACCCAGCCACCGGCTACCGGTACTACTCGGCTGCCCAGCTGGCCCGCCTCAACCGTGTCATCGCGCTGAAAGAGCTCGGCCTGACCCTCCAACAGGTTCAGCAGATCCTGGACGAGAAGGTCACGACCGACGAACTGCGCGCCATGCTGCGGCTGCGCCGGGCCGAACTTGAGGTCGCGATGGCCGCCGCAGCGGCGCGGCTGGTCCAGGTCGAGGCGAGGCTCCGATCGATCGAGAGCGAGGGGCACATGCCCACGAACGATGTCGTCTTCAAGAGCGTCCCGGCGATCCGGGTGGCGGAGCTGGACGCGACCGCCGCGAGCTTCGAGCCCGAGAACATCGGCCCGGTCATCGGGCCGCTCTACGACGAGCTGTTCCGGCGCCTGGACAGGGCCGGGGTATCGCCTGCAGGGCCCGGTGTCGCCTATTACGAGGATGCCCCGGAGGGCGGTGGCAGGATCACCGTCCACGCCGCCGTCCAGGTCGCGGCCCCGCTCCAGGACGGCGCCTTCCGGGTGCTCGATCTGCCGCCCGTCGACCAGGCGGCGACGATCGTGCACCGTGGCTCCATGGACACCGTGCTGCCCACGGCCCAGGCCCTGGCCTTCTGGATCGAAGAGAACGGGTACCGGTCAGCCGGGTACCCCCGGGAGATCAGCCTGGAGTGCCCGGACAACCGCGACGACTGGGTGACCGAACTCCAGGCGCCGGTGACCAAGCCCTGAGACCCAGGGCCATCGTCCCGGGACAAGGCGGCAACGGGCGCAAGCGTCACGGCCGGGCAGCCGGTGGTTCGCAGTTGTCCGCGGCTGCCCGGCCGCGCTCCTCAGCCACCCAACGCGGCCGTGTGGTGGCCGGCGGGACTCAGCGCCCGGCGGCGAACCCCACGAAGGCGGCCCAGGCGGTGGCGGGGAAGACGAGTGCGGGGCCGATCGGGGCCGTCTTGCTGTCGCGTACGGGGATGACGCCCGGGAAGTCGGGAGCGACTTCGACGCAGTTGTTTGCTCCCCCGTCGCTGTAGCTCGACTTGCGCCAGTGAGCGGTTGACAGGTCGGTCACGGTGTCTCCTTCCGTACGGCCTGGATGAAGCTGGTCCAGGCCGATCCGGGAAAGACCAGCGCGGGGCCGGTGGGGGCGGTCTTGCTGTCGCGTACGGGGATGCACCCCGGGAAGTTATCTGCGACTTCGACGCAGTTGTTGGGGCCACCGTCGCTGAAGCTCGACTTGCGCCATTCCGCGCTGCTGAGGTCGAGGATACGGCTCATGGTCTGTACTCCTTCAGGATGCCTCTGATGAACGCGATGCTGTCCGCCGGGGACAACGACACGTCTCGGAGCCGATCGTAGGACAGGCGGTACCGGGTGACCGCGGCCTGATCCTCGACCAACTCGCCGCAATCGTTGCCTTCCGTGAAGGCAATGGCGCTCCCGTCGGCCTGCCACAGGAGGGAGAGCGGGCCAGCCATCAAATGGTGGGCACCTGTTGAGAAGGGGAGGACCTGGATCACGACTGATGGGAGTTCGGCCATAGCGATGAGATGGGCCAACTGCTCGGCCCACGCCTTGGCATCCGTCACCGGCCGTCGGAGTGCGTACTCGTCCATGATGATCCGCACCGAAGGCGCCGGGTTGCGGTGGAGCAGTTGCTGCCGCCCGAGGCGTGCTATGACCTGCTCCTCCACCTGTTCTGCTTCGGTTTCTGTTTCCTGGCCGCCGGACAACAGCGCGCGGGCCACGTCCTCGGTCTGTAGCAGGCCCGGAATCCCGAGGGTGAACACATGCATGATCCGGGCAGCCTGTTCCAGCCGCATGAACTCCTTGTACTTGTCCTTGAACACCTCCCTCCGCGCCACCTTCCACAGCTGCACCAGCAGCCCCCCGGTCCCGTAATGCCGGTCCAGGTCCTCCATCACCGCGAGCTTGGACAGCCGTTGGCTCACCTCAAGCCGGTACAGGTAGCTCTTGTCGTACCGTGTCTCGGCCGCCAGTTCGCTGAGCGATTTGCCGGCCTTCTCGCGCAGGTACCGCAGCGCGCGTCCCAGTGCCGCGCGCCCCGACTCCTCTTCCGCTTCGGCGAGTTCGGACATCCAGCCCCTCCTGTTGCCGTGCGCGAAGGCAATCGCGCCGCTCTTTCCGAGCCTAGGGCCAGGACGTAATCATCGGGACACGAACGGTAATCACCGCTCGTCAGCCAAGAACCGAACTCCCGATTCCCCTGTGAGGCGCCGACCATGCCCGATTCCCTGCTCCGGCTGCTGCCCTGGACCTCCCCCGAGGGCAAGCCGTGTTACCTCAGCACGGACAACCCGCGCAGTCTGCTCTCGCGGCTGGCCGACGATCTGGAGGATCAGCAGATGGACTCGGCGGAGGCGGTGCTGGCCGGTTCGCGGGCGGTGCTGGCCGATCAGGCGGCGGGGGAGCGGGCCGTACGGTTCGCGCTCACCCGGGCCACCGAGTCGCTCGGGGACGTGCTCCGTGTCGCGTACAGCAGGGGCGGGCGGATCGAGGGCGGTGACGGTGGGGACGGCGGCTGCGGGGACGACTGGTGACGCCGTCGTCCGCCCGGAAGGGCTCACGGCGTGACGGGCGCCGGGGCCGTGCGGGTGCGGAAGCGTCTCGCGTGCCGGGCCAGAGGTTTTTCGATCGCGTAGTGGGAGGCGACGGCCGCCGCGAAGCTGACCGTGAGCGTGGCGGCCAGCAGGCCGGATTCAACCCCCAGGTCGGAGAGCAGCCGGCCCAGCGGGTAGTGCCACAGGTAGAGGCCGTAGCTGAGGTTGCGCCCGGTCCAGGCCAGGGGCGCGAGGGAGAGGAGCCGGGCCAGTGAGGCGCCCGGCCTGAGTTCGAGCGAGGCCACCACCACGGCCGACAGGACCGCCGTCAGCAGGAATCCGACCGTGTACCAGCAGGCGTTCCAGTCGTTCTCGCCCGTCAGCGGTACGCGCCAGGCGATCAGGGCGAGGACGGCCAGCGCGGGCCAGGCCAGCCGTCCCGACCAGCGCCTGAGCGCGGCCAGCCGGTGGTCGTCGGCGTGCAGCCGGGCGACGACCAGGGCGAGCAGTGCCCCGGCCAGCAGCTGATCGGCCCGGGTGTCGGTGCCGTTGTAGATACGGTGCGCCGCGCTCGGGCTCCACAGCACGAAGCGCCAGAGGGCCGGCAGCAGACAGAGCACCGCCGTCCAGAGGAGCACGGTCCGTGCCCGGGTACGGCGCAGGAGCAGCACCAGCAGCGGCGGCCAGAAGAGGTAGAACTGCTCCTCCACCCCGAGGGACCAGGCATGGCCCAGGAGGGACGTCACGCTGGAGTAGAGGTCCGGCTGCGCCGCTCGGACGATGTTGACGAGGAAGGTGGCGGACAGCGCGATGGAGGCCCAGGCCCCGTCGAAACCGGGGAGTTGAGTGGTGAGGGCCAGCACGGTGCAGAACAGGCAGAGGGCCAGGAGCGCCGGTACGAGCCGGAGCCATCTCCGCCAGTAGAACGCCCCCATGGCGACCTGGCCGGTACGGGCGAATTCGGCGAGCAGCAGCCGGGTGATGACGAACCCACTGATCGTGAAGAAGACGTCCACCCCGAGGGAGCCGCCCGGCACCCACTGCGGGGCCTGGTGGTAGACCATGACCAGGACGACGGCCAGGGTCCGCAGGCCGTCCACGGCCGGCAGCCGTCCACCGGTCCGCAGTGCGGAGGGAAACCCGCGTCCGGCCGGTTCGGGCGGATCATGGGCGCCTGCACGGGAGGGCCCGGGGGAGAGACCTGCCGTGGCACGCGGCGGCCGGTCGCCGGTCTCCGGGCACCGGTGGCCGGTTCTGCTGGGAAGCCCTGTCGTCGGGGTCGTCCGGGTACTGTCCACGGCGACCCCCTGCCCGGCGAGCAGCGCTGGATTCGGGTGTTAACCCAAAACTCAGATACGCGGTAAAAAACTCAGATACGCGGTCAAAATCTCAGCAAGCGTGATGCGGGAACGGCCGCCTGGGGCGACGGGTCAGGGCCTTGTCGGCCGTGGCGAGGATGTTGCCGAAAGTGCGGGTGATCACCGGCCGTGCCAGGTGCCGGGTCAGGAAGGTGCCGAGCAGCGGTACGGGGATCTCGGCCCGGGTCGTCCAGCGCACCAGGGTGCCGCCGTCGGTCTCGGTGAACGTCATACGGCCGAGTTCGTGCCGGGCCGGTGGCAGGCTGCGCTCGACCACGTACTCGGTGCTGTACGGCGGGTCGTACTGGGTGATGCGCTCCCGGAACCAGCCGATCAGCCACAGGTGGATGCGCACCGCGCCGACCCCGTAGGGCGCGGACTCGCCGGGCCTGGCCAGGCGGCAGCGCAGGATCAGGGGCGAGCGTGTGTAGTGGGTGGTCGTGGTGAGCCAGGCGAACACGTCCTCGGCCGGAGCGTCGATGACCCGTTCAACTGTCATGGTTTCCACGGCTGGTGGCCTCCTCTGTCGAGCGGGAGCACCGCCTCGGCGCGGTGCAGTTTGTCGGGATTGCGGATACCGTACAGACCGGTGATCAGGCCGTCGCGGATCTCGAACGCGACCAGCCAGTCCAGCTCGCCGCCGGTGACATAGCGCACCGCTGGCATGCCGTTGTACGTGGCGTGCTCGACGCGGGTCGCGGCGGTGACGGTGCGCAGGACGCCGAGGACGAACCGGGCGACCTGGGTGCTGCCGGTGATCGGGCGGTGCGCGGCGGCGGCCTTCCCGCCGCCGTCGGAGATCTCCACCACGTCGGGCGCCAACAGGTCCATCAGCGCCTGGACTTCACCGGTCGCCGCCGCGTGCAGGAAGCTCTGGACGACCTCCCGGCCGGCCTCGGAGTCGGGCTCGGAGCGGCGGCGCCGCGCGTGGACGTGCTGCCGCGCGCGGTGGGCGATCTGCCGGACGGTCGCCTCGGGCCTGCCGATGGAGGCGGCGATCTCGCCGTGGGTGTAGCCGAATACGTCGTGCAGCACGAACACCGCGCGCTCGGTGGGGTTGAGGGTCTCCAGGACGAGCATCATGGCCATCGACACCGACTCGGCCAGGATCACGTCCTCGCTCACCTCGGGTGCGGTACGGATCGGCTCGGGCAGCCAGCTGCCGACGTACTCCTCGCGCCGTGCCCGAACCGCCCGCAGATGGTTGAGGGCCTGCCGGGTCACCGTGCGGACCAGATAGGCGCGCGGGTGCCGGACCGTGGCCGGGCCGACCGCGCTCCACCGCAGATAGCTCTCCTGCAGGACGTCCTCGGCGTCGGCGGCGCTGCCCAGCATCTCGTACGCGATGGTGAACAGCAGCGGCCGGTGCTCGGTGAAGGCGTCCTCAGTCATCACGGTCCGCCAGTGCCCGCGTCTTCCTCTCCGCCGCGAGCCCGCGACGGTTCACCGGGTGCGTGTCCGGGTGCATGTGCTGCTCCTCTCGTCGGGTGTCCATCGAGACACTCCGCACCGGGGAACCGTGACAGCCGGCCGGTGTGATCCGCTTCACATCGCCCGTGGATCGCGCTCTTAAGCCGCTGATCCCGGTCGATTAGAGTGCTCCGCCATGAGCGCATCAACCACTCCCCTCTGGGGCCGCGTCGAGCAGCAGGACTTCCGCAGCCGGGTGCGCGGCTGTCTGCTGGGCGGCGCCCTCGGCGATGCGCTCGGGGCGGGTGTCGCGGGGCAGGGGCTCGACGCGATACGGGAGGCGCACGGCGCCGGAGGGCTCACCGACCTCGTCGCCGTGTACGGCAGGCGCGGGGCCGTCACGGCCGCGACCCAGCTCTCCCTCTTCACCGTCGACGGACTGATACGGGCCCAGGTCCGGCGGGACACGGGCGCCTGGCATCCGCCCACCGATGTGTACCGGGCCCATCTGCGCTGGGCGGCGACCCAGCGCGACTGGGGCCCCGACGAACGCCGTACGGACAACGGCTGGCTCGCCTGCGAGGAGTGGCTGTACACCCGCCGCGACCCCGCACGCAGCTGTCTGGCCGGGTTCGGCGACGACGTGATGGGCACCCTGGACAAACCCCGTAACCCCGAGGCGCGCGACGCGTCGGCCGTCAGCCGGTCCGCGCCCTTCGGGCTGCTCGTCGGCTGGGAGCCGGGTCTTGTCTTCCAACTCGCCGTCGAGTGCGCCGCGCAGACCCATGGCCACCCCACCGGCTACCTCAGCGCAGGGGCGCACGCCGTCATCGTGCACGGGCTCGCGCGCGGCGAGAGCCTGGACGCTGCGGTGCAGCACGCGCTGGGGCAGCTGACTCCGCGCCCCGGCCACCAGCCGGTCACCGACGCGCTGCAGCACGCGCTCGGTGCCGTACGCCAGGGAATGCCGAGCCCGACGCGCGTCGAGTCGCTGGGCGACGGCGAACTGGCCGAGGACGCCCTGGCGATCGGGGTGTACTGCGCGCTCGTCGGCGAGGACGTACGCCACGGGCTGCGCCTCGCCGTGAACCACAGCGGCCCGTCCCAGGCCACCGGTGCCATCTGCGGCAGTCTGCTGGGCACCCTGCACGGCGAGACCGCGCTGCCGCCGGGCTGGCTCGCGGAGCTGGAGGGGCGCGGGACGGTGCTGCAACTGGCCGACGACTTCTCGATGGAGATGACGCAGGGCCCGGCGCTGCACAGCCCGGCCCTCACCACCCCGGCGTGGCTGACCCGCTACCCGAGGAGCTGAACAGGCCGAAGACCGTGCGGGGGCCCGCCCGTCGCGCCTCCTGCCGCACGGGCCCCGCGCCTCCGCGCCCCTGTGTCGGCAGCGCCTCAGCCGTCCCTGCCCCAGTCGTCCGCGCCTCAGTCGTCCCTGCCTCAGTCGTCCCTGCCCCAGTCGTCCGCGCCTCAGTCGTCCCTGCCTCAGCCCTCCCCGCCCCAGTCGTCCCCGCCTCAGTCGTCCGCGCCCTCGCGCCGCACCGCCTTGGCGTCGGGCGTCGCACCGCCCTGCGCGGGCACCGCAGCGGCCGCAGCCCCGGCCGGGCCGTCGCCGTCCAGGTTGACCTTCGCGATGATCGCGTCGCGCTCCGGTGTGTCCTCCGGCTTGACGAAGCCGATCAGGACGTACAGCACCAGCGAGACCGCGAGCGGCAGCGAGACCTGCCACTCCAGGGCGACATCCGCGTTGGCCGAGCCGTCCAGGTGGTAGTTGGTGAAGTAGAACGCGAGCAGCCCCGCCGCCCAGCTGACCAGCGCCGCCGTCGGTCCGGACTTACGGAACGAGCGCAGCAGGCCCAGCATGAACGGGATCGCGATCGGGCCCATCAGGCCGGCCACCCACTTGATGACGACCGAGATGATGTCCTTGAACGTCGGCGAGTTGATCTGGGTCGCCAGCGCCATCGACAGGGCGAGGAAGCCGAGCGTCGAGACTCGCGCGGCCAGCAGCCCGGCGCGGCTGCTCCACTCGCGGGCCGACTTCGACATCGCCGGGGCGATGTCGCGGGTGAAGACGGCCGAGATGGCGTTCGCGTCCGACGAGCACATGGCCATCGTGTGCGAGAAGAAGCCGACGACGACAAGTCCGAGCAGCCCGTGCGGCAGCAGCGACTCGGACATCAGCGCGTACGCGTCCGACGCGTCCGGCTTCTGCGCGTGCACCAGCAGCGGCGCGCACCACATGGGGAAGAAGAGGACGGCGGGCCAGACCAGCCAGAGGACGGCGGACAGCGTGGCCGAACGGGTCGCGGAGCGTGGGGAGTCGGTGGCCATGTAGCGCTGGGCCTGGTTCCACATGCCGCCGTTGTACTCGAAGGTCTTGATGAAGAGATACGCCAGCAGGAAGGTCATCGTGTACGGGCCGGCCGTCGGGTCCGCGTGGCCGCTGGGGAGCTTGTCCCAGATCGTCCACAGGGCGCTGAACCCGCCGAGCTTGCCCATGGCGGCGACCAGCATCGCCACCCCGGCGACCAGCTGGATGATGAACTGCCCCAGCTCGGTGAGCGCGTCGGCCCACAGCCCGCCGACCGTGCAGTAGATGGCCGTGATCACACCGGTGATGAAGATGCCCTGGGTGATGGTGATGCCGGTGAAGACGGCGAGCAGGGTGGAGATGGCCGCCCACTTGGCGCCGACGTCCACGATCTTCAGCAGCAGCCCGGACCAGGCGAGGGCCTGCTGGGTCTGGATGTTGTAGCGGTCCTTCAGGTATTCGAGCGGTGAGGCGACGTGGAGCCGGGACCGCAGCCGGTTCAGCCGGGGAGCGAAGAGCTTCGCGCCGATCCCGATGCCGATGGCGATCGGGAGCGACCAGGTGACCATGGATGTGAGTCCGTACTGGTACGAGATCCCGGCGTACCCGGTGAACATCACCGCGCTGTAGCCGGACATGTGGTGGGAGATGCCGGACAGCCACCACGGCATTCTGCCGCCGGCGGTGAAGAAGTCGCTCACGTTGTCCACGCGCTTGTGGGACCAGAAGCCGATCGCGATCATCACGCCGAAGTAACCAATGAGCACGGTCCAGTCGAGACTGTTCATGTGCCCCCTCCAGGGGTCCGCCTGTACTGAGTTCATCTCGATGAACCGCGATGGAACCTCGATGAACGGGAAACGCTTCGCCAGTACGTCGATCGGGCGGTGCCCCCGTGCGGGACCGGGGACTTCACGGATTGAACCCTCTGTGCCAAGGGCCGGTCAAGGGTTGCGCGATCACAAATATGAACGCAGATCAGTAAGCAGAACGATTTTACGTCGTCTTGACCTTCGGACCCGTTGCTCCCGGAGTGACGCGGGCCACACGATGAGCGGGCACTTCGCCAGCGGCGGTCATATGGAGGCAGAACAGCAGGACCGCACGGGATGCGGGTCCCGTGCGGTCGAGAAGAGGAGGGGCAACTGAACGGTTCAGCGCGTCTGTCCGGCGCGGCAGTTCACTGGTCAGCGCATCAGTTCACCGGCGTTGACCAGCAGGGACTGGCCGGTGATGGCCCGCGCGCGGTCGGAGGCCAGAAAGATCGCGGCGTCCGCGACATCGCCGTCCGTGGCCAGCTCGGGCAGCGCCATACGGCCGGTCAGCCGGCTGAGCACCTCCGCCTCGGGGATGCCCTCGGTGTGCGCGGTGAACTGGACGAACGCCTGCACCGGCGGCCCCCACATCCAGCCGGGCAGCACGGTGTTCACCCGGATCCGGTGCGGCCCCAGTTCGCGCGCCATGGAGTACATGGCCGAGGTGAGCGCGCCCTTCGACGCCGCGTACGCCGCCTGGTGCACCTCGGACGGTGCGGCCACCGATGACTGCGTCCCGACGATGACGACCGCTCCGCCGCGCTCCTTGAGCCCGGGCAGGCAGGCCCGCGTCATCCGCAGCGTACCGAGCAGGTTGACGTCGATGACGCCCTGCCAGGTGTCGAAGTCGGCGTCCTGGAGCCCGCCGAAGTAGCTGTCCCAGGCGGCGACATGGACCACCGCGTCGATCCCGCCGAACCGCTCGACGGCCAGCGCGGCGAGCGCGTCGCACTGCGACTCGTCGCCGATGTCCGTGGACAGATGCGCGGTCCTGGCGCCCTCCGGGTCGATCTCCGCGGCGGACTTCACCAGATTCGCCTCGGTGCGCGCGCCGAGCACGGCGTTGCCCCCGTCCCGTACGACGGCCGCGGCCACCTGGTGACCGAGCCCGGCCCCGACCCCGGACACGACGACGGTCTTCCCCGCGAGGGGCGCGTCCGGCGCTGCGGCGGACGGGGATTGTGCCGGCCTGGGTTCCGCGGGACGGCTTTCCATGGTGGGGCCCTCCGGACTCTGGCAGTTTTTCTGACGGAGCGTCAGAGTAGGTCCGTCCGGGGACGGAAGGAAGAGGGCAGGGAAGGGTGGTACGCGGATGAGCGAGACGTCGCAGAACGGAAGCGGAGCCGGAAGCGGAGCCGGAAACGGGAGCGAGGTGTACGGCGAGCTGGCCTCGGTCGGGCCGTACGGGGTGCGGCCGGGCCATGCGCTGATCACCCTGGTGGAGCCGCACCCGGGCCATGAGTACGCGTACAACCGGTGGTACGAGGACGACCACTTCTACGCCGGGGCCATGGCGATGCCCTGGATGTACGCGGGCCGCCGCTGGGTGGCCACCAGGGAACTCCAGGAACTGCGCTACCCGGAGAAGTCGGCGGTCGCCCAGCCGGTGACGGCCGGCTGCTACATCACGACGTACTGGGTGACCGCGGGCCGCTACGACGAGCACATGAAGTGGACCGTCGGCATCAACAAGCGGCTGAACCGGGACGGCCGGGTCTATCAGGACCGTACGCATGTCTTCACGTCGTTCCAGGACCACGAGGCGACGGTCTACCGGGACGGTGCCGCCGGGCCTCGCGACTTCCACGCGCTCGACCACCCGTACGCCGGTCTGGTCGTCGAGGTGATCGACACCGAAGGCCCTGAGCAGCGCGCTGAGTTGCTGGAATGGCTGCGGACGAAGCGGCTGCCGAAGCGGCTCGCGGGCGGCCCCGCGGCGATGGTGACGATCTTCCGGCCGACGCCGCTGCCCAGCGACCGGATGGCCTATGTGAAGCAGGTGGAGGGGGTGGACACCCGGCTCACGCTGCTCTGGTTCCTGGAGAGCGACCCGAGGGAGGTCTGGGAACGGTGCTTCACCGGGCTCGACGGGGACCTGGTCGAGCGCGGCCTGGGGCGGGTTGAGCTGGTGGCGCCGTTCATACCGACCGTGCCGGGGACCGACCGCTACGTCGATCAGCTGCGCTGACGACGAGCGTCGAACAGCGGAGCCGACCGGTCAGGACGTGCGGCCGGTCAGGGCCGAGCCCCCTCGGCCGGGACGGCGATCCAGTCGAGAGGGCTCTTGTTCACGGTCGGGGTGATCACGGGACCGGGGGTCAGCCGAGAGTGAATGCGCCCTGGCCCACTTCGCTCACGAAGCTGTTCCACGAATCGGGAACAAAGGTGATCGACGGACCGTCGGCGACTTTTGAGTCCCGTACGGCGATGGCCTGAGTAAGCGGTGACTTGACCTCAACGCATGCACCATTTCCCGTGGAATACGAAGACTTGGTCCAGGTCTCGGTCGCGCCCTGCTGAATTGCCATGTTCGCTCCGGTAAGCAGTGGTGTGCGCCAACGTTGTCGATGGCGCGCTCGACGCTACTCGTGAACTCCGTTGGCCGAGACGGCCGTTCACTCGACCGGATGGCTTATGCCGGTTCAGTCTTACGCTCCGGGGTGGCCGGGGTGTATCGTGCCGACCCTGAATCCAGGAATCGGACATACATGGCCATTCAGCGCGCGTAGCCCTTGGCGATATCCATGATGAACTGCCGTGTCTGGTCCACGTTGAGCGCCTGGGCGCGCAAGTGCTCGTACATCACGCTGTACTTCTGCACGTCGTGCGCTTTCTCCAGATAGAGATCGCTGGTGACGCCCTCGATGTAGACCACGCTGGAATCCGCCGCGTCCGGGAATTCCAGAATGGCGTACTGCCCGTTGATACCGGGATGCGCTCCCACGGCGAACGGCAGGACCTGCACGGTGACATGGGGGAGCTGGGACAGCTCCACGAGATGTTCCAGCTGGGCGATCATCAGCTGCTTGTCCCCGATGACCCGGCGCAGCGCCGACTCGTCGATGACGACCCAGAGCCGCAGCGGGGACTCGTCGGCGCTGACCCGCTCCTGGCGGCGCAGCCTGACCTGGACCCGCTTCTCGATGTCGGTCACGGCGGTCTCCGGCAGCGCACCGGCGATCAGGGCCTCGGCGTACTGCCTGGTCTGGAGCAGTCCCGGGACGACCTGCGGGTCGTACACGCGCAGGCTGGCCGCGTCGGTCTCCAGGCCGATGTAGACGCTGTACGGGATGTCGCCGAAGGCGTGCCACCAGCCCTGCTGGCGCGAGTCCTTGGCCATCTGCATCAGCGAGTCGACGATCCGGTGGTCCTCGACCTCGTACACCCCGCAGAGGTCGCGGACATCGCGCTGGCTGATGGAGCGGCGGCCGTTCTCCAGGCGGCTGATCTTCGACTGGGAGACCAGCAGGCGCTCGGCGACCTCTTCGGCCGTCATGCCTTTGAGTTCACGGAGCCTGCGCAGCTCCTGGCCGAGCCGGCGCCGCCTGACAGTGGGATTGACGTTGGACGCCACGGGAACTGCACCTCCGGCTTTGACGTACTGAGCCCCACCGCGAATGTGCCGGTAGGTCTTACGTCTCAGCAGATTGCCATCAATGCGACGCGCTGCGCTGGGAAATGGCCAGAGAGTGAGCGCGCGGGACCGGCGACTTGCCGGCCCCGCGCGCTCGTATTGCGGCTCCCGAACCGGGTCTTGGGGACGTCGGTGCGGTGGTCCTGGTACTTCCTGGTACTCGTACTGCGGTGCTCGTACTGCGGTGCTCGTACTGCGGTGCTCGTGACTTCTCGGGCGGACTTCTCCGTCCGACTTCTCAGGACTTCTCAGTGCGCCGCCACGCGGGCCATGGACCCGTGGTGCGACGGCATCGGCGCGGCATTGCCCGGTGCCGGTGCTGCACGGCGCGGCTGTGCCGCCGCACCGTTCTGGACGTCCATGACCGCATGTGCCACGAGACCGCCCATGGGGTCGTGTCTGATCAGGTCCCGGAGGCGGGAGCGGGATGAACGCCCCTCGTTGCCGGGATAGAGGTGCTTGCCGAGCCCCACTGCGTGAGCGAGCGCGGCGAGCGCCGCGGTCCGCGGGTCCGGCGGTACGCCGGTGCGGATCGCACTGTCCAGCCGGGCTCTGATATCCCGGCTGATCGCTGTCTCCGTCGCCTGGTAGCGAGTCGTCGGCAGCACTCCGCACATCTGGCCCGCCACGGCATGCACCATGCCGCACCGCTCCAGATGAGCGAGGTAAATCTGACGGAGCCCCAGCCGGGGCCCGCCGATCCAGTGGACTGCCCGGACCGGGCTGCCGCGCCTGCGCAGCAGTTCCAGTGCGGAGTCCAGTGTCGGATCTCCTGTCGGCCGTGCCATCACCACGGCGATACGATCCCCGTCCGGGGCTATCCGTCCTGCCAGAGCCAGCTCTACTAGCTGGGCTCCGGCCAGGCCGAGGTCGAGCGACTGCGGCTGCGCTGTGGTACCCGTGGTCGGGTCCAGAGCGAGCAGTAGAAGCTCTTCCGGAATCGTTCTGCGGCTCCTGCCCATCCATGCCTCCCCGCGTGGATGAGTGACAGGGTGACCCCTCTCACATTGGTCTGTCGAGGGCGCCTGGGTGTTTTGTACTGGAATCTAGATGTATGTCGTTCTCGTCCGGTGCAGCGGTTAAGCGCCCACACAGGACACTGGTAGATGGTTCGGACAGGCGGGAAAACCCGCGCGGCGTATCCAGGAGGCATCGGTGGCGGGCGAGTCCCCCGACAAGTCGGAGCAGCGGAAGTCGTCAGAGGGAACGGCTCCCGGTACGAGCGATCCGAGGCTTGCGGTCTTCCGCTCGGTGCCGGATCCGGAGGCGGGCGCGGCATCCGGCTCGCAGTCGGGCGACGCCCGACTGCGTGAAGCGGTAGCCGCGTGGGTCGCGGGGGCGGACGCCCCGGCGGATGCGCCGGCGGGCGCGGCCGGTGCGGATGACGCGGCCGGTGCGGATGGTGCGGACGGTGCCGCGGAGGCTCCGGAT
>NZ_JAAGLN010000058.1 GCF_010548145.1 Streptomyces sp. SID10853
CACCGCGCGGGCCCGCTCGGCGACCGTGAGCTGCGGCGGCCGCAGCCCGCGGGCCCTGACCGCGCTCCACACGGTCCGCAGGCCGTCCGCGAGGTCGCCATCGATGTCCAGCTCGCCGGTGATGTACGCCTGGGCCAGGCCGAGTTCGTCGGGCTGCCAGAGCAGCCGGCGCAGTGCGCGGCGGGAACGCAGGACCACCACGGGTGCGCCGTCGGGGCCCGCGGTGGAGCCGTCCCAGGCCCGCAGGCGCAGCGGGAGGCGGCCGCCGAGGAACTGTTCGACCAGCGGGAACAGCTGCTGGGCGGCGCCGGTCCTGCTCTGAGGGCGCTTCATCGGGAGGTCTCCTCCTTGGTGAGCAGCAGTTGCTGCACATCGAGATAGCCGGAGCGGAAACCCGCTTCGGAGTAGGCGAGATAGAAGGTCCACAGCCGTCGGAAGGTCCGGTCGAAGCCGAGTGCCCCGACGGCGGGGGCCTGTTCCTCGAACCGTTCGCGCCAGAGCCTGAGGGTCTCGGCGTAGTGCGGCCCGAACTCCTCGCGCCGCCGCACGCGCAGCGCCGTGCGCTCGGCGGTGATCTGCTCGATCGCCTCGGTCGACGGCAGCAGCCCGCCGGGGAAGATGTACTTCTGGATCCAGGTGAAGGTGTCCTTGCTGGCGAGCATCCGCTCGTGCGGCATGGTGATCGCCTGGAGTGCGATCCGGCCGCCGGGTGCCAGCAGCCGGTCCAGTGTCATGAAGTACTCGGGCCAGAACTCGGCGCCGACGGCCTCGATCATCTCGACGCTCACGATGGCGTCGTAACTGCCTTCCACCCGGCGGTAGTCGAGGATCTCCACCGAGACGCTGTCCTGGTGTCCGGCGGCGCGGATGCGCTCGACGGCCAGCTCGCGCTGTTCCCGGGAGAGCGTCACGGTGCGTACCCGGGCGCCGCGCGCGGCGGCCCGTACGGCCAGTTCGCCCCAGCCGGTGCCGATTTCGAGGAGGCGGGTGCCGGGTCCGACCCCGGCCTCGTCGAGCAGCCGGTCGATCTTGCGGTGCTGGGCTGCTGCCAGCAGTGACCGGTCGGCGGGGAAGCCGCGGAAGAGCGCCGACGAGTACGAGAGCGTCTCGTCGAGGAAGAGCGCGAACAACTCGTTGGAGAGGTCGTAGTGGTGACTGATGTTGTCGCGCGAGCCCTCGGGTGTGTTGCGCTGGGCCGCCGGCTGCTTCCTGGCCCAGACGGCGCGCAGCTTCTGCAGCGGCGCGGGGATCAGACTCGCGGCCCGTTCGGCGAGCACGGTCAGGACGCCGACCAGGTCGGCGGCCGCCCATTCGCCCGCCATCCAGGACTCGCCGAAGCCGATCAGGCCGCCGGCGCCGATGCGGCGGAAGAACGCCGCGGGGTCGCGCACATCGAGCAGCGGCCCGCCGAGCCCGAGTGTCTCGGCGCCGGCGAGCCTGACCCGCAGCGGAAGTCCGGCGAGCGCCCTGCGGACGACGCGTTCCGCGATGGCGGTACGCAGCCAGGACGCGTCCGGCAGGCGGGCGACGTCCGGCCAGCGCTCGGCGTCGACCTCGGTACGGGGCAGTGCTGTCGCAGGGGTGGCGGACCCGGGAGATCCAGCGGATCCGGGAGACGCCGGGGACACGGACACACTCACTTCACGCCCTCCTGGGGCAGATGACGGGGACGGGGCTGGACGGGCAGCCCGCGCAGATACAGCCAGATGCCATGTACCCGGATCCCGAAGGAGACGGCCATGGTCGGCCACGGATGGCGGAGCACCGTCCGCAGCAGAACGGCCGGGGTGGCGGCCCGCCGTTCCCCCCGTACGGTCGCGGTGAACGGGCGTGCGCCGCCGCGTTCCAGATGCACCGCGAGGCTCAGCCGCTCGCCCGGTTCGGGCAGCCGCATCCGGTAGTCGCCGTCCACGGGGAAGAACGGCGATACGTAGAACTCCTTGGGTACGACGTCCCGGCCGGCCTGGTCCGGGTGCAGCAGATAGCAGTGCCGCTCGCCGTAGGTGTTGTGCACCTCGGCGACGACGCACAGCGGACGCCCGTCGGCGCCGTGGCACCAGTAGACGGTCAGCGGGTTGAAGACATGGCCGAACACCCGCGCGTTGGTGAGCATCAGCACGCTGCCGCCGCCGAGGTCGACCCCGCGGGCGGCCAGGAACTTCTCCAGTCCCGCACGGATGGTCCGCTCTCCCCCGCCGAAGTGGTCGCGGGCCTCGAACCGGGCGAGCGGACGCAGCGGGCGCGGCAGCCGGGGCGGCGCGTCGGGGTCGATCAGCCACAGATAGGTGTGGTGGTGGATGGTGTGGCGCTTCGGCGCGGTCCTCACATGAGTGACCGTCGACGGGTAGACGGCGTTCACCAGATCACCCCCAGCGCCTGTGCGGCGGCGGCGCCCGAACGGCAGCCGTCCTCATGGAATCCCGAGCCGTGGTAGGCGCCCGCGTAGGCGGTGACCGGGCCGTTCAGCCCGGGCAGCCGCCGCTGCGCGGCCACCGCCGCGACGTCGAGTACGGGATGCTCGTACACCATGCGGTCGAGCACCCGGTCGGGGGCGATCCGGTCCGCGCCGTTCAGGGTGACGACGTAGGTCTCCGGCGCGTCGAGGCGCTGGAGGCGGTTCATGTCGTAGCTGACCTGCACACGGTCGGCCCCGGCGGCGCACCGCGGCATCAGGTAGTTCCAGGAGGCGCGGGCCCGCGGGCTGCGCGGCAGGATCGTGGTGTCGGTGTGCAGCACGGTGGGGTTGCGCGAGTACCGGAAGGCGCCCAGGACGCCGCTCTCCTGCTCGGTCGGGTCGGCCAGCAGGGCGAGCGCCTGGTCGGGGTGGACGGCGATGACCACCGAGTCGTACCGCTCGGCCGTGCCGTCGTCCGTGGTGATCTCGACACCGCCCGAGCCACCGGCACCGCCACCGAGGCGCCGGACACTGCGGACCGGGGTCGAGGTGTGCAGCGCGGTGAGTTCCTTGCCGACCCGGTCGACGTACGTACGCGAACCGCCGGTCACCGTGCGCCAGGTCGGGGAGCCGGTCACCGAGAGCAGGCCGTGGTGTTCCAGGAAGCGGAAGAGCGGCACCGCGGGGTGGCCCAGCGCGGTCACCGGGTCGCAGGACCACACCGCTGAGACCAGCGGTGTCATGAAGTGCGCGGTGAAGTACGGGGAGAAGCCGCCGCGGCCGAGGAACTCACCCAGGGTGAGCGCCTGCACACCGGCGTCGGCGGCGAGCAGCTTCCGGGCGAGGCGGTGGAAGCGCGGCACCTCGGCGAGCATCCTCAGATAGCGGCCGCGGAACGCGTTGCGCGGCTGGGCGACGAGGCCGGACAGGCCGCGCGCACCGGCGTATTCGAGGCCGCACCCCTCGCACCGTACCGACATGCTCATCTCCGACTCCTGCGTCTCGACGCCCAGTTCGGCGAAGAGCCGCAGCAACTGCGGATACGTGCGCTGGTTGTGGACGATGAACCCGGAGTCGACGGCGTGCACCCGGCCGTCGGCCGACGGTATGTCGTGGGTGTGCGCGTGACCGCCGAGCCGGTCGTCCGCCTCGTACAGCGAGACCTCATGTGCGCGCTGCAGGACGTGCGCGGCGGTCAGCCCCGCGATCCCGCTTCCCACCACTGCCGTCCGTCGCCTCTGGTCCGCCATGCCGCTCCTTCCGCCGAGCCGTGTCGGGCACCGCCCTCACCAGGCATTCGCAGCCGGAGTCCACCTGGATTGGTCCACCACCCGATCGAATGACAGACCAATCCGGAAGCGCACCGGGCCCGAATAGCCGACGTGAGTGCACTTCGGAGAGACGCGGCCGCACCGGGGTTCGGACAGAACACCCGCTGCGCGACGCGCTGTGCGGCTGCGCCTCACTCCGCTTGTGCCCCATCCCATACAGACCTGTTGAGTCCCCCTTTCCACGAGGAGAACCCCATGCGCACCACTCGCTTCCCCCGCATCACGCTCGCCGTCGTCGGCGCGGTCGCCCTTCCGCTGGCGCTCTCCGCCTGTTCGTCGAACGACTCGAAGAAGGACGACTCGAAGGCCGGCGCGGACAAGCCGTCGGCCGCGGCCACCAAGTCGAACGCCATGGACACCAGCAAGCCGTTCGGCCCCGGCTGTGCCACGGTCCCGAAGAACGGCGCGGGCAGCTTCAACGGCATGGCCAAGGACCCGGTCGCCACCGCCGCCTCGAACAACCCGGCGCTGTCCACCCTGGTGACGGCCGTCAAGAAGGCCGGCCTGGTCGACACCCTCAACAACGCCCAGAACATCACCGTGTTCGCCCCGACCAACGACGCCTTCAACAAGATCCCGAAGGCTCAGCTGGACAAGGTCCTCAACGACAAGGCGATGCTCACCAAGATCCTCACGTACCACGTCGTCGGCAAGAAGCTCACGCCGAAGATGCTGGAGAACGGCAGCTACCCGACGCTGGAGAAGAGCAAGCTCACCACCGCGGGCTCCGGTGTCTCCTACAAGGTCAACAACGCCTCGAACGTGGTCTGCGGAAACGTCCCGACGGCCAACGCCACGGTGTACATCGTCGACTCGGTGCTGATGCCGAAGTAAGCACGGCCGAGTAACCACGCCGAAGGAAGCCGGCCGGAGGAAGCACGGCCGAGCGGACACGGCCGGAGCAGGCGCAGCCCGAGCAGGCGCGGGCGCGGCGGCCTGCTCCGTACGAGCGGGGGCAGGGCGGGTGCGTCCGCCCTGCCCCCGCTCGTACTCTTGAGCCACCATGAGACGCAAGACTTCCCGGCTCCCGGGCCCGCTGCCGCAGCGCGAGGGCATCGACGCGGTGCGGCTGCGGCTGCCCGTGGACGGTGCGTGGGCCACCGTCCGGGAGCATCTGGCCGAGCGGCTGCCCGGTGGCGCCGCCGAGGTCGACGCCATGCTGGACAGGGGCGCGTTCGTCGGGGCGGACGGGCCGGTCCTGGCCGATACGCCCTATACGCCGGGCGGCTCGGTCTGGTTCCACCGGGACTTCCCCGACGAGGTGCCCGTTCCGTTCCCCATCGAGGTGCGCTACCGCGACGAGCACATCGTCGTCGCCGACAAACCGCACTTCCTGGCCACCACACCGCGGGGCCGGCACATCACCCAGACCGCGCTGGCACGCCTCCGCAAGGATCTCGGACTGCCCGCACTGAGCCCAGCCCACCGGCTGGACCGGCTGACCGCGGGGCTTGTGCTGTTCTCCGTACGGCCCGAGGAGCGCGGCGCGTACCAGACGCTGTTCCGGGACCGGAAGGTGCACAAGGAGTACGAGGGCGTCGCCCCCTATCGGGCCGGTCTCGCGCTGCCGCACGTCTCGCGCAGCCGTATCGAGAAAGTGCCCGGAATCGTCGCCGCCTTCGAGACACCCGGCGAACCGAACAGCGAGACCCGCATCGAACTGACCGGACGCGCGGGCGGTCTCGCCCGCTACCGGCTGACCCCGGTCACCGGCCGTACCCACCAGCTGCGCGTCCATATGAACGCGCTGGGCATCCCGCTGCTCGGCGATCCCTTCTTCCCCGTCGTCACCGACCCGGCCCCGGAGGACTTCCGCAGGCCGCTGCAACTGCTGGCCCGGGTACTGGAGTTCACCGATCCGGTGACCGGCGCCGAGCACCGCTTCGAGAGCGGCCGTTCGCTGCTGGCCTGGACGGCGTACGAGGCGTGGGCGGCCGGCCGCTGAAACGGCCGAGGCCCCCGCAGGACTGATCCCGCGGGGGCTCCACGACGCCCGGACAGGGTGTGGTCAGCTCACCACCGAGCGGTCAGTCCACCACTCAGTTGTCAGCCCACCGAGCTGTACGCCACCACACCCCGCCGGACCGCGTCGACCGCCTTGCGGGCGTTGCGCGAGACCGTGCTGTTCTCGCCGGGGGCGGCAGCCGCGATCTGGCCCAGGACGTCGATGACCTGCTTGCACCAGCGGACGAAGTCACCGGCGGGCATGTCGGCGTCGCGCAGCACCTCGTCCAGGTCCCGGCCGGACGCCCACTGGTAGGCCGCCCAGGCGAAGCCGAGGTCGGGCTCGCGCTGGCCCACGCCCTCCGTCTGGTTGATCTTGAAGTCCTCCTCCAGGGCGTCGAGCCTGCCCCAGATGTGGACCATCTCGCCCAGCGCGGTCTTCACCGGCCCCGACGGCACCTTGGGTGCGACGGCGTCGTCGGCCTGGCGCGCCTCGAAGACCAGCGCCGACGCGCACGCGGCCAGCTCGGCGGGGTTGAGTCCTTCCCAGACGCCCTCCCGCAGACACTCCGACGCCAGCAGGTCCAGCTCGCCGTAGAGCCGGGCGAGGCGCTTGCCGTGCACGGTCGACTCGTCACCCCGGAGGTAGTCCAGCTCGGTCAGCAGGGCGTAGATCCGGTCGAAGGTGCGGGCGATGGTGTTGGTGCGGCCCTCGATCCGGCGCTCCAGCTGTCGGGTGTCGCGCTGCAGCCGGTGGTAGCGCTCGGCCCAGCGGGCGTGGTCCTCGCGCTCGTCGCAGCCGTGGCAGGGGTGGGCGCGCAGCTCGGTACGCAGCCGGGCGATCTCCCGGTCGTCGGCGGCCGCGGCCCGCGGTTTGCGGTGCCGTTCGGGCACGATGTGCCCGGCCTTGCTCCGCAGCGCGGACGCCAGATCCCGCCTCGACTGGGGCGACTTCGCGTTGAACGACTTGGGGATCCGCATCCGGTCCAGGGCCTCGACGGGCACCGGGAAGTCGATCGAGGCGAGCCGCTTGACCTGGCGCTCGGCGGTCAGCACCAGCGGGCGGGGCCCGTCGTACGCCTCGAAGCCCCGGTGCCCGTTGGCCCGGCCGGCCGGCAGTCCCGGGTCGATGACCAGCGCGAGCCCGGCGAACTTGCCGGTCGGCACATGGATGACATCGCCCGGCCTGAGCTTCTCCAGCGCGTCGGCGGCGGCGGCCCGCCGCTGCACGGCACCCTGCTTGGCCAGCTCGGTCTCGCGGTCCTTGAGATCGCGGCGCAGCCGGGCGTACTCCTCGAAGTCGCCGAGGTGGCAGGTCATGCCCTCGCGGTAGCCCGCGATGCCCTCCTCGTTCTTCTGCACCTGCTTGGAGATCCCGACGACCGACTTGTCGGCCTGGAACTGCGCGAAGGACGTTTCGAGCAGCTCACGCGAGCGGTGCCGGCCGAACTGCTGCACCAGATTGACGGCCATGTTGTACGAGGGTCGGAAGCTGGAGCGCAGCGGATAGGTACGGGTGCCGGCGAGGCCCGCGAGCGCCCCGGGGTCCATGGCGCGCTGCCAGAGCACCACGGCGTGGCCCTCGACATCGATACCGCGCCGCCCGGCCCGGCCGGTCAGCTGGGTGTACTCACCGGGGGTGATGTCGGCGTGCTGCTCGCCGTTCCACTTGACGAGCTTCTCCAGGACGACGGAGCGGGCCGGCATGTTGATGCCGAGCGCCAGGGTCTCCGTGGCGAACACGGCCTTCACGAGCCCGCGTACGAACAGCTCCTCGACGACCTCCTTGAAGGTCGGCAGCATCCCGGCGTGGTGCGCGGCGATGCCCCGCTCCAGACCCTCCAGCCACTCGTAGTAACCGAGGACATGGAGGTCCTCGCGCGGGATGGCGGCGGTGCGCTCCTCGACGAGCTCGCGGACGGTGTTGCGGGCCTCTTCCGGGTTGAGCCGCAGCCCCGCGTGGAGGCACTGCTGGACGGCGGCCTCACAGCCGGCCCTGCTGAAGATGAAGGTGATGGCGGGCAGCAGCCCCTCGGCGTCGAGGCGGGCGACGACCTCGGCCCTGCTGGGGGTCCAGATCCGGCTGCGGGAGCGCCGCTCGCGCTCGCGGTCCGCCTCGCGCACCATCTTGCCGCGGCGCCGGTCGCGCGGGTTGTACGTGCGCTGGTTCTCCTGCCGGGCCATCCGCAGCAGGTCCGGGTTGACCTCGCGCTTGGCGCCGCCCCGGCCGCCGTGGTCCGTCGACTCCTCGAACAGGTCGTACATCCGGCGCCCGGCGAGGACGTGCTGCCAGAGCGGGACGGGACGGTGCTCGGAGACGATCACTTCGGTGTCGCCGCGTACGGTGTCCAGCCAGTCGCCGAACTCCTCCGCGTTGGACACGGTCGCGGAGAGCGAGACCAGGGTCACCGACTCCGGCAGGTGGATGATGACCTCCTCCCAGACGGCCCCGCGGAAGCGGTCGGAGAGGTAGTGCACCTCGTCCATCACCACATAGCCGAGGCCCAGGAGCGCCTGCGAGCTCGCGTACAGCATGTTCCGCAGGACCTCGGTGGTCATGACGACCACCGGGGCGTCGGCGTTCACACTGTTGTCACCGGTGAGCAGGCCGACCTTGTCCGCCCCGTACCGCTTGGCGAGGTCCGCGTACTTCTGGTTGGACAGGGCCTTGATCGGGGTGGTGTAGAAGCATTTACGGCCCTGCTCCAGGGCCAGGTGCACGGCGAACTCGCCGACGATCGTCTTGCCCGAGCCGGTGGGTGCCGCGACGAGCACACCCTTGCCCGCCTCCAGGGCACGGCACGCCTCGATCTGGAACGGATCGAGGTCGAAGTCGTACATCCGCCGGAAGGGGGCCAGCGCGGTGGCCTCTTCTACAGCGCGGACGCGGGCAGCTGCATAACGCTCAGCGGGCGAAAGGTCCTCGGTCATCTTGTCATCGAGCCTACCCGCCGCCTCGGACAGTCAGCGCGATCTTTATTTGAGCATTTCAACTGCCGATGGCATTTCAGCCGCCGATGACCCTGACCGCCCGCGGCACGCACTCGGCGGTCAGCGGCAGCGCGCCCAGCGGCTCGCCGTCCGCGTACCCGGTGACCCCCGCGGCCCGCAGTTCGATCCGGCGCGCCCGGTACGAGGTGACGGCGGGGTGGCCGAGGTGGGTGCCCCGGTAGACCTTCGGGAAGACCCTGACCAGCGTGGTGCGGGAGCAGGCGCCGACCACCGTGACGTCGAAGAGGCCGTCGTCCAGCTCCGCACCGGCGCAGATCCGCATGCCACCGCCGTACGACGGTCCGTTGCCGACGGCGACGAGCGTCGCCTCCATCTCCAGGGCCGGTCCCCCGTCCAGCACCAGCCGGTACGGCACCGGCCGGAAGGCGGCCAGCTCGGCGATCATCGCCAGGTCGTACTTCAGCCGCCCGGCCGGCCAGCGCATCCGGTTCCCGCGGTCGTTGACCCGGGAGTCGAACCCGGCGGCGAGTACACTCCCGAACCAGCGCTCGCCGTCCCGCCCGGGCCCGGCGCCGCCCGGATCCGTCCCGTCGGCCGGACCCGTCCCGTCGGCCGGGGCGACCCTGCCGAGGTCGATCTCCCTGATGTTGCCGCCCTTGAGCGCATCGGCCACCGAGCGGCCCGCGGCCGCCGGGTCCCGTACCGGCAGCCCCAGCCCGCGGGCGAAGTCGTTGCCTGTGCCGACGGCCACCACGCCCAGCGGGGTGCGGGTGCCCGCGACCGCCTGGAGGGCGAGGCTGATCATGCCGTCCCCGCCGACGGCTATGAGTGCGCCGGTCCCGCCCCGCACGGCCTCATGTGCCCGGCGCAGCGCGTCGGGCGCGTCGCTGCCGAGCACCGTACGTACGGAGAAGCCTGCGTCCCGCAACGCGGAAGCGGCCGGCTGCGCGGCGTGCGCGCCCCGGCCGCGTCCTGCGGTGGGATTGACGAAGAGGGTGATCTCGCTGGTCACCCGCCGGACCCTACAAGGGTCAGGTCACGTCGTCGTAACCGCCCAGACCACTGGAGCTGGAACCGTCGGTCTCGCCGCCGGCCTGCCCCGGGACCCGCGACGCGGGCACGGTCTCGACCTCGTCTATGGCCTCGGGAGTGAGGTCGAGCTCGGACGCCTCGTCGTCGTCCGGACCCGCCGCGGCGCGCTGCGCCTTCCTGCGGTCGTTCAGCACCGCGATGATCGTGGCGACGCCGTAGAGCACCCAGATGGGCCCGGCCAGCGCCAGCATCGTCAGCGGGTCGGTGCTGGGCGTGGCGACCGCGGCGAAGACCGTGATGCCCATGATCATGCCGCGCCACCAGCCGGCCATCCGCTTACCGGTGATGATCCCGACGAAGTTCAGCATGACGAGCAGCAGCGGCAGCTCGAAGGAGAGCCCGAAGACGACCACCATCCGGGTGATCAGGTCGAGCAGATCGTCGAGGGGCAGCTGGTTGTCGAGGCCCGCCGGGGAGAAGTCCAGCAGGACCTTCGCCATCGTGGGGAGGGTCTTGTACGCGAAGAAGCCACCGGCGAGGAAGAGCGGGAAGCCCGCCGCCACGAAGCCGATGGTGTACTTGCGCTCGTGCTTGTGCAGCCCCGGCGCCACGAAGGCCCACAGCTGGTAGAGCCAGATCGGCGAGGACAGCACCACACCGGCCATCAGGGAGACCTTGAGGGCCAGCGTGAACGGTGTGAGCAGACCGTTCAGGACGATCCGTGCACAGGTCCCGTCCCGCTGGTGCGAGAGTTCCGTGAAGCTCGAATGGCAGCCCACGGCATGCAGCACCGGGTTGGTGAAGAATTCAATGATGTCCCTGTAGAAGAAGGCAGCGACGATCGTGACGACGACGATCCCCAGCAGCCCTTTCGCCAGCCGGTTGCGCAGCTCACGCAGGTGCTCCACGAGGGGCATGCGCCCGTCGGGATCCCTCTCCACTTTGCGGGCAGACACGAGCAACCCACGTCCTCATCTGTGCGGCGGGCAGCCGCTCACCGCGGTGCCCGCTCCGGCCCGGTCTTGTCAGCGCTTGGTCGAGTCCGAAGGCTCGGTCACGGGACGGGCGCTGGTCACGTCTCCCGGAGCGGCCTGGATCGTACGCGGGACGTCGGCCTGGGGGTCCTGCGGGGGGTCGGCCGGAGCGGTCTGCTGACCCTCCGACTTCATCGCCTTGGCCTCGCTCTTGAGGATGCGGGCGGACTTGCCCAGCGAACGGGCCATGTCCGGAAGCTTCTTCGCACCGAACAGCAGGACGATGACGACGAGGATCAGGATGATCTCGGGGGCGCCGAGCCTTCCGAACATAAGCTGTACCTTCTCACCGAGGCGGCTGGGGTGGGACTGCCCGACCGATCGGACAGGCGTCCGGTCGTCGTGCTGGCAGCGATCGTAACCCGCGGGGGTAAACGCAGGGCAATGCCTGTGCAGACTCGCGCCTGCGGCCCGCGCCTCGCTCCCGGGCCCGCGACCAGTAGCGTACCGCTCGAAACGGCCCGGCAGCAGAGCCCGGCGCCTCTATCGCAAACTTTCACCGCTCCGCGCGAGCCCGGTGGCCGCCCGCTCCAGGCCGTCGGCGGCCTGACCGATCTGCTGTGTGGCGCGCGCCACTTGGCTGCCGAGGCGCTGGGCCTCGACGAAAACCCTGATGGCGAGCACACCCAGCACGGCGATTCCGAGGAACCCCAGGACGATCGCGGTCATCGGCCAGAACATGTGCACGCCCTAGAGAGTGGAGTGGAGGCGCAGCGTCCGTACGCCCCCGCCGGTGAGGAGTTCGACGATCCGCTCACCGGCCGGTTTACGGACCGAGGAACCGCAGTCCGGGCAGGTGAAGGAGTAGAAGGTGGTGCGCCTGCTGGCGCCGATCGCCAGCCGCAGCGCGCCCGCCGCCAGCTCGAACCGGCTGCGGCAGTCCGGGCAGGCGGCCCGGAAGATGACCGGGCCCACCTGCGCCGAGAATCCAGGCATAACCGACATATCCCTCAACTCCTCTCCTCCTGCCCGTCATAGGCGGCGAGCGCCTCACGGGCCGCGAGCCGCGCGCTGGCCGCCAGGTCCGCCGGCGAGACGATGCGCCCGTCCCGGCCGAGCCGCAGGGCGAGCCTGCGCAGCGAGGCGGGGTCGGGGGTGCGCAGGGTGATCCGCAGCCCGCCGTCGGCGAGCTCCTCCGCGCTGTCGTGCGGGTAGTACTCGGCGACCCAGCGGCCACCCGGGCCGACCTCGACCACGACCTCCGGGTCCTCGGCCGCGGGCTGGACCAGCCCGGCCGACAGATCACGCAGCTCAAGCTCGGGCGGGGCGGACGGCTCGTCGAGCAGCCGGATCTCGGCGACCCGGTCGAGGCGGAAGGTGCGCCGGGCCTCGGAGAGGTAGCACCACGCCTCCATGTACGTATGACCGACCGCGAACAGTCTGATCGGGTCGACCTCACGCTCGGTCAGTTCGTCGCGCGCCGGTGAGTAGTACCGCAGCCAGAGCCTGCGCCGCTCCGAGATGGCCCGGTCGACATCGGCGAACACCCCGCCCTCGGACTCGAAGGTCACCGAGAGCCGGGAGCTGGCGCCCGCCGCCTCACCCGCGGCGGCCTCCAGCTTGGCGGTGGCCCGCAGCAGCGCCTGCCGGTCGCCCTCGCGGAGCCCCGGGAGTGTCGCCACGGCGCGCGCGGCCACCAGCAGGGCCGTGGCCTCGTCGGCGGCGAGCCGCAGCGGCGCCGCGACGTCGTCGGCGTTGTGCCACCAGATGGACTCGCCGTCGGTGTCGATGTCCAGGAGGTCGCCGCCGCGGAAGCTCGTCCCGCACATGGGCAGCACGTCCAGGTCCGAGATCAGTTCGTCCTCGGTGATGCCGAAGGCGCGCGCGACATCCCCGACGCGGGCGCCGGGGCGCTCGCGCAGGTAGGTCACCAGGGACAGCATCCGGCGGGTCTGGTCGATCGCGTTCGTAGCCATGTGCCCCTCAGTCCTTGGCCACGGCGCGCAGCCGGTCCACCACATCGGCCCGCAGGTCCGCGGGGTCCAGCACGATCACATCGGGGCCGAACTCCACCAGCCAGGCGTCCAGGCCGTGTCCGTACGGAATCTCCAACTCGTCCCAGCCGTCGCCGAGTTCCCGGACGGCGGTGGCGCGGGAGCGCAGCGGGTATCCAGCGCCCGAGCGCAGCCGGATGCGCGCGCCGCGCGTCGCGGTCTCACCGGCCCAGGTCTCGACGGTCTCGCGCACCGTCACCACGTCCGGCACCGGGGCCGTGAACACACCTGGCCTGGCACGGACTTTGCCGGTGATGCGGGAGAGCCGGAAGACCCGCTCGGCGCCGCGCTCACGGTCCCAGCCCGCGAGGTACCAGTGGCCGCGCCAGCACTCCAGCGTCCAGGGTTCGACCTGACGGGCCTCGGGGCGGGCCGCGTTGGCCTTGCGGTAGTCGAAGACGACGGGGCGACGGTCGCGGCAGGCCAGCATCAACGGCTCGAACGCGGCCTCGTGCACGGGGATACGCGGTTCGAGAGCGCCGTGCTGCACGGCGTACGGGTCATCGGCCTCGGGCATACCGGCGGCCCGCAGCTTCTGCAGCGCGCCGCTGGCCGCGCCGGCCAGCCGGGCCTGCTGCCAGACCTTGGCGGCCAGCCCGAGCGCCGCGGCCTCCTCTGCGTCGAGCGCCACCGGCGGAAGCCTGTTGCTGTCACGGCGGGCCAGATAACCGGCGTCCCCGTCCAGGCTGTCGACCGTCTCGATGACCAGACCGAGTTCACGGAGATCGTCCTTGTCCCGCTCGAACATCCGGTTGAAGGACTCGTCCGATCCCGCTTCCAGATACGCCTCGATGGACCCCCGCAGTTCACGCTTGCTGAGGGGGCGCCTGGTTCCGAGCAGGCACAGTGCCAGATTCATGAGCCGCTCGGCCTTGGCAATCGCCATCGACGCCCTCTCTGGAAGGTCCGGGTGTGTCCGCCGGGGGCTTCCCCGGGAAGAACGCAGCACGTGGAACACGGCACGTTCCACGACCGCCGACCGTACCGCCCCGCGGTGCCGGGTCAAAAGCCGAGGGTCCATGCCGGCAGGCATGGACCCTCGGAAACGATCACTTCCGGTCAGACAGCGACCAGGTCACAGACGAAGATCAGCGTCTCGCCCGGCTTGATGCGGCCACCGGCGCCGCGGTCGCCGTACGCGAGGTGCGCGGGGATGGTCAGCTGGCGACGGCCGCCGACCTTCATGCCCTGGACACCCTGGTCCCAGCCGGAGATGACCTGGCCGACGCCGAGCTGGAACTCCAGCGGCACGCCACGGTTCCAGCTGGCGTCGAACTCCTCACCGGTGGAGAAGGCCACGCCCACGTAGTGGACCTGGACCTTGTCCCCCGCCTTGGCGACGGGGCCGTCGCCCTCCCAGATCTCCTTGATCTCCAGGTCGGCCGGCGGCTCGCCACCCGGGAAGTCGACCTCGGGCTTGTCGATGCTCACGTAATTGCTCCTACTTCTTGGTACTGGGCAACCGGGACAGTCTTACACTGCCGCCAGAATGTCGACGACGAAGACCAGCGTGGACTTGGCCGGCAGGGTCGAGCCCTGGGCCTTGTCGCCGTACGCCAGGTCCGGCGGGATCACCAGCAGGACCCGGCTGCCGACCTTCTTGCCGACGATGCCCTGGTCCCAGCCCTTGATGACCGCGCCCTCACCGATGGCGGTCTGGAACGGCGTGCCGGTCTTCCAGGACGAGTCGAAGAGCGTCGCGGACGCCTTGCCCTCATTGGGCTTCCAGGCGGCACCGCTGTACTGCATGTAGACGGTCTGGCCCTTCTTGACCGTGGCGCCCTTGCCCTGGATCAGCTCCTTGTCGACCAGCTTCTTCGGCGGGTCGCTCTTCGGTACGGAGATGGTGGCGGGCGCTTCCTTGTCCGCCTTCACCTGGGGCAGGTCGGACGAGGTGGGCGCCTGGGTGCCCTCGACCTTCTTCGGGATGACCTTCTTGATGTCCAGCGCGAAGACCAGGGTGTCCTTGCCGGTCACCCCGAGCTGCTGCTGGCCCTGGCTGCCGAAGGCCGCGTTGGGCGGCGCGACGACCAGGACCCGGCTGCCGATCTTCTTGCCGGTGACGGCGTCGGCGAAGGCCGGGATGATCGTCTTGGAGCCGGCGGTGATGAGCTGCGGGGCGCCGCCCTTGTCGAACGAGCTGCCGATGTCCTTGCCGCTCTTCCAGACCTTGCCGGTGAAGTCGGCCATCACCAGGTCGTTCTTCTTGACCACGGCGCCGCTGCCCTCGGAGAGGGTGTGGATGACGAACTTGCCGCTCGGGTCCTTCTTGGGGACCGTGATGGTCGCCTTCTTGCCGGCCGCGCCCGAGACCGTCGGCAGCGGAGACGCCGAATCGACGGGCTTGGGCACGGCCGTCGACGCGGCGGCCTTGTCGGGCGGTGAGGACGAGTCGTCCTTCTTCTTGGAGTCCTCACCTCCGCAGGCGGTCAGCACCAGGGCCGGCACGATGAGCAAGGCAGCAAAACGGCGTCGCACAGTGGTCCTCGGGGTAGTGGGGGTGTCAGTGGCCGCCACTCTACGACTCCTTGTCCCCCATGTGGGCTCACGGCATGCGCGAGGGCCCCGCGCACTGAATGTGTGCGGGGCCCTCGCGCGACCGGGGTGAGGACGGTCACATCCCGGCGATCAGCTTCTCCACCCGGTCGTCGACCGACCTGAAGGGGTCCTTGCAGAGCACGGTGCGCTGCGCCTGGTCGTTGAGCTTGAGATGGACCCAGTCGACGGTGAAGTCCCTGCGCTGCTCCTGGGCCCGGCGGATGAAGTCGCCGCGCAGCCGCGCCCTGGTGGTCTGCGGGGGCACCGACTTGCCCTCGAAGATCTTCAGGTCCTCGCAGATACGTGCGGCCTGTCCGCGCTTCTCCAGCAGGTAGTACAGCCCGCGCTGCCGGTGGATGTCGTGGTAGGCGAGGTCTATCTGGGCGACCCGCGGATTCGACATGGTCATGTTGTGCTTGTCCCGGTACCGCTCGATGAGCTTGTACTTCATCACCCAGTCGATCTCGGTGCCGATCCGGTCGAGGTCCTCCTCCTCGATCGCGTCGAGCGTGCGGCCCCACAGCTCCAGGACCTGCGCGACCTGGCCCGTACGGATGCCGCGGCGGTCCACGAAGTCCACGGCCTTCTCGTAGTACTCGCGCTGCACTTCGAGGGCCGATGCCTCCCGCCCGCTGGCGAGGCGCACCTTGCGCTGGCCCGTGATGTCGTGGCTGACCTCCCGGATGGCCCTGATCGGGTTCTCCAGCGTCAGGTCACGCATCACCGTGCCCGCCTCGATCATGCGCAGGACGAGGTCGGTCGCGCCGACCTTCAGCAGCATGGTCGTCTCGGACATGTTCGAGTCGCCGACGATGACGTGCAGCCTGCGGTAGCGCTCGGCGTCCGCGTGCGGCTCGTCGCGGGTGTTGATGATGGGACGGGAACGGGTGGTCGCGGAACTGACGCCCTCCCAGATGTGCTCGGCCCGCTGGCTCACGCAGAAGACCGCTCCGCGCGGGGTCTGCAGCACTTTGCCCGCGCCGCAGAGCAATTGGCGGGTGACGAGGAAGGGGATGAGAATGTCCGCGAGCCGCGAGAACTCTCCGTGGCGGGCGACGAGATAGTTCTCGTGGCAGCCGTAGGAGTTTCCCGC
Organism: Streptomyces sp. SID10853; assembly: GCF_010548145.1. Taxonomy (GTDB): domain Bacteria; phylum Actinomycetota; class Actinomycetes; order Streptomycetales; family Streptomycetaceae; genus Streptomyces. Next base: position 16,314 of record NZ_JAAGLN010000058.1, read on the forward strand.
CGAGTCGGTGTTGTTCTTGAAGAGATAGACGTCGCCCGCGATTCCCTCCTCGTGCAGGCGGCGTTCGGCGTCGACGAGCAGACCTTCCAGAATGCGCTCGCCCGCCTTGTCGTGCGTGACCAGTTCAGCCACGTTGTCGCACTCGGGAGTTGCGTATTCCGGATGCGATCCCACGTCGAGGTAGAGGCGGGCGCCGTTCCGCAGAAAGACGTTGCTGCTGCGGCCCCATGACACAACACGGCGGAAGAGGTAGCGCGCCACTTCGTCAGGTGACAGTCGGCGCTGTCCCCTGAATGTGCACGTGACGCCGTACTCGTTCTCCAGCCCGAAAATGCGGCGGTCCATGACTGAACATTACGCCTGATGGCCTGTCCTGAAACCGGGTTCGACGGCCCCGTTTCGATCATTTTCGGAACCGGCCACGACAGAGCCCGTACGGCCGGGAGCTGCGAGGACCCGCTGAGTGGCCAGCAGGACGAGCAGCGCGGCGATCCCCCCGCCTCCAGCGGCGGCGAACCCGGCGGGCGCCCCGCCCGCCTCGACGGCCGGTCCCGCGACGGCCGTGCCCAGCGCGGCGCCGACACCGAAGGTCGTCACCAGCCAGGAGAACGCCTCGGTGACCGTGCCGCGCGGGGCGTGCCGGTCGACGACGATGAAGGCGCAGGCGATGGCCGGGGCGAGGAAGACGCCGGCCACCGTCATCAGGACGGACATCGCGGTCACCCCGGGCACCAGCATCAGCGGCAGATAGCAGAGCGCCAGCGCGCCGACGATGACGCGCAGCCGCTTCTCCGCGGCGCCCCGCCACTGCCGCGCGCCGTACAGCAGTCCGCCGACGAGGGCGCCGAGGCCGATCGCGGCCATCAGCACGCCGTAGGTCCCGTCGCCGCCGTGACCGTCGGAGTACGCGATCGCGGCGACCGTGATCGAGCCGAGCGCCAGGCCCACGAAGAAGAACGCCCCGAGGAGCGCGAGCAGTCCGGGCGAGCGCAGCGCGCCGAGCCAGTGGGCCTCGCGGGGTGCGGACCGCCAGCCGCGGGAGGGCTCCGAGACGACGACGGAGAGCGCGCCGAGCACTCCGAGTACGTTGACGGCCACCAGGGCGGTGGCCGCCGACCACAGCGAGACCGCCAGGGTGATCAGCAGCGGGCCGACCGTGAACATGACTTCCTGGGCCACCGCGTCCATCGCGTACGCGGCGTGCACCCGGTCCTCGCGCTTCAGGACGCTGGGCCACAGGGCGCGCAGCCCGCCCTCCAGGGGCGGCGTGAAGAGCCCCGCGATCAGCATGGCGGTGACGGCGAGCGGCAGCGGGTTGGTGCCCGCGACCGCGAACAGCACCATGCCGAGGGCGGACACCAGCGCCGACGGGAGCATCACCCGGAGCTGTCCGAACAGGTCGACGGCGCGGCCGAGCAGCGGCTGGCCGACCGCTGTGGCCACTCCGTAGACGGCGGAGAGCGCCCCGGCGAGCGAGTAGCTGCCGCCGTCGGAACGGACGAAGAGCACGATGGCGATGGCGGCCGTCGCGTTCGGCAGCCGGCCGACGAGGGTGCCGGTGAGCAGCCGCGTCACATGCCTGGTGCCGAAGAGTTCCGCGTATCCCGCGGCCATGTCCGCCCCTTGTCCTCTGTCTTCTTGCTTCCGGTGCTGCGGCTTCCGGCCGGGCAGTCCCGCAGCCCCTCGGTCCCGCGGCCCTGAGCGGAGTGTTACGTATAACGTCCGTGGTCATACGTACCATGTGCGCAGACCGCGAGTCCAGATGGCCGCGGTCGGGAACAGGCCGGACGGAGGCCCGAGTGGACGCCCGAGCGACGAGCCCGGAACCAGTGGTTCCGGCCCGCCCCACCAGCCGCGACGTGGCCCGCGCCGCAGGCGTCTCCCAGGCCACGGTCTCGCTGGTGCTCGGCGGCAAATGGCGCGGACGGGTCTCGGAGCGCACCGCCGGACTGGTCCGCGACGCCGCTCGGCGGCTCGGTTACCGGCCGAATCTCGCCGCCCGGGATCTGCGCCTGGGCAGGACCAGGACCGTACTGCTCGTGGTACCCGCGCTGACCACCGAGTTCTTCGCCCGCGTCTACACGGGCGCCGCCGCGGAGGCGGCCGAGCACGGCTTCGGGGTGGTGCTCTACCCCTCCCCCGACGGCGTGGGCCCGGCCCGTGATCCCTTCGGCTCGGCGCGGACCGCGCTGGACGGGGTCATCGCCTCGTCGATGGCCGTCGGCGCGCTCGCCGCGATCCAGGAGTCCGGTCTGCCGCTGGTGATGCTGGACAGCGATCCGGACCAGCCGGGGGCCGCGGCCCATGTGAACCTCGACATCGCCGACGGGATGCGCCAGGTGACGGGCCATCTGCTCGCGCTGGGGCACCGCGGGTTCCTCCACCTCGCCCCGGCGGTCGACTCCTGGACCTTCGGCGTACGGGCTACCGCGCTGCGGTCCGCGCTGCGGGGCGCGGAAGTCCGCACCGTCACCGCTCCGTTGTCCGTGGACGCCGCGCGGCAGGCGGTGGAGGAGGCGCTCGGCGGCCCCGGCCCCAGGCCGACCGCGGTGATCTGTGACGACGACATCCTGGCCGCTGGGGCCTGCAAGGCGGCGCGCCGGCTGGGGCTGCGCGTGCCAGAGGACCTCTCCGTCACCGGCTTCGACGACCTGGCCCTCGCGACCGCGATCGAGCCGGAGCTGACGACGGTGGCCCTGCCCGCCGAGCAGATCGGACAGCGCGGCATGGCGGCGCTGCTCGCCGTCCTGGACGGCCGCCCGGCCGAAGGCGGGGACCTGCCGGTGAACCTTCTCGTACGCGGCTCAACGGCCCCGGCGCCGGGCTGACCCCTGACGGCCCCGGCCCCCACTCACGGCCCCCGCCGCGCGCGGCCGGGCTGCGCGTGCCACATGCGCGTGCCCCGGGCCGCACAGGCGGACCGGGGCACGGACGGAGCCGGGTACCGGCCGGGCTACTCGTCCTCGTCCGACGGCGCGTCCGTCTCGGCGGTCGACGCGTCGTCCGCGTCGAGCAGCCTGGCCAGCTGGCGGCCGACGATCCGCTTGAACTTGCGCTGCTGCGGCCTGGTCCGGTCGAGCACCGCCACTTCGAGACGCTCGGCGGGGATCTCCCGTTCGCCTCCGTTGGTGTCGCGGGACAGCGCCTGCACGGCCAGCTTCAGCGCCTCGGCGAGCGTCATTCCCTCGCGGTGCTGCTGGTCCAGGAAGGTGCTGATCGTCTCGGCGTTGCCGCCGACCGCGACCGAGCCGTGCTCATCGACGATCGATCCGTCGTGCGGCAGCCGGTAGATCTGGTCGCCGTCGGGCTCGGACCCGACCTCGGCGACGACGAGCTCCACCTCGTACGGCTTCTCGGCCGCGCTGGAGAAGATCGTGCCCAGCGTCTGCGCGTAGACGTTCGCCAGGCCACGGGCCGTCACATCGTCGCGGTCGTAGGTGTAGCCGCGCAGATCCGCGTAGCGCACACCGCCGATCCGCAGATTCTCGTACTCGTTGTACTTGCCGGCGGCCGCGAAGCCGATCCGGTCGTAGATCTCGCTGAACTTGTGCAGCGCGCGGGACGGGTTCTCGCCGACGAAGACGATGCCGTCGGCGTACTGCAGCACGACCAGGCTGCGACCACGGGCGATGCCCTTCCGGGCGTATTCCGCCCGGTCGGCCATGGCCTGCTGAGGTGAGACATAGAACGGGGTCGACACCGGCTATCCGTCCCTTTCTGTCAGTGACGAGTGCATCGGAAGGGCCTCAGAGCAGCTCGGCGCGCGGGCCGTCGGGCTGTTCGAGACGGCGCGCCAGGATCGAACGGGCGAGCTCGGAGCCCTCCTCATCGGTCAGCCGGCGGCAGCCCTCGTCCGTGATGACGGTGACGATCGGGTAGATCCGCCGGGCCACATCGGGCCCGCCGGTCGCCGAGTCGTCGTCGGCCGCGTCGTACAGCGCCTGTACGACCAGGGTGGTGGCCTGCTGCTCCGTCAGGTCATCGCGGTAGAGCTTCTTCATCGAACCGCGGGCGAAGATCGAGCCGGAGCCGGTGGAGGCGTACCCGTGCTCCTCGGAGCGGCCGCCCGTGACGTCGTAGGAGAAGATCCGGCCCTTCTCGCGGTCGACGTCGTACCCCGCGAAGAGCGGGACCACGGCGAGGCCCTGCATGGCCATGGAGAGATTGCCGCGGATCATCGTGGAGAGCCGGTTGGCCTTGCCCTCCAGGGAGAGGGTGGCGCCCTCGACCTTCTCGAAATGCTCCAGTTCGAGCTGGAACAGCTTGACCATCTCGACGGCGAGGCCGGCCGTGCCCGCGATCCCGACCGCCGAGTACTCATCGGCCGGGAAGACCTTTTCGATGTCGCGCTGCGCGATCATGTTCCCCATGGTCGCGCGCCGGTCTCCGGCGAGCACGACCCCGCCGGGGAAGGTCGCGGCCACGATTGTCGTCCCGTGCGGCGCCTCGACCGGTCCCTGCGTGGGCGGCAACGGCCGCCTGCCCGGCAGGATTTCCGGTGAGTGGTCGGACAGGAAGTCCATGAACGAGGAGGACCCCGGCGTCAGGAAAGCGGCCGGCAGACGCCCGGTGCTACGAGGGTTGGCTTCCACGCGTTTCCTTCCGGATGGGCGGCGGCCCGCCTTCTGGAGGCCGGGCCGATCTTGCGGACTGTGAACGGACCTTACCCGTGCCCGCGCCGGTCATCCGTCCCGGTGCGGACGGCTTCCGCCGGCCGCACCGGCCACGGACAACAGGGGCTACTCGCCACCCTTTTGAACAAATGACCGAACGAAGTCCTCGGCGTTCTCCTCGAGCACGTCGTCGATCTCGTCCAGAACGGAGTCGACGTCGTCCGAGAGCTTCTCCTGGCGCTCCTTGAGGTCCTCGGAGCCCTGCGCCTCAGGCGCCTGCTCCTCGGTCTCCTCGGTGGAGCGCGTCGCCTTCTGCTGCCCGCCGCCGGTGTCCTTGGTCGCCATCTACCTCACCCCGCTCGGTTCGATGTAGTTGAAGTTGCAACAGGTTGCAACAGACTGAGCTGCCGGAACGGACCGACCCGGCCAGAACCAGATCGGACCCGCTTGATCAGACACTACAAGCGGGGTCCGACATTGGCCCCGCACTTTCCTCAACGTCCGGGACCTACCCTGATGATTCCCACCGACGGGGCTTTTCAGCCGCCCTGCAACACCCGGACCAGCTCTTCCGCCGTCCGGCAGCGGTCGAGGAGCTCCTTGACGTGGTTGCGGGTCCCGCGCAGCGGCTCCAGTGTGGGCACCCGCTGCAGTGAGTCGTAGCCCGCCAGATCGAAGATCACGGAGTCCCAGGAGGCCGCGGCGACGTCGTCCGCGTACTGTTCCAGACAGCGCCCGCGGAAATAGGCCCTGGTGTCCTCGGGCGGGTTCGCCGCGGCCCGTACGACATCCGGCTCGTCCAGCAGGCGCTTCATCTTCCCGCGGGCCACCAGACGGTTGTACAGCCCCTTCTCGGGCCGCACATCCGCGTACTGCAGATCCACCAGATGGAGCCTGGCCGCGTCCCAGTCGACACCGTCCCGGCGGCGGTAGCCCTCCAGGATCTCCTGCTTCGTGATCCAGTCGAGCTCCCCCGACAGGCTCATCGGGTTGTTCTCCAGCCGGTTCAGTACATCCTCCCAGCGGCCCAGGATGTCGCTGGTCTGCTCGTCGGCGTCCGCCCCGTACCGCTCCTCCACGTACTTGCTCGCCAGCTCGAAGTACTCCATCTGGAGCTGTACGGCGGTGAGGGTGCGGCCGCTGCGCAGGGTGACCAGCTGCTGCAGCGTGGGGTCGTGCGAGACCTCGTGGAGGGTGCGCACCGGCTGGTCGACGGTGAGGTCCACCTTGATGAACCCGTCCTCGATCATCGCGAGCACCAGGGATGTCGTGCCCAGCTTGAGGTAGGTGGAGATCTCCGAGAGGTTCGCGTCACCGATGATCACATGCAGCCGGCGGTACTTCTCGGCGTCCGAGTGGGGTTCGTCGCGGGTGTTGATGATCGGCCGCTTGAGCGTGGTCTCGAGGCCGACCTCGACCTCGAAGTAGTCCGCGCGCTGGCTGATCTGGAAGCCGTGCTCGTGGCCGTCCTGGCCGATCCCGACGCGGCCGGCCCCGGTGACCACCTGGCGGGACACGAAGAAGGGGGTCAGATGACGCACAATGTCCGAGAAGGGGGTCTCCCGCTTCATCAGGTAGTTCTCGTGCGTGCCGTACGAGGCGCCCTTGTTGTCGGTGTTGTTCTTGTACAGATGGATCGGCTGGGCGCCCGGGATCTCGGCGGCCCGCTCCGCGGCCTCCGCCATGATCCGCTCGCCCGCCTTGTCCCAGAGGACGGCGTCACGCGGATTGGTGATCTCCGGGGAGCTGTACTCCGGGTGGGCGTGGTCGACGTAGAGGCGTGCCCCGTTGGTGAGGATCACATTGGCCAGGCCGATGTCCTCGTCGGTCAGCTGGCTGGTGTCCGCGGTCTCCCGGGCGAGGTCGAAGCCTCGCGCGTCCCGCAGCGGGTTCTCCTCCTCGAAGTCCCAGCGGGCGCGGCGCGCCCGGTGCATCGCCGCCGCGTAGGCGTTGACGATCTGGGACGAGGTGAGCATGGCATTGGCGTTCGGGTGGCCCGGAACGGAGATGCCGTACTCCGTCTCGATGCCCATTACCCGCCGTACGGTCATGCGGCCCTCCTTGCCCGGCAGCGCCCCTCGCGGGAACGTCGCTCAAGTACCGCTGCTTCTCCGGTGCGTGCGCGGTCGCCCTTCCCCGCACTGCGCGACTCGGTGATACCGAAGAGCGTAGAACGCCGTGGCGCCGCTGGGGAGATCATTACAGGCATTGCTGTCCTTGCGGCCGAAGGCCGGAAAACACGGCGGCTGCGGGTACCCGCCGGGGGACCCGCAGCCGCCCTGCCTTTTACAGGTACTGACCGGTGTTCGCCACCGTGTCGATGGATCGCCCGGTGTCCGCGCCCTGCTTTCCGGTGACAAGGGTGCGGATGAATACGATCCGCTCGCCCTTCTTGCCGGAGATACGGGCCCAGTCGTCGGGGTTCGTGGTGTTCGGCAGGTCCTCGTTCTCCTTGAACTCATCCACACATGCCTGGAGGAGGTGGGAGACCCGCAGACCCTTCTGTCCCTGATCGAGGAACGCCTTGATGGCCATCTTCTTGGCCCGGTCGACGATGTTCTGGATCATCGCACCGGAGTTGAAGTCCTTGAAGTACAGGACTTCCTTGTCGCCGTTGGCGTACGTGACTTCGAGGAAGCGGTTCTCCTCGGACTCGGTGTACATCCGCTCCACGACGGACTGGATCATGGCGCTGACCGCGGCGTCGGGGTTCTCCCGGTGCTCGGCCAGGTCGTCCGTGTGCAGCGGCAGCGACGACCGCAGGTACTTGGCGAAGATGTCCTTGGCCGCCTCCGCGTCCGGACGCTCGATCTTGATCTTGACGTCGAGCCGGCCCGGCCGGAGGATCGCCGGGTCGATCATGTCCTCGCGGTTGGACGCGCCGATGACGATGACGTTCTCCAGGCCCTCCACACCGTCGATCTCGGCGAGCAGCTGCGGGACGATGGTGTTCTCCACGTCCGAGCTGACGCCTGATCCACGGGTGCGGAAGAGGGATTCCATCTCGTCGAAGAAGACGATGACAGGGGTGCCCTCGCTCGCCTTCTCCCGGGCACGCTGGAAGACCAGGCGGATGTGCCGCTCGGTCTCACCGACGTACTTGTTGAGGAGCTCGGGGCCCTTGATGTTGAGGAAGTAGCTCTTCCCCGCGGGCTGGCCGGTGACCTCGGCGACTTTCTTGGCAAGGGAGTTGGCGACGGCCTTGGCAATGAGAGTCTTGCCGCAGCCGGGCGGACCGTAGAGCAGGATGCCCTTCGGCGGCCGCAGCTCGTGCTCCTTGAAGAGGTCGGGGTGGAGGTACGGAAGCTCGACCGCGTCGCGGATCAGCTCGATCTGGTCGCCCAGGCCGCCGATCTTGTCGTAGTCGATGTCCGGGACCTCTTCGAGGACGAGCTCCTCGACCTCGCTCTTCGGCACCACTTCATAGACGTAACCGGACCTGGAGTCGAGCAGCAGGGCGTCGCCGGGGCGGATGGTGATGTCCAGCAGTGGCTCGGCGAGCCGCACCACCCGCTCCTCGTCGGTGTGCCCGATCACCAGGGCGCGCTCGCCGTCCTCAAGGATCTCCTTGAGGGTGACGATGTCCCCGGCGCGCTCGAACTCCATGGCCTCGACCACGTTGAGCGCTTCATTGAGCATGACTTCCTGGCCGCGCCTGAGCTCTTCGAGCTCGACGCTGGGACTCACGTTCACCCGGAGCTTGCGGCCCCCGGTGAAAATGTCGCAGGTCCCGTCCTCATTGGCCTGCAGGAAGACACCGAAGCCGGCCGGCGGCTGTGCGAGCCGGTCGACCTCCTCCTTGAGGGCCACGATCTGGTCGCGGGCCTCACGGAGTGTATTGGCGAGCCGCTCGTTCTGCGCGGACACGCCTGCCAGGTTGGTCTGCAGCTCGACGATCCGCTCTTCGAGAATCCTCGTATGACGCGGAGAGTCGGCGAGCTTGCGGCGCAGGACGGCGATTTCCTGCTCGAGATAGGCAACCTGGCCGGCGGGGTCCTCGGACCCTCGCGCGGGCCGGGTGCCGCGGTTGATGTCGTCGTCGTGGGCTGCCACGGTCCTCACCTCCTCCAAGGGGAGCTGGACGCTTCCTGACCCTACCTGGGCAGCTGGTGATTGAAACCCCTAGATCACAAAGACCGTCGGGGTGTGTCTGATCTTCACCCTTGCGTACTCCCTCACTCCTGGGGAATACCCACCCAACAACATCGGAAAGCGGCCGGTTGTATCGTCGAAGTGTTCAACACCCGTCAGGGCTGGCTTCAATTGGTTCAACCGCGCAGGAACGGCAGGAGAAATGACCGTGCAGGACGAGGCTCCCACCAGCGACGGCGCCCAGGCGCTGGAGGTCTGGATCGACCAGGACCTCTGTACCGGGGACGGCATCTGCGCCCAGTACGCGCCCGAGGTGTTCGAGCTGGACATCGACGGGCTGGCTTACGTGAAGAGCGCCGACGACGAGCTGCTCCAGTCGGTCGGCGCGACAACGCCCGTGCCGCTTCCGCTCCTCCAGGACGTGGTGGACTCGGCGAAGGAGTGCCCGGGCGACTGCATTCACGTCCGGCGTGTCTCGGACAGTGTCGAGGTCTACGGCCCGGCCGCCGAGTAGGCCGTCATACGCTCGGGGCCCTCATACGCTCCGCGCCTGCGAGGGCACCGAGCGTATGAACTTGCCACCCTGCCAGCGCCACTTGGCCTGCTGGCGCACATCCGGATTCCAGCGCGGCACATCGGGCGACGAGTAGCCGAGGAGCGTCGCGGTCACCGCGCCGTCGCGCACGCCGAGGGCGCCCACGCTCTGCTGCTCCCCCGGGCTGATCAGGGTCGCGACGACCCTGGGCGGGCCGTCACCCGTGCTGGGCCGGGTGAGCACATAGATCCCGCTGGGCGGTGTGCCGGATCCGGCGTCGCAGCGCACCGCGGCCACCGTCTCGGGGCTGCCGTCCCCGTCGAGGTCGCCCGACGCCTTCCTGGTGACGGTGGTGCCCGCCGTTCCGCATTTCAGCGGGAAGGTCACGGCCGCCGGGTCCGGGGCCGCCGCCGGGGGGCGGGCCGGTCTGCCGCCGCCCTGGGACGCCGTGGCCGGGTCGGGCGTGAGGACGCCCGCCAGAACGACGACGCCGGCCATCGCGGTGGCCGTGGCCAGCCAGTGGAGCGGGCTGGTCCTGTTGTGCGCGAGGTCCGGGAGTACGAGGTCCGGGAGCGCGGAGGGCTGCACGCGAGAGGTCTCCTGTGGGGCAGTGCCGGAGGGGGTGGCGAGAATAGTGCCACACGTCACAGGGGATCGGAACGCCGGGGTCCGTAAGACCAACGTAAAGAAGCCGCCGTGGAGTTCCCCGGTGTGCTGGGGAACTCCACGGCGGCGTCCGTGCGTTGTGGGGTCAGGTCAGGCGGTCAGAGGTTCTCGACGGAGTCGCTCTCGGCCTCGGCCGTGGGCTCCTTCGGCTGGGCCGGGCTCTTCCCGGGACCGCTGTAGTCCTCGCCGTACGCGCCCTTGGACGGCCGGCGGCGGCGCAGCGGCGCCTCCACACCGTCGGCGAGACGGCGGGCGGTGACGAGGAAACCGGTGTGGCCGATCATCCGGTGGTCGGGGCGGACGGCCAGACCCTCGACGTGCCAGTTGCGGACCATGGACTCCCAGGGCTGCGGCTCGGCGAAGCAGCCGATCTCCCTGATCGACTCGACGGTCCGCGAGAGCTGGGTGGTGGTGGCCACGTAGCAGCAGAGGATGCCGCCGGGCACGAGGGCCTTGGAGACGGCGTCCAGGCACTCCCAGGGGGCGAGCATGTCCAGGACCACCCGGTCGACGTCCGTGTCGGAGAGGTTGTCCTGGAGGTCGCCCACGGTGAGCTGCCAGGCGGGGTGCGGGCCGCCGAAGTAGCGCTCCACGTTCTGCGTGGCGATCTCGGCGAAGTCCTCACGGCGCTCGTAGGAGTGCAGCATGCCCTGCTCACCGATGGCGCGCAGCAGGAAGCTGCTGAGCGCGCCCGACCCCACACCTGCCTCGACGACCCGCGCGCCGGGGAAGATGTCCCCGAAGGCCAGGATCTGGCCCGCGTCCTTGGGGTAGACCACGGCGGCGCCGCGGGGCATGGACAGGACGAAATCAGGGAGCAGGGGGCGCAGCGCGAGGTAGGCGACGTTTCCCGTGGTACGGACAACACTGCCCTCGGGAGCACCGATCAGCTCGTCGTGCGGGAAAGAACCCTTGTGGGTGTGGAAGTTCTTCCCGGCTTCGAGCGTGAAGGTGTAGTGGCGTCCCTTGGGGTCGGTGAGCTGGACCTGGTCCCCGACTTTGAAGGGCCCACGTCGGCGGGCGGCACCGGTCGGTTCGGACATACGAGCAGACTACCGGCCTCAGGAACCGGGTCGCGCCATCGCCTGGACGAAGGCCCGCTCGACGTCGGCGGTGGACAGGACTCCGTAGATCGCGCCGCTCTCCTCGACCACCAGGTACTCGGTGGCCGGGCTGGCCCGCAGTCTGTCGAGGAGCGCCTCACCCGCCAGCTCGGCCGGCACCCGCATCCCGTCGGTGAGGTCCTGGGCGAGCCCGCTGACCGCGACCCAGGGGCGCCGGTGCTCCGGCACCCCGACGATGGCCGCTTCCCTGACCAGGGCCGTCGGGTCGCCCTGGCTGTCCACGACGACCAGCGCCCGCGCGCCGGCGTCGTTGGCCCTGCGCAGCGCCTCGGAGAGCGGTGTGCCCGTCTCGACGGGGACGGCGCGCCTGGTGAGCGTACGGGCGCGGAGCTCGGGGAGGTGTTCGCGCAGCCTGGCCATCCGGAGGCTGTTGCCCGCGCCGGTCCAGATGATCGCGGCGAGGATCGCGGCGAGCAGCGCGTCCATGACCGTCTCCATGCCGCCCACGTCGGCGTCGGAGCCGGTGTGGGTGAGCAGCGGGAGTCCGATCAGGACCGAGACGGCGAGCGCCCTGCCGAACCAGGCGGCGGCGATGGTGCCGCTCATCGGCTTGCCGGTGATCTTCCAGACGACCGCGCGGAGCATCCGGCCGCCGTCCAGGGGCAGCCCGGGGAGCAGGTTGAAGACCGCCACGATCAGGTTGGAGATCATCAGGCCGGCCAGCAGCACCCCGGGGACGGTGCCGGGCTCCACCGCCTTCATGCCGAGGTAGAAGACGCCGGAGAGGATCAGCGAGAGCAGCGGGCCGACGAAGGCCAGGACGAACTCCCGCCCCGGGGTCTCGGACTCCTTCTCGATCTCCGACACGCCACCGAAGAACTGCAGCTGGATCCGGCGCACCGGGAGCTTGAACCGCAGCGCGGCCACGGTGTGGGCCAGCTCGTGGACCAGCACCGATGCGTAGAAGGCGACCGCGAAGAAGAGGGAGACCAGATACCGGGCGTTGCCCAGCTCGGGGAGGATGCGGTCGAGCTGTCCGCCGAAGACCCAGGTGATGAGCGCCGCCACCAGGAACCAGCTGGGGGCGACGTACACCGGCACACCGAAGGGGCGGCCCATCAGGATGCCGCCGCCCGGTGAGTCCCGGCGCCGCGGCTTGCCGCCATCGGGCGCGGGGCCGGGGCCTGACCCGTCCGCGCCGGGCTGCGGGCGCCCGCTGTCGCCGCTCTCGTCCACGGTGTCCCTTCGTATCGTCATGATGCGTCCCGCACCACCGCTGTTCTGTCACCGCGTTCCCGCGATGTCCTGATCATGCAGTGTGAGGAGGTCTGCCGTCGATGGTATGCGGCTCGGTGTCAGTGGCGGGTCGTAGGGTCTGGGACATGACTACCGCCCAGCAGCCCACTTCACTCTCGCCGTCGCGGGCGAGCGACTTCATGCAGTGTCCCCTGCTGTACAGGTTCCGGGTGATCGACAAGCTGCCGGAGAAGCCGAGTCCGGCGGCGACGCGCGGCACTCTGGTGCATGCGGTGCTGGAGCGGATGTTTGACGACCCGGCGGCGGAGCGGACGGCTCCGAGGGCCAGGGCGATGGTCCCGGGCCAGTGGGACCGGCTGTTGTCGGCCAAGCCGGAGCTGGGCGAGCTGTTCGCGGACGACCCCGGCGGCGAGCAGCTGACGAAGTGGCTCTCGGAGGCCGAGTCGCTGGTCGAGCGGTGGTTCACGCTGGAGGATCCGACGCGTCTCGAGCCCGCCGAGCGGGAGCTGTTCATCGAGACGGAGCTGGCGTCGGGGCTGCGGCTGCGCGGGATCATCGACCGGGTCGACGTGGCGCCGACCGGCGAGGTCCGGATCGTCGACTACAAGACCGGCAAGGCACCGAGGCCGCAGTTCGCGGAGGGCGCGCTCTTCCAGATGAAGTTCTACGCGCTGGTGGTGTGGCGGCTGAAGGGGGTCGTGCCTCGCCGGCTCCAGCTGGTGTATCTGGGGAGCGGCGAGGTCGTGACGTACGACCCGGTCGAGGGCGATCTGGAGCGGGTCGAGCGCAAGCTGCTCGCGCTGTGGGACGCCATCAGGAAGGCCACGGAGAGCGGGGACTGGCAGCCGAGGCCGACGAAGCTCTGCGGCTGGTGCGACCACCAGGCGGTCTGTCCGGAATTCGGCGGCACCCCGCCCGTCTACCCCCTGGAAGTGGTGCGCGGGGCCGAGGTGGCGGGCGCGGCCGGGCAGGGGTGAGCCAGGTCGGGCCGGGCCGCCGCTGAGCCGGGGCGATGTGTCCGAGCGCGCTGCGGCTGGGCCTGCTACGGCTGGGTCTGCTACGCCTGGGTCTGCTACGGCTTGGTCTGCTGTGCCTGTGAGCGCGGGGCGTGCCGGGCCTGAGCCCCGCTCAGCCTGGCCCTGCCTCGGTCGGCGCGCTGTGACTGATCCGTCCCGGACTCCCCCGGTACGCCCCGCGCCGTCCCGGTGGGCCGGTCAGGGCAGAATGAGGCCGGTCTAGCGAAGGAGTTCTTGTGGCGATCCGCGTCCTACTGGTCGACGACCAGCCGCTGCTGCGCACCGGTTTCCGGATGATTCTGGAGGCCGAGCAGGACCTCGCGGTGGTCGGTGAGGCCGGGGACGGCCTCCAGGCCCTCGACCAGGTCCGCGCGCTGCAGCCCGATGTGGTGCTGATGGACATCAGGATGCCCCGGATGGACGGGGTCGAGGCCACCCGCCAGATCACCGGTCCCGGCCGGGACGGTCCGGCGAAGGTCCTGGTGCTGACCACCTTCGACCTGGACGAGTACGTCGTGGAGGCCCTGCGGGCCGGTGCGAGCGGCTTCCTGCTCAAGGACGCGCCCGCCAACGAGCTGGTCCAGGCGATCCGGGTGGTGGCGGGCGGCGAGGCGATGCTGGCCCCGAGCATCACCCGCCGGCTCCTCGACAAGTACGCGGACCATCTGCCTTCGGGCGAGGACCCCGTTCCTGACACGCTGCACACGCTGACCGAGCGCGAGGTGGAAGTGCTCAAGCTGGTCGCGCGGGGCCTGTCGAACGCGGAGATCGCCGCCGACCTGTTCGTCAGTGAGACCACGGTCAAGACCCATGTGGGCCATGTACTGACCAAGCTGGGGCTGCGCGACCGGGTCCAGGCCGCGGTCTACGCGTACGAGAGCGGTCTGGTACGGCCGGGGGCCCAGCAGTAGTTCCGGGGCTGCCGGACCGTTCCGAGGCGCCTCGGAACGGTCCGGCAGCGCCCCACACCTCACCGGCCCGGCAGCGCACCGGCCGGTCGCCCGGGGTGCGCTGCCTCCGGCCGGTCAGCTGACGCCGCGGCCGAGCTCCCAGATCTGCAGGGCGGACGAGTTGCTCAGCGCCCACTCCACACCGGTCAGGTCGTCCCTGGCCGCCACATACTGCTTGCCCTGCCAGAGCGGCAGCACGGGGACGTCGTCCGCGACGATGTCCTGGATCTTCTGGAGCGGTGCCACCGCAGTGGTGCGGTCGGCGGCCTTGCGCGAGTCCGGGATGTACTTGTCGCGGATGGCGAGGTTCGCATAGGGCAACTTGAGGAAGTTGCCCTTGCTGAGGAACGGCGAGATGAAGTTGTCCGCGTCGGGGAAGTCCGGGAACCAGCCCATGCCGTAGACCGCGTAGTCGCCCTTCAGCTCCTCGGGACGGAACTGCGCCCACTTGTGGCCCTGGATCGACACGTCGAAGAGCCCCGAGGCGTTCAGCTGCTTCTTGAGCAGCGCGAACTCCTTGGCCGTGCCTGGCCCGTAGTGGTCGCTGGTGTAATGCAGCGTCAGCCGGACCTTGTCGGTGATCCCCGCGGAGTGCAGGATCTGGGCGGCCTCGGACTTGCTCGGATCGCCGTACTTGTTGAAGAACGAATTCGAGTGTCCGCCGATGCCGGAGGGGATCAGCGAGTAGAGCGGCTCGGAGGTCGCCCCGTACACCTGGCTGGCGATCTGTCCGCGGTCGACGAGCGCGGCCATCGCCTGGCGGACCGCCTTGTTCTTCACCGACGGGTCATTGGTGTTGAAACCCAGGTAGCGGATCTCCAGACCGGGGCTCTCGACGAAGTTGATGTTCTGCGACGACCCCTTCGAGAACTGGTCGATCTGCTCCGGAGACATCGTGCGGGCCATCATGTCGATCTTCTTGGACTTCAGAGCGGCGCCCATCGCGGCGGCGTCGGTGAAGGAGTCGATCTCGACCTTGTCGTTCTGCAGCTTCAGCGACCCCTTGTAGTGGGGGTTCTTGGTGAAGATCGCCTTCTGCAGCCGGTTGTTGCTGACCTCGGCCTTGAAGGTGTAGGGGCCGGAGCCGTCGACCACGAAGCCCTTGCGCAGCTTGTTCGGCGCGTACGTGCTCTTCTCCACGATGCCCGCGGCCGGGGTCGCCAGCTTGTACGGGAAGGTGGCATCGGGCGTCTTGAGGTGGAAGACCAGCTCGTGACTGCTCACGGGCTCGATGGTGTCGATGTTCTCCAGCAGACCGGCCGGCCCGTTCGGGTCGTTGATGCGGCTGACGCGCTCCAGGGAGTACTTCACATCGGTCGCCGTGAGGGGATCGCCGTTGGCGAACGTCAGCCCGCTGCGGAGCTTGCAGCGGTAGCTCTCGTTCTGGGTGTCCGTGAAGTGGCAGTCGCTCGCGGCGTCCGGCACCGGCAGGCCGCCACCACGCGGCATCTGCATGAGCGACTGGAGGGTGGGGCGCAGGAAGTTCCAGACACCGGTGTCATAGGTGTACGCGGGGTCGAGAGGAGCCGGAGCCTTCTTGCCGGACTCGATGAAGTCCGTCGTGCCCACGACGATGGCTTTGCCGCCGTCGTCGCCGCTGCCTGTGCCGCCGCACGCGGCGAGTACCGGAGCGAGCAGGCACGCTATCGCCGGCAGCACCAGAGTCTTGCGGTTCATTCTGGACGTTCTCCTCATCCGGCACTGGGATACAGCGATGTACAGACACTCCGCCGCTGCCGCCCGATCGGGGCGGGGCGATCGGGCCGGGTACAGAGCGATCAGTCCAGTGATCCCGGCCGCTTGGTGGGCGCCGGGGGCACAGAAGTGTACGGCGAAGTTCTCGCCTTGAGATTAGTGGGGAACGTCAGGAAACCTGGACCGGGGGCGACTTGGGTGGGATCCACATCATCTTCACGAATAGCGGAGCGTCAATATCCGACCACCGAAATGATTCGTACACCGCTTCACCAATCGGGACACAAGGGCACGTGCGGAGCCGTGGTTCACCGGTCGCAGCACGCAAATGCCCCCGTGTCGACGTTTCGTCAGGTGATGAACGTCACTCCAACCTCGCCTTTCGTAAAGCGCGAAGCCCTCTCTTCATGCTCACGTAAATACTCGTGGCCGGCGGGCGCTGATTCCCGTCAAAACGAAAGCAACACGGTCAGTATCCGGCTCAGTGCATTCCGTTGACCAGTGCCCTGAGAAAGCCCAGATCGACTTCTTCGAGAGATCCGACGACTACGCGTCCGTCTGCTGCGGCGATGGGCGCCACGGACGGCACGGCCACCACCCGGCACCCTGCGGCCTCCGCCGCCGCCACCCCGGTCGCGGTGTCCTCGATGACCGCACAGCGCGCCGGATCGGCTTCCAGGCCCGCGGCGGCGGCGAGATAGGGCTCGGGGTGCGGCTTCGTCCGCGCCACCTCGTCGCCCGCGACGGTCAGGGCGAAGTTCTCGGGGCCGAGAGACTTCAGGACCTGGTCGATGATCCGCCGGTGCGAGGCGGAGACCAGGGCTGTGGGGACGCCGTGCGCGGCCAGTTCGGTGAGCAGTCGCAGCGCCCCCGGCATCAGCGGCACCCCGCCCGAGATCCGCGCCTCGAACCGGTCGTTGAGCAGCGTGGTCAGTTCGGGCAGTGCGATGTCCGCACCGGTCACCTCGATGAGGTACCCGGCGCTGCGGGTCATGGGCCCGCCCACCACGGTGTCCCGCCAGCGCTCGTCGAGCCGGTGGCCGAGCGCGGCGAACACGTCCACCTCGGCGTCCCACCAGATGCCCTCGGTGTCCACCAGCGTGCCGTCCATGTCGAGCAGGACGGCCTGCAGGGCTGCGCCTTCGGCCATACGGGTGTTGAGCGCGGCGACCGTACTCGTCATACGGGGACACCTCCTGGAGGGACACGAAGGCCGGTCACTCACCCTGCTGGGTGGGCAACCGGCCTGTACCGGACCGACCAGTGTACGTCGGAGCGGTCCGGTCCGCGCTGTGATGCGGTGCACGCACCGGCGGACGGGTGACCGACCGCCGGTGCGTGCTGGTCCACCGGGTTACCGGGCGTTGAAGTACTTGGCCTCGGGGTGGTGGATGACGATCGCGTCGGTGGACTGCTCGGGGTGGAGCTGGAACTCCTCCGAGAGGTGGACCCCGATCCGCTCCGGCTGGAGCAGTTCGGCGATCTTCGCCCGGTCCTCCAGATCGGGGCAGGCACCGTAGCCGAGGGAGAAACGCGCGCCGCGGTACTTGAGGGCGAACATGTCCTGGACGTCGGAGGGGTCCTCCCCCGCGTAGCCGAGCTCGGAGCGGACCCGGGCGTGCCAGTACTCGGCGAGGGCTTCGGCCAACTGAACGGACAGGCCGTGCAGTTCGAGGTAGTCGCGGTAGGAGTTGGCCGCGAACAGCTCGGCGGTGGCCTCACCGATCCGGGAGCCGACGGTGACGACCTGAAGGCCGATCACATCCGTTTCGCCCGACTCCTCGGGGCGGAAGAAGTCGGCGAGGCAGAGCCGCCGGCCACGACGCTGCCGGGGGAAGGTGAAGCGCGTGCGCTCGGAGCCGTCGTCGTTGAGGAGGATGAGGTCTTCGCCCTTGGACACGCAGGGGAAGTAGCCGTAGACGACGGCCGCTTCCAGCATGTTCTTGGTGTGCAGCTGGTCCAGCCAGCCCCGCAGATGCGGCCGGCCCTCGCTCTCGACCAGCTCCTCATAGGTGGGCCCCTCGCCCTTGCGGGCCTCCTTGAGCCCCCACTGGCCCTTGAACAGGGCGCCCTCGTCCAGCCAGGACGCGTACTCCTTGAGCTGGATACCCTTGACCACCCGGGTGCCCCAGAACGGCGGCTCCGGCACCGGGTTGTCCGTGGCCA